>NZ_JBNDKT010000028.1:0-103122 GCF_050435685.1 Paraburkholderia sp. GAS448
TCATCATCGTGAGTCTGTTCCGTGAGCTGCCTTCTATAACGTCCTCAGCTACGCCAGCGATGACCACCGAGCTGAATAAATCAGCGTTTCCCTAGCGCAGCGTCGCCGACCAGTGAACAGGATACCGGCGCTGCGTCGCCTCTCGAAACCAGACTCGCGGCGACAAGGGCGCTTCTTGACGAAGGCCAAGCGGAGAAGGCTCTTGCAGATGCCGAGCAACTGCGGCAGGAAAACCCTGATAGTCCAGATGTCGCGCTGCTACTCGTCGAATGTCGTGCCCGGTTCCCTTGGCATACGAGAACGGAACTCCTGGATACTATCCGGCTGATGGACGATTACATTGCCAAACGCCCCGAAGATCCCAAGGCATTGTATTTTCGTGGCATATCAAATCTCGGATGCGGATTTCTAGAAGGTGCCGGTGAAGATTTTCGTGCAGCGCTGGTGGTGGCGCCAGAAAACGACCCATTGAATAGCTTAACGCGTGCAGGCCTTGCGGAAGTTTATCGGCGCGGGGGAGAGGTTTCTAAGGCCATAGAAGAAGTAGACCGAGCGCTCCAGGCCAATCCGAAAATCCCTAGTGCGCAGCTAACGCGCCTGGAACTCCTCGCAAGCTACTACCTCTGGCCAGAAATCGGTTTAGTTGCCGAGCAGGTATTACGCCTTAGCCCCGACCCCCGGGCGGTACGGCTTATTGCAGAGGCTCTGTACATACTGGGCCGATTCACGGAAGCAGCAATATTCGTAGAGCGCTTTCAGCAAGGCAGTCCGGTCCATACCGTAGCGCTTGCAGTTCGGGCGCGCGCACGGTACTACCTCAATGACTGTACCGGCGCGTTGACCGACGCGGACGATGCGCTTAAGCAAGATCCCACCGATCCGGACGCTAATCTGGCGCGCGCGCAATCTTTAGCGGCGCTTGAGCGTTGGGATGACGCAACGAGCGCGGCGGAAACCGCGTATCCGTTTGTCCGCCCGTCGGATGCCGGCCGAATTGAACTGCTCCAGGTGCTACGGAGAGTTCACAAAGCTAAGCACGCGTCTCAACAGCCGCCGGAGGCGCCAATTTGATACGTGAGTCCAACAGGCCGGGATTGGGCCGATCGCGAGTGAGGATCGAGTTCGGTCGGCATTACGGTGGTGCTCTTCGCTCGCACTTTGCGTCGGCCTTGGATCGGCGCTATCGTAGGATGGTCGGAGGTGGCGTTATCTATCGCGTCGCTACTCTCCTTATTGACGCAATTGCAAGAGCCGAATCGGCGGGCAACGTCAAAGCCCCTACAGATGGTCTACGCGTCGGTTGCTCGGGAAATGCGATGGTCTGACTGTCCGCAACGGAGGCAATCAACCGACTGCTTCGGGTCGATCAGTGCCATACGAACAGCACTTGAGACGGTTTGTGCAGCGTTTCCCCTTGACTTGCCGCAAGAACATTTGTAGTTTAACGTTAACGAATTCCATCAAGGATTCATAATGCCATTCCAAACCAGTGATGTGGTACCAATTACCGAGGCCCGCGCCCGGTTGACGGAGCTGGCAGAGGCCGTCGTAGCAGGCTCCGAGAAGGTTCTGACGAAGAACGGCTCTGCTTACGTGGCCCTCGTTGACGCGCGGAAGCTGGACTACTACCACGCGCTCGAGGCCGAGCATGGTCGACTGGTCATGCTGGACGATGCGGAGAAGGGTCTCCAGGATGCACTCGCCGGCCGGGTCAAGCCTCTGTCGGAACTGCGCGACACGATGCGGCGTCGCGCTGAGTCCAAGAAATGATGCAGGTTGATTTTGCGGAGACACTCGAGGAGCGACTGGAGACCATCCGAGAATTCATGTTGCAACAGGACGTAGCTTCGGCGCCGGACAGAGCCGAACAATTGTGGATCGAGATCGAGCGTTTCGGCGATCTCGTAGCGCTTCATCCCAAAATTGGACGTCCGGCCGGTGCCCTTTCTGCCACTTCGTTCGAAGGCAAGATGCGGCTTGAACGCGTATTGCAATTGGCTGCCGAAGCGGGGTTGCCCGAAGTGAGGGAGTACGTGCTGCGTTCGCACCTGATTTTGTATGCGCACTCGGATACGCATGTTTTACTGCTATCTATACGTCACCAGCGCGAGCTGAGTTACGTTCAAGAGTAACCGGGACTTCCCGGGAACACGAAACCGGCCTCGAAAGGGTCGGTTTTTTTTTATTAGTCAAACGGGCGGCCTGATTGTTCGTGAGGGCGACCGGCTGAGCGCACCGTGGGACACCGTGACGGCAGAAATGGCGTTGTGACGAGCAGCATGAAAGTGTGATTCACCCGGGATTTCCCGGTAACCAAGAAGCCGACCCCTTATAAGGTCGGCTTTTTTATTTGCCTCTTCGGACCCGTTAAAGCTTCCAACGGGGTAACACGATGACTCCAGGAAAAACTGTAAGCGTCGCGTGAGGCCCGTTGAGAATTCTATGGACAAGGGTGGAAGATCGCGGCAGGCACACCGTGCTGCTGCCAGAAAGGATCAGAGCGAGGCAGGTGTAGATGGGAGGAGATGCTTCGCGACGTTCCATGGCAACAGTTCGTCGATGCGGTTGGCCTGGTGATCCGCAATGTGTGTAAGAACGTATTCAAGGTAGGCGCGTGGGTTGATGTTGTTCAATTTGCACGAGCCGACCAGGCTATACATCGCGGCGGCTCGCTCACCACCGCTATTCACAGATTCGACGGCTTGTCGACGACTTTGGGCACAACTCCGAGCGGCCGCAACTGGGCCATGAAGCGTCATTCGCCCGTTGGGTTAGTCGGACATTCAAACGGCGGCTCCGCTCAGCAAACGGCCATTCGATCCGCGAAAGTGAGCGTTGTTTCATCGGCCTTGCGGTCATTCGTTCATCAGCAAGTCAACGGCAGGTAGTTGCCGCTGATTGACCGCTCTGGTTGCTACTTAAGGCCTGCGGCTGAGGGTCCGTGCTGGTTTGGAAGAACGCTTGCCCTCTCGAACTACTTCGGGGGTAGCCCCTTCGCCTATGGTGCCCAGCACGTTCTTAAGTGCCTGAAGAACCTCCTCCGATAGAGCCGGATTTGCCTTGGCAACGCCGCGCGCTACAGCCACTCCGCCGATCAGGGCTGCCGTGATAGTGAGTGCACGTTCGCGCGTGGATGGCCCCAAGGCATTAGGCCCCTCTGCGGCTTCAATGGCCTTCGCCACCTTATTAAACCCATCAGTGAAACTCGCACTTACGTTCTCGTCCTGGCGTCCGATTTCGCTCGCGGAAGCCGACATTGCACAACTGCCAGCCAGATTGTCCCGCGTTTCCATTGACAGGTAGTACTCAAGGAAATGGTCTAACGTCGGGGGCCGACCGCCGTTGGTGTCCATCAGACATCTGTAGCCGAGTTCCTGGCCGTGAGCTAACGCCTCGGCAGCAATATCCTGCTTGGTCGAGAACTGCGCGTACAGGGCACCGTGCGTCAATCCCGCCTGTTTGCAGATTTCCGCAACGCCTACGCCGTCGATACCGCGCTCACGGAACAGCCGACCAGCGGTTTCGATAAGCCTAGCGCGGTTCTCCGCTGATTTTTCCTTCGTGACCTTCATTGTTGCGATGCCTCCCCCAAAAATGCTTGGCTTCAATAATTGCGATTGAAATCATAATATCGTAAATTGGAACCGAAATCATGAAGCCGTCGTAGTGGTGGGACATGGAGCCAGCTCCGCTTCGTGTAGCGCAACATCGAGTCGTGGCGGCTGATCGCAGTTTGTCTCCTTTCCCTCCTTTACCGCTTACTCCTTTGATGGGGGTAGGGCCCAAATGCTGTCGGGCACCGGATCGGGGCGCAAGTTACGCTCCATGTACTCGCGGAAGAGTTTGACCACCGGCCATGGGCGGGCGAAAAGGCGAAGGCTTTCCACTTTCCCCGTGGTGTCCTCGGTGACAAGAATAGCGATTTGGATCAGATTGCCGTCGATGGCACCGTCGAATGTGACGATGTACCGACCGTCCGGATTTTGGAATTCCGCTACATTCTGGGGCATCCCGTAACAGGTGAACGCCGCCTGAAGGATCTTAACCACCGTGGGGAGCCCCCGGACCTCGTCGGCAGCGGTTGCGAGGATAGGTGAATGGACAACAATGTCTTGACGAAGAGCCGCAACCGCAGCCTGAAGATCAGCAGCCTCCAATGCGGCTGTGAGGGTTCGTTTGTTAATACTCATAGTTTCTACTCCTAAGTTGTAAAACTACCAGCCGATGCAACAGGGTGACCGCGCCCAGATTCCGCTTGGGTGGCCGACCGCAACATCTGCTCTCGGACCTCGCACTTTTCGTGCGCATGACGGGGCTTAATAATTGCGACCGCCATTTATACGTATGATGCTGGTCGCAATCATTAAAGTCAAGGACTGTCTGATACAAGGGTTTCCAAGGAAAAAGCAGCACAGCACGGGGTGTCCGTGATTTTCGTGCCGCTTACCGGGTTAGAGGCATCCAGGCGCGACAGGGTCTGGCGGTCCACCCTCCCAAATAATGTCAAATCAAATCAGATAGTTACTGTCCGGTATTTGTGTGCCGCGTGAAGACCTCTCAGGCGAGGCCTGTCTGGCCAGGATGCCGGGCACCGCGACGGCTGCGCGCGCGAAACCGACCGCAAAGGCCGGCAACCTGGCAACGAGCCCCGTCCGATCGGACGACCGTTTGACCTCGAAACCAGCCATTCAAGCGCTGCGATGCGCAAGTACCGGAACGGGTCGAGCCTGTGTGAAAACGCGTTGATCGCCTGAACTGGATTAACTCGTTCAGCCTGGGTGACCGGATGAAGCGATTCATAGAAGGTGAAGATCGCAAGCAGGTGACTCTGCTTCCAGAATGCCTCGATGACTTCGTTGCCGAGGATAATCCGGTCAGGATCATCGAGGCGTTCGTTGAAGAGCTTGACCTTGGACCACTGGGCTTCAACGGAGTGATGCCATCGACTACAGGTCGCCCGTCCTATCATCCGGCCGTGCTGCTGAAGATCTAGCATCGAGAAGATCCAGATGCCCCCGAACGCGAGCGGCACTGAAACCAACGTGGGGTTGTCGAGGAACACTAGCGCGTGTGCCCGATGCAGCACGTCGACCCACACTGATTTCGAAAGCAGTGTCAGCACCACTGCGGAGATCAGCCCGAGACTGCCGCCACGAGACCTACCAGGAACGCCACATTGATGTGCTCGAAGAGAATACCAAATAGATCGCGGGTACCCTGGGGGCAGGGTCGTCTACTGTGAATCATCGAACGATGCGGACGACGCATAGCGGCGTTATCCGCATCTTCGAGGTCAGCGCAGCGTCCGGAAACTCACGCGAACTTCTTCCGCGAACGCCTGCGGCTGTTCCCACGCCGCAAAGTGTCCGCCTTTCGGAAGCCGGTTATAGTGAATCAGCTTCTGATAAGCGTGCTCCGTCCAGCTCTGCGGCGCCGCGTAGATTTCATCCGGAAACACGCTGACGGCAACGGGAATCGCAACGTGCTTCGGTGCGAAAAAGTTTAACTTGTTCTCCCAATACAGCCGTGCCGACGAAACGGCCGTATTCGTCACCCAGTAGAGCGTGACGTTGTCGAGCACGTCATCTCGCGTCAGGCCCTCGCTCTGACCGTCAAAGACGCGGGCAATCATCGCCTGACTCGCGGCGTCGTGATCGAGCATCCATGCAGCGAGGTCGATAGGCGAATCTTCGATCCCATACAGCGTCTGCGGACGGTTCGCCATCTCTTGCGCATAGCCGAGACCGTGCTTGTAGAAGTAGTCGAGCTGATCGAACGCGTGCTTCTCATCCAGCGAGAGGCTGGCCGGCGGCGGGTTTCCGTACTTCAGTGTATTGGCAATGTCGTCCGGTACGGTGGCCGGCATGTTGGTATGAATGCCCAGCAGTTCCGGCGGTGCGATGAGCGCCATCTGTTCCGTGACCGCATTGCCCCAGTCACCTCCTTGCGCCACGTAGCGCGTGTATCCAAGGCGCTTCATCAAGACGATCCACGCGCGAGCGATACGTGCAGGATCCCAGCCCGTCGCAGTCGGCTTGCCTGAGAAGCCGTAGCCCGGCAACGAAGGGATCACTACGTCGAAAGCGTCCGAGGCATTTCCACCATGGACCGTTGGATTGGTCAGCGGATCGATGATCTTCAACTGCTCGATGATCGAGCCAGGCCATCCGTGCGTGACGATGACCGGTAACGCATTCCGATGTTTCGAGCGAACGTGGATGAAATGAATGTCGAGCCCATCGATCTCGGTGACGAATTGCGGCAGCGCATTCAACCTCGCTTCGACCTTACGCCAGTTGTAATCTGTCGACCAATACTGCGCGAGCTTTTGCATCGTCGCAAGCTGAACGCCTTGCGATGCATCCGTGACCGTTTCGCGTTCCGGCCAACGTGTCGACTTGATACGTCTGCGCAAATCGACGAGTTGTGATTCCGGCACATGCACATGAAGTGGACGGATCGTGGTTTTGTCGCCGCCCCCCGCTGGGGCAACTTCAGTAATGGATTGACTCGGTTCCGCAAAGGCGTACCGGCTCAGTGAGGCCGCAGCAAGGGACGCCGTTGCCATACCAATAAAACGACGACGCGACGGCGCACGAGGATCGATAATATCTAACATGCAAACTCCTGCACTAACCTAGTAATCTTAACGATAAATTAAAAAGACACAATTTATTGACTATCTCGTCCGCCTCACGTTCCTTATTTCGTCACAACCGCTTTGCTTGCCGCCGCGATGATCGCGTCGGCAACCGCCTTCGGATGACTCAGCATTGCGACGTGACTCGAATCGACATGAATAGTCGTTGCGCCGATCTCCCTTGCCATTGCTTCCTCTGCACGCGGATCGATCATGCGATCCTGGTTGGCGACCACGAACCAGGATGGCTTCGCGTGCCACGCAGCGATACTCACCCTGTCGTCCAGACAGCCCGCGAACCACGGTCCTTGCGTCGTCGCGAGGACACGTGCTTGCGACGTCGGCAGATCCTGGGCGAAGTCATTGATCACCGCGTTGGTGGACAACGTCAGGAAGTTTGCAGAGTCTTTCCTCAGTTCGCCTGCCCAGGCCTGAGCCGGCTGGTTTTTCATCATGTCGTTGACCGATACGCCGCTGTCCGGAACGAGAGCGGCTACATACACGAGCGCCTTGACTTTGTCGTCGTCGCCAGCCTGCGTGATCACGAAGCCGCCCCACGAATGCCCTACGAGCACAACGGGACCAGTTTGCTGTTCTATTGCGCGCCTCGTTGCCGCCGTATCATCCGCGAGCGAGCTGAGCGGATTCTGAACTGAAACCACATGAAGACCACGCGCCTCGAGCAGCGGGATCACCCTTTCCCAGCTCGATCCGTCTGCGAAAGCCCCGTGCACAAGGACGATGTTCGTTCCTTTCAGGTCCTGCGGCGGGGCAGCATGGGCCGCGTGCAGCGCGGACACGCTGCCAAGCAGAAGCACGGACGTGAGATATCTCTTCAACAGAAGATACATCATGGAATCCTTATCAAATGTGTGGAGTGAGCAGTTAGCATCGCAGGCAGCTCGCGCGGAACCGGGTCGGTCAAATGACCGGCACCACCGCGGTCGGTCGAGAAGCCGGCTGGATTTCTGTCCTTAAGGCGCGGCGCGTGAACGCTTAGTAGCTTGCGACTTCGATCACTGCGTCCGCAAAGGCCTTGGCAGCTTCCTGCGGCAGGTTGTGACCGATCCCACCCGCGATGTTGCGGTGCATGTATTTGCCGACGAACTTCTTCGCATACGCCTCTGGCTCCGGATGGGAAGCGCCGTTCACGTCGCCTTCAAGGGTAATCGTCGGCACAGCGATGACCGGCCCGACCGCAAGACGCGCTTCCAGCGCATCGTATTGCGGCTCCCCGTTTGAGAGACTCAATCGCCAGCGGTAGTTGTCGATCACGATCGCAACGTGGTCCGGATTCTGCAAGGCACTTGCGGATCGTTCAAACGTCGCATCGTCGAAGTTCCATTTCGGTGACGCAAGTTGCCAGATGAGCTTCGCGAAGTCGTGCCGATTCGCTTCATAGCCTTGCCTGCCCCGCTCCGTCGCGAAGTAGAACTGATACCACCATGCGAGCTCCGCCTTCGGTGGCAAGGGCGCCTTGTTGCCCGCCTGGTTACCGATCAGATAACCACTCACCGAGACCAATGCCTTGCAGCGCTCCGGCCACAACGCCGCGACGACATTGGCCGAACGCGCGCCCCAGTCGAAACCGCCGATGATGGCCGTCTCAATCTTCAGCGCATCCATCAGCGCGATGACGTCGACGGCGAGCACCGACTGCTGGCCATTGCGGACCGTATCGCGGGAAAGAAACCGCGTCGTGCCATAGCCGCGCAGGTACGGGACGATCACCCGGTAGCCCGCCGACGCAAGCCGAGGCGCGACGTTGGCGAAGCTATGGATGTCATAAGGCCAGCCATGGAGCAAGATCACGGCCGGGCCGCTGACCGGCCCGACTTCGGCATAACCGACGTTCAGAACGCCGGCATCGATCTGCTTGATCGTGCCGAACGAACTATTCGACGCTGCGGTATTCGCGCTTGCAGCAGATTGGCTCGACTTCTCGACTTGCGCGTCCACTATCCCGCTCAAGACCGATTCCATCGCGCCAACGCTGACAACTGCCGTCCCCAAAAAGCGCCGACGACGAGTGTTGATCTGATTCGACATCAGTACCTCTTCTCTTCAGGTTGATTCATTTCGCGCTGAATGCGCATGGCTTGAGTCGGCGCGTCGCCCTTTGCGCTGAGCGCGGCTACCGATCGTTGAGCGGCGGACCCAATCACGCGACGCGGCCAGAGGACTAGTGGCCGTTGAGCAATGCAACACAGAGGGCCACCCCGAAAGCGTACGTTCCCAGGGCCCCGATAGCTCGGGCTGGATTGGGCTTCGACATGGTCTGCCAGGCAACTAGCGCGACCACCAGGAGCAAGCGGCAGGCAGTTGCGCCTACCATGCACCAGAGTTGCCAGTGATGGGGATGCTGAGAGCCGAGGTACAAAAAGAGCACCGCGAAGAATGGAGCGTACTCGGCGGTGTTACCGTGAGCGCGAACCAGTTTGGTTAGCAACTGATCAGGCTCAGGTGCGGAGCCAGTCAGCACGCCAACGCGAGAGCGCAGGATAGAAATGGAGAGTCCGAGAGCGAACAGGAGGAGGCCAAGGGCAGCGGTACAGGCCAGTGCCGTACTATTCATTCGATACCCCTTGCCTGGCACCCGGTAACCACGGCGGTGCCCTTGGACTGCTTCTGGATCATGTGAAATCTCCTTGGAAAATAGACGCTCTTTCGACATGCCTATCGTGAGGCCTTGGACGATGGCTTGAAAGACGGAAATCCAATGTTTTAGGACAACCAATGCTTCCGGACATGCACCGGAATTGCATCAGCGCGGGAGTGGGACTATGATTGGCTCAAATCACCGATATCTGCATTTTGGGACATCCTATGAAGACCGTTGCCTTGTTGCTCTTCCCGGGGTTCGAGATCCTCGACCTCGCCGTCATTGCCGTATTCGAGTTGGCGAACAAGGAGCTCGGGTACGAGTCCTATCGGCAAGTCCGGCTGTCCGAAGCCGGGGGGCCTGTACCAAGCTACTCAGGCGCCACGGTGGACTCGAGCAAGTTCCGGAACGCGGCGTTCGATACGCTGCTGGTCCTCGGCTCCATCCCCGTCCCGACTTCCACACCGAGGATGAGGTCATTCCTGAAGCGCGCCGAACAGGCTTGCAGGCGAGTGGGCAGCATCTGCACCGGCGCGTTCATCCTCGCGGAAGCAGGGGTCCTCGACGGCCGCCGTGCAACGACCCACTGGTCCGCGGCTCAGGAGCTTCAGCGGCGACACCCGGACGTGAAGGTTCTGCCGGACCGAATCTTCACGAACGACGGCGGCGTGTGGACATCGGCTGGCATGACCGCCTGCATCGACCTGGCTCTGGCCATGGTCGAAGAAGACCATGGAGAGGAGGTGGCGAAGGCCGTGGCGAAGAAACTGGTGGTCTACCACCGGCGTACCAGCGGCCAGTCCCAGTTCTCGGCGCTGCTGGAGCTTCAGCCCAGATCAGACCGCATACAGAAGGTGCTTTCCTTCGCCAGAGCTAACCTTCACCTGGCTCTTTCCGTGGAGGTCATCGCTGACGCCGCGCACGTGAGCCCAAGACAACTGAGCCGAATCTTCAAGACTGAGACCGGACAGTCTCCTGCGCAGGCAGTGGAGAAGCTGCGCGTCGATGTCGCGCGCAGCCTCGTCGACGCTGGGGAGCTCTCACTTACAGTGATCGCCAGGGAGACCGGTTTCGGCGACACCGAAAGGATGCGCAGAGCATTCGTCAGGACGTTGGGCCAACCTCCCCAGACCATCCGCCGGGTTGCAAGGCAGCAAGCTGCCTAGCCAGGCGGGCCCCTCGAACTGTGGGTTTTTCCCGTTGGGGGGACCGTGTCGTCCAGGTACTCGGTGCGCAGTTTTCAGGTGCCGTATTTCCTTAGATGAATGGCGAAATATTCGCTATTGCACGCGTCACGTAGGTCTCCTTCTCTCCCACTGGGGCGACATGCTGAATCGCGTTGCGTGCAGCCTCGACGCCCTCAAGACGCGCGATGAACCAGGCCGCCAGATACTGCGACGACAGGCACCCGCCTGCCGTCGCGACGTTCTGCTTCGCCACGAACGGCTGGTTGAGCACCGCCACGCCGGCTTCTTCGACCCACGGTTTGGTGGTCACGTCAGTACACGCCGGAACGCCGTCCAGCAGGCCCAGCTTCGCAAGTATCAGCGTGCCCGAGCACTGCGCGCCGAGCAGGTGGCGCGTCGGGTCGAGCCTTAGCTGCGACATCAACGCGGCATCGGCGACGACGTCCCGGGTCTTTATCCCGCTGCCGACCAGCACCGCGTCGGCCTCGCATGCGTCCTGCAGCGACGCTTGCGCCTCCAGCGCCACGCCGTTCATCGACCGCACCCTCGTTGACGGGCTGGCGATCGAAACCCGCCAGCCGGGCTTTTTGACCCGGTTGACGATGTTTAGCGCGATCAGCGAGTCGAGTTCGTTAAAGCCCTCAAAGGTCAGGATGGCGATGTGCATGACGTCCTCGCGCGGGTGGAGAGGTTGTGATGAGCCATGCTAGAGCCGATAATAAATACAATCAAATAATTGTCATGGATACATTCGGCTATGGCTCAGCCGCGCTACAAGCAACTGGTCGACCGTCTCGCCGCCGATATCCGTGGGGGCCGTCTGCGTCCCGGGACGCGTCTGCCAACGCACCGCGACCTTGCTGTTCGCGAAGGCCTGGCTCTGGTCACGGCCACGCGTGTTTATGCGGAGCTGCAGGAGATGGGTTTGGTGAGCGGCGAAACCGGCCGTGGCACATTCGTCAAGGAGGCGCTCCCTCGAGGTCAGCGCATCGACCTGAGTGCGTGGAGCGTGGACACAGTAGACCTGAGCTTCAACTACCAGTCGTGCTCAGTCCAGACGAAGAGGGCCGCCTGATCGCTGCCTAAGGCTAAGGGTTGAACACGCTGCGCTTGCGACGCGCAGCCTTGCCCCGGAACGGTTCGCGGTTTTCGTCGGATTACCCACGTTTTACATACACCACGGACTTGTCCTGAAACACGTACTGCGAAGAACTAACAAATGTCGCGCCTGATTGATGCCGTCTTACTTCAACCTTCGATCGAGCTTCATTCGCTCCCCCCAATCGCGGCCGCCGAGCGGCGCAAAGCCGCCTGCGACGATGACACGGGCGAAGCTCAGCCCTCCGCGAACGCCAACAGCGGTTTGGCGTCGTGTGCGGCGCTCTCCGCGGCCGTGAAGGCTTCGTGTGCGTGGTCGACGTGGTAGCGACGCGCTGCCGGCGGCTTCAAGGTGCCCTCGGCCATGCGATCGAGCAGACTACGCAGCGTCTGGCTGCCCTCATTCACCCCCTTGCGTGCGAGCCACGAGAAGATGAGCCAGCCGCGCACCTCGGCACTCGAGTAGACAAGCGCCGGGGCGAAAATCGGCATCTCGAAGGCCGCCGGGTCGGTCTGACGGTGCGACGACAAGGCTCCGTAGACGAGCAGGCGTCCGTTCGGGGCCAGCTGACGCGCAAGGGTGGCGCCGGTGCGGCCGGCGACACAGTCGATCGCGCTCACGATGCCATTGCTGCCGGTGGCCTCCTTCAGCTGCTCGGGCCAGCGTTCGTCCGCGGTACATAGCACGACGTCACCGCCAAGATCCTGGATCTCGGCGACTTGCTCTTCACGGCGTACGAGGTTGATGGTGCGGAACCCCTCCGCTTTCGCGATCTGCAGCACGAGGCGACCGACAGTCGAGCCGGCCGCGCTCTGGACAAGCCAGTCGCCGCGTCCAAGCTGGTGCTCCGACATCGTCATCGCCCATGCCGTCATCGGGTTGATCAGGGCCTGCGCGGCGTCCTCGTCGGAGATCGCCACCGGTACAGGAATCGCGCGGACGCCCGGACTGATGACTTGCTCTCTCCAGGTTCCGGGCACGTCCAGCAAAACGACGCGCTCTCCGATCCGCGTGCGCGGCACGTCGCTGCCGACGGCGTCGATGATTCCGACGCCCTCGGACCCGGGCGAGGCGGGCAGTTCGGGCTGACGCTGACGGGCGAAACGTCCACGGATGACGTGCAAGTCGGACGGGTGCACGGGCGCCAGCAGCATCCTCACGCGGACTTCAGCTGGCCCCGGCGTGGGCTCGGACAAATCACGCCAATGGACGACCTCTGATGGCTCGCCGTTGTGTTCAATGATCAGGGCCTTCATGTGGTTTCTCCTTCGAGTTACGGTGTTACTCGTGCCCCTGGGGGCGCGACCCGATGCCAAGCACTTTTCGCAACGGACGGCAACTCGCTGCGTAGCTTTCCGGGCAGCACTGCCCGCGGCGATCAACGTCGAGGGGCATTCCGCGCGCGTGGCATTGGCGGCCACGCTGTCGCCGCCCGCCCGCCTCGATGCGGGCCGCTACCCGTGCTTCGATCTGACGACGTCCAGCACGTCCGCCGACGGCGCGGGTGTCGCGGTCCTTGCAGTGGGCGACGCTGCTTCAGACGAAACTGAGCGATTCAACCTTCGCTCGGATCATATGGCGACGCCCGGTTTTCACGCTTCCACTTCTTCTCAGCTTCCGTATCAGGCCGAGGTGGTCGAATGCTGTCGATCAACCACAGTTCTCGCGGTGTCTCGCCGACATGCAACTCGTAGTGATAGCCTCGATCCTGGACAAATGGCGCAATCGCAGCGTTCGCCTTGCGGAGCCAGGATGCCGTCCACTCTGGATCCTTGGCGATGTGTCTGGCGAACTGGTCCAATCTGATTCTGACAAAGTCGTCTCGCGGCTCACCCCCCATGAAGAAGGAATCTTTCGGCTGTTCATGAAACAGAACGCCTACGTAGAAGCGAGGAATGATGTAAATGTCGGCGATCCGGTTGGCCATCTCGTGCTTCTCCTCTGCCGTGTAGGCGCCGACCGGATGATAGATATTCCACAAAGGCATTTTTGTCTCCATGCATCGATAGATGCCGCGTTTCTTTGGTCAGAACATCTAAGTCTCTTGCGAGAAAGGATGAACTTGACATGAGTGAGGCGGCGGTATCGGTAGCCCAGGGACAGGCTACCGGTTAAAGCCATTGCTGCTTCGCAGCGCAGCGTTCATAGGGAAGGCGGACCCGCTACCTATCGGCTCCCATTATTCAACCCGTTCTATTGGCGACGGGGAAGGCCCAGTATGCTGCGAGCTTCGTCAGGCGTTGCTACGTCCGCGCCGATGCTTTTGATGATACTGACTGCACGTTTAACCAGTGCTGCGTTGCCTGGCGCCAGTTCGCCTTTGGCGAGGTAAAGATTGTCCTCGAGGCCGACGCGGACATGTCCGCCGAGAATCACGCTTTGAGCCACGATCGGAAATTGCGCGCGCGAGATACCAAACGCCGACCAACGGGCGTTCTCGGGCAGATAACGTTTCATCTGTAGAAGGCTTTCGGTGTCGGCGGCCGCTCCCCATGGCACACCAAGACACAACTGAAACAGCGGAGCCTGCAGAATCCCGTGCGTTTCGATCAGGTGGCGCGCGAGGCGCACGTGCCCGAGATCGAATACCTCGATTTCCGGCTTCACGCCTGCTTCCTCGATCAAGGTTGCCATTTTGATCAGATGGTCGGGCACGTTGACGAATGCGTGATTGCCGAAGTTCATGGTCGCCACGTCCAGGCTGCAGATTTCTGGACGCAACTCGAGCACATGTCGGACGCGGGCCTCAGGCATCATCATCGTACTCAACTTGGTTCCCCTGCTCGGGTCTTCGTCGCTGGGCACGAAGCGTGCGCCCGGGCCTGTCGTCAGATTGATCAATATCGGGCACCCACTTTCGCGGATACGCGAAACGACTTCTCTGTAATGCGACAGCTCGGTGCTTTGCATGCCAGTTTTGGGGTCACGAACATGAATGTGGGCGATGCTCGCACCGGCTTCACACGCAGCAATGGCCTCATTGGCGATTTGCTCGGGCGTCACGGGCACTGCAGGGCTCAGCCGCGGGGTATCGTCGGCTCCTCCAGTGAGCGCGCAACTGATAATCGTCTTGTTCATCATGGTGTTCGGTCAAAGGGAAAGAGGAGCGAGGCGCCAGGATCGCGCGGTTCGCCATGTGAGCAGCATCAGGTACCCCGTTCAAGCGGCCCGCGCGGGGCC
The DNA here is from genome assembly GCF_050435685.1 of Paraburkholderia sp. GAS448. Taxonomy (NCBI): domain Bacteria; kingdom Pseudomonadati; phylum Pseudomonadota; class Betaproteobacteria; order Burkholderiales; family Burkholderiaceae; genus Paraburkholderia; species Paraburkholderia sp. GAS448. Next base: position 14,709 of record NZ_JBNDKT010000028.1, read on the forward strand.
GAACGGTGCCGCCCCGACGGGGGCAACCTTGATCAGCTTCTTGTTGACGAACTCGTCGAACCCCAGTTGAGAAAGCTCCCGGCCAAAACCTGAACGCTTGACGCCGCCGAACGGCAGTTCCGCCGCCGTGGCGAACGGCTGATTGACGAACACCATGCCGCTGTCGATCTGCGCGGCGACCCGCTCGCCACGTTCGATATCCGCGGTAAACACCGACGCGCCGAGACCGTATGGCGTGCCATTGGCGAGCGCAATCGCGGCGGCTTCGTCCTCGACAACGTGGAACGCGGCGACCGGGCCGAACAGTTCTTCGGCGAAGACGGGATTTTGTGGCGTGATGTCGGTCAGAACCGTCGGTCGCAAATAGAAGCCCGGGCGCTCGACGCGCTTGCCGCCACACGCGATGCGCGCGCCGTGTGAAGTCGCGCGATCGATCTGCTCAAGCAGCAGATTTAGCGCGCGCTCGGACGCGACCGGGGCGACGGCGGTCGCCGGATCGGTCGGATCGCCAGTCTTTAGCGCTGCCACCCGCTGCGCGAAGCCTTCGAGAAACGCGTCGCCGCGTGCCTTGCCAACTACGATGATGCGCTTGGAAGCGACGCATAGCTGACCTGCATTGGTCATGCGGCCCGCGACCGCGCTCTGGATCGCCCAGTCGAGCGGCGCATCCTCGAGCACGATGAACGGATCGCTGCCGCCCAGTTCGAGCACGACTTTCTTCAGATTCCGGCCGGCACGTTCAGCGACGGCGGCGCCCGCGCGTTCGCTACCCGTTAACGTCACACCCCGGACGCGCGGGTCGTCGATGACGTGCCCGGCCTGTTCGATCGAAATGAACAGATTCGTATATACACCTTCGGGCGCACCCGCTTCCTCGAACAGTCGCGCGAAGGCCAACGCCGATTGCGGCACGTTTTCGGCGTGTTTGAGCAGCAGCACATTGCCCACCATCAGCTGCGGCCCTGCCACTCGCGCAATCTGGTAGTACGGCAAATTCCACGGCTCGATGCCGAGCAGCACGCCGATCGGCTCGACGTGCACGGCCGCGCCGGGCGCTTCTGCGAGCGGGCGGGGCTGGAGATAGGTTTGTGCGTGCTTCGCGTAGTAGTCGAGGATGCTGGCCGCCGATTCGACTTCCTTGAGTGCTTCACCGCTGCGTTTGCCCATTTCCAGCGTCAGATAGCCGGCATATTCGACAGCCTTTTCCCGCAGCAGCGCCGCGGCGCGCGACACAATGCGTGCCCGATCACTAACCGGACGGCGGCGCCAGTCGGTTTCAAATGCGCGATGCGCAGCAGCGAGCTTTGCTTCGAGCAACGGGTCGGATATGTCGTCGTAGGTGGCGAGCAGTTCGCCCGTAGCTGGATTGATAGTCGTGTACGGCATGAGGTTCTCCGCGAAACGGTTGGCATCGAGTCATCGAACGGCTTGATGTTAACACCGTTATCTAATCTCTTGCATCCGTTTTTGAGGCCAGGAATAACCCTGGTAGATCTTCATGTTAACGGTGTTACTATGATGGCGTGATTTTTCAACTGAGGACGCGAAATGAGCAAAGGATATTGGGTGGCAGCGTATCGGGCGATTCATGACGCGAGCAAGCTCGCGGCGTACGGCCCCCTCGCGACGACGGTGGTAAAAGCGGCGGGCGGAAAGTTCCTGGTGCGAGGCGGCGAGGTCTTTGCGTTCGAAGCGGGTCTGAAAGAGCGGACCGTCGTGGTCGAATTCCCGAGTTTCGAGCAGGCTCTTGCCACCTATCAGAGCGAGGCCTATCAGGAGGCGTTGGCCGTGCTGGGAGATGGTGCGGAAAGGGACGCGCGCGTCGTCGCGGGTGTCGACGACTGAGACACTCCCAGGAGACTACCGAGGCCGCCGCTCGCACTGCATGACAGTGCGGGCGCTGTTCACGATGGAGCGGCCGGCATTCCATCAGTGTGACTTTCGTGCCTCCACTCACTGACAGGATCAACCTCAGGCCTTGATGGGCAAACATATATCGCATCGATCGTGACGTTCTGTTTTAGCTCGTCATACTACCTATATCGCATCAAAGACTGCATTACAACGTACGAATACTCGAAGCCCGCCTCGATTCCAGTCGTAGTCTGATTGCATTTTCTACGACAGAGAAACGAACCTCTCTTGCTGTTACTTGTTTCAGCCAGGGGAAACGCTGGTATCGATACCTCACTCAGATGTTATGCATGTTAACATGCAGATTGAAAAACGTCTGAATCAGACCAAATGGAGCAAGAATGGACGAAGCAATTGTTCTGAAGGAACTCAAAGGACATGTGACGGTTCTTACGATGAACCGTCGCCCGCATAACCTGATGGGTCCGACGCTGTATCGCGCGCTACTCGATGAATTCGACGATGCGGTAAAACGCGGCTCGCGCGCGATCCTGCTGCGCAGCGGTCTGCGGCACTTCTCGGCGGGTGCTGAGGTGTCACTTTTCCCGGATCGCATTGCCACGCAAGGCAAGGCGCTGATGGATCCACTCGAGGTGCTTCGCGGCTTCGAGACACTACCGATCCCGATCGTCGTCGCGGTGAACGGTACATGCCTCGGCGGTGGCTTCGAAGTGGCGCTCGCCTGCGACTTCAGCGTGGTCGCCGCATCAGCCAAGATCGGATCGGTCGAGGTCGCACTCGGCCTGCATCCGCTGCTCGGTGGCATCCAGCGTCAGGTGATGCGTGCCGGCCCGGCGCGTGCGAAAGAGCTCGCGATGCTCGGCCGCCGTTACGACGCGGCGACGCTCGAACGCTGGGGCCTGATCAATCTCGTCGTACCCGACGACAAACTCGACGAAGTCGCGTTGTCGGTTGCGCAGGAACTGGCGGCCGGGCCGACCGTCGCGCATGCCGCGACCAAGCAGCTCGTGCGGGTCGCGGTCAACGAGGGGGTCGCTGCCGCCGACGAAGCGATGTTCGAACTGCAAAAGCCGATCTGGGCGTCGCAGGATCTCAAGCGCGGACTGGAGGCCTTCGATAAGGCCGGCCCAGGTACCGCCACTTTCGAAGGGAATTGACATGGCCGGACCGCTCGAAGGACTCAAGGTAGTCGATTTTTCGCGGGTGCTGGCGGGTCCGCTGTGTGCCCGCACGCTGGCCGATCTCGGCGCCGACGTTATCAAGATCGAGCCGCCGCGGCCCGATGTGTCGCGAGCTGCGTTTCCGAATCGCGACGGCATGTCCGGCTACTACGCGCAGCAGAATAGCGGCAAGCGCAACGTCAGCATCGATCTGAACGTGCCGCACGCACGCGAGCTTGTGCTACGCCTGTGCGACGAGGCGGACATCGTCGTAGAGAATTTTCGGGCCGGCACGCTCAAGGGGTTTGGACTCGACTACGAGACGCTCGCGAGGCGCAATCCAAAGCTGGTCTACGTATCGATCACCGGATACGGCCAGCGCGGTCCCTGGGCCTCGCGCATGGCCTACGCGCCGACTGTGCAGGCTGAAACGGGATTCACGCACAACACATTGCGCCATTTCGACAGCGCGGGCGACGGCCCCAAGTGGACCGATCCCCTGTCGCACGCGGACGTCTATGCGGGCCTGCAGGCGACCATCGCCGTGCTGGCGGCGGTGCGCAAACGTGAAGTAACGGGACGCGGCCAATACATCGACGTCGCGATGGCGGCCGTGATGCTGTCGATCAACGAACGCGCTCACCTTGACCTCGCGGGTGTCGATACGGGTGCCGAGCCGGGCATTCTCGGTGCTGCCGACGGCCCGCATTTCGTTGGCCCCGGTGGCGAAGAGTTCGTGGCGGCGCAAAGCATCATCGGCAGCAACACGTTTCCGAATTACTTGCGCGCCATGCGCCGTATGGACCTTGTGCAGGATCCACGCTTCAGCACCGCTGAACGCCGCCTGCAGAACTACAAGGCGCTGCACGCGGTAATCCAGACGTGGATGCTCTCGTTCCGCGATCTCAGGACGCTTGATGCGCAACTCGACGAGGCCAAGATCGCGATAGGCCAGATCCGTGCGCTGAAGGAATTGGCCGAGACCGATTGGGCGAAGCAGTGGGGTGCGGTGCACGAGATCCCGGATCGCCGCGGCGGCTCGTATCTCATCCACGGCTATCCATGGCGCTTTTCCGATGACGAGCTCGGAATGCGCAGCGCACCGGCGTTTCGCGGCGAACACAACGAGCAGGTGTTCCGCGAAGCGGGCCTGGCGGATGTCGAAATCCGCAATGCGGTCGAAACAGGCATCCTGGTCGGCGGGCCGCCACCGTCCGCGAAGGAGATCGACGCCGCTGTTCTTGTGGAGGCAGGGTCCAACTAAACGCAACCAGTGTCGCGGCGCGCTAACGGGCTGTAGCCCGTGCGCAAGCGCTGTCGCGGCTATTGCTCATGACAGGCGACGTCGGAGGACAGAATGGAAGTGGTAAAACAGGCCTGTGCAGACGGGTTATCGTCAGATGACAACGCCCTCCTGCGGAAGGCCTACGCTTCGGCGCAATGGAGGATACTGCCGATACTGTTTGGCTTATGGATGCTGGCGTGGGTCGGTCGTTCGAACGTTGCTTTTGCGAAGTTGCAGATGGTCGTGGATCTGCGATTCAGCGAAACGGTATATGGGTTGGGCGCCGGACTGTTCTTCGTCGGCTATGTGCTGTTCGGCGTGCCTACGACCATGTTGCAGAAGAAGTTCGGTGCACGCGCCGTGCTTGCCGGAGTCGCCGGCGGCTGGGGCCTGACGAGTGTTGCGATGACGTTCGTCAATAGCGCACCGACATTCTACGCGTTGAGGTTCCTGCTCGGTGTGTTCGAGGCCGGTTTCTACCCAGGCGTCGTGTTGTACATCAATGCGTGGTTCCCGGGGAAAAGGCGTACCCGCAATTTCAGCATTTTCCACTCGGGGTCGCTCTTCTCGCCAGTCACGATTGGCTTGACAGGGGGATTCGTGCTCGAGCACATGAACGGACTGGCCGGCTTTCATGGCTGGCGATGGATGTTCTTCACTCAGGCGATCCCTACGATCGTGTTGGCGTGCGTTGCGTTCGCGATACTTCCGGATCTGCCCAGCAGCGCGAAGTGGCTTTCGGCGCGACAGCGTAAGCTCATCGAGGACGATCTCAGGCAGAATGCCGAAACGATGGACGACATCGGCGTAGACGAGCGTCCCCTGTTACTCAACCCCGCCATCTGGATCCTGAGCGCCGCCTACTTCTGCCTCCTTGCCGCCACGGCTGCACTGTTTTTCTTCTCCCCGACGATACTTCGTGAGGCGGGATTCGGCGGGTATAAAGAGATTGGCCGTGCAGTTGCCGGCGCCTGCATTCTGGGGGCACTGGGCAATGTGCTCATCTGCAGCATCGGGGGCGCCCCGCATCGCCGCCAGCTCTTCTGTGCGCTGGCGTCGGTCTTCACTGCGGCAAGCCTCTCGGCGCTCGTTTTTGTTTGGCACAGTAGTACCGCCGCGACTTTCTTCCTGCTTGTTCTTGGCTTCGCGGGAACGGGGGCTGGTATAACGCTCTTCTGGCAGATGTCAGTCGGCCTGCTCAGCGGTAAGTCGCTGGTGGTTGGCGTGCCGTTAATCAGTTCCTTCGCCAACGTCGCTGGCTTCATTACACCCTTTCTGATCGGGTATGTTCGCGACGCAACTGGAACCTATGCGAGTGGATTCATCATGGTGGCCTGTGTCCAGGCACTTGGCGTCGTTGCTCTTCTGTTCGGCGTGCGGCACATTGTCAGGAGGCGATCGCGCGTTGGCGATATTGCGTGTCTATCTACGCAGAATTTATAATCATTCCCGTGTTTTGCTCCTCGAACGAAGGTCACGTGAGTCCCAAGTCAGCTATCCCGAAGAATGCGGATTACCACCATGGCAATCTGCGCAACGCGCTCATCGAAGCAGGGCGCACCGCGCTCCTGGAGGTATCGGCACAAGACTTGAGCCTGCGTTACCTCGCACGCATGGTGGGCGTGTCAGAAGCCGCACCCTCGCGACATTTTTCGGGTATCGACGAACTGCTGGCCACGATCGCGGCCAGCGGTTATCGCGACCTCGCTGCGCTGCGCGTTGCGATCCGTGACAGCGAGGATACGGCGCTTGCCAAAGCGTACCGGATGATGCGGGTGTATGTTGAGTTCGCGCAGCGCCACAATGGGCTGTTCAGTCTGATGATCGGGCCCCGCATCGTGGCGCATCAAGCGTACCCAGAACTCGCCGAGGAAAGTAACAGGTCTTTTGGGTTGTTTTCCGAGACGATCGAGGCGCTGGCTATCGAGAGTGGTTGGGCCCACTCCGATCTCAAGCTCGTGACCCATGCCGCGTGGAGTATGGAGCATGGTCTCGCCACACTGATCCTGGCGAACCGCGCGCCGCGCGCGGACACCAAAGTGGCAGTACCAAAGCTGACCGATTTTGTCGTGATGACGTTGCTTGGCGCGATCACGGCGGGTCCGGATCATCTGCAGAGCGTCACCGAACAATGCGCAGCTTTTCAAAAGTCAGCGGTTACGCGAACGGCGCGCAGGCGCGCCAAAGCGTAGCCATCATCGCCATGGAACGAGCCGCGAGTTCAAGACGATGTCTAAGTCACTACAAATTGAACCAATCGGTCACAGCGAGCAAAGGGCCGTAAGTGGCACGACTTGAAAGTTTCGGCAGTCACAATTGACCGGCAGCCCGTATCGTCGCCCATTTGGCGGCGATACGTTCTCTCACTCCTTTGGGGCCAATGTGCCCCGATAACCAACTCGAATTCAGCCGCGCTTTTTCGATGGTTGCGATGAAAGAGTGTCTGTGAGTACCGCTTCGATCGTCGTGGCGGCAAGCGTCTTTCGAACGCCATCGTCGATCGAATCATAGACGTGGCTCAGCGTCGCCCCGATGCCTCGACCGACGGGGCACGCCTGGCTGGGTTTCGAAGGGTGCAGCGCGAAACGCGCACCCTCTTCAAGTGCGTTAAAGACGTCGAGCAAACTGATTGCGTCCGCACTCTTCGCCAGACGCCATCCCGCGTTGACACCGCGATAGCTCTCGACAAGCCCGCCTTTTGCAAGCAACCCAAGCGTACGACGAATCACCACCGGATTGGTGTTGACACTCGCAGCGATCCGATCGGACGTGACCGGGTCAGGACTGCGCCGTGCGACGAGCGCCATCCACGCCAGGATGTGGGTCGCCACGGTCAAGCGGCTGTTGGCGCTCATGGAAAGCCTGCGTTAGTCAATTTAGTTGTAACTATATTCGTTACATCATGGGTAGTCAATTCTGACACATTCGATGAATCCGGTGACAAAGCGCATTCCCCGCCTTAGGAGACGGACGTTTTCACGCTACACACATGGGCGCCGCAGCCGCCCCGCCCGTGCCATACGCGTCTCGTCGACGACGCCTGTTCATGACAGGAGACTTGTGTCAATGGTCTCGATGGTTTATGTTGTAACGATTATTGTTACATCAAATGATGTTGTGACGATAAACGTATGGCGTGCCACGTTCCATAGTCAGCGAAACGGAGCAGCCGTTCTTGCTACCCTCAACACCGAAATGAGAAGCCCGCAGATGTCCACACTCTTCGATCCCATCCAGATTGGCGCGCTGAAGTTATCGAACCGCATTGTCATGGCACCGCTCACCCGCATGCGCGCGTTCGCCGAGCGCAGTCCAGGCGTCCTCAACGCGCACCACTACGCGCTTCGTGCAAGCGCAGGACTCCTTATTACCGAAGCCACTTCCGTCACGCCTCAGGGCGTTGGCTATCCCAACACGCCGGGCATCTGGACGGAGAAGCAGATTGCCGGCTGGAAAGAGGTGACCTCAGCGGTACATGATGTGGGTGGTCTGATCGTCTCCCAGTTGTGGCACGTCGGGCGAGTTTCCGATCCGATCTACCATGACGGCCAACCTCCGGTCGCTCCAAGTGCGATTCCGCCGGAAGGCCATGTCACCCGCGTGCGGCCTCAGCGCCCATACACCGTACCGCGTGCGCTGGAGACCGAAGAAATTTCCGGCATCGTCGAAGATTTCCGGGTCGGCGCCGCAAACGCACAACGCGCGGGTTTTGACGGTGTCGAGCTTCACGCGGCAAATGGTTACCTGTTCGATCAGTTTCTGCACGACGGATCGAACCTGCGAACCGACCGTTACGGTGGCCCGATCGAGAACCGTGCGCGCTTCCTGCTCGAGGCAGTCGATGCGTTGCTCACGGTTTGGCCCGCGGACCGCATTGGCGTGCATCTGAACCTGATGTCGAGTTCATATTCGATGCGCGATTCGCATCCGCGCGCGCTGTTCACCTATGTCGCCGAGCAACTCAACACGCGCAACATCGCTTTCATTTTTGCGCGCGAGGCACTGGATCGTGGCGACGATCGCATCGGCCGTGACGTGCGACGTATCTTCAAGGGGACCTACATCCTCAACGAGGGACTGACACGGGAGAGTGCGGAACTGGCCATCAAACGCGGCGATGCAGACGCGGCGGCGTTTGGGCGTCCTTTTATCGCCAACCCTGATCTGGTGGAGCGCTTTCGACGCGGTGCGCCGCTCAATACGGTCAATCCGGAAACCATCTATGCGGACGACGAAACCGGCTACAACGACTACCCGCTGCTAGATGAAGCCGTGTGAAGCAGACGCGCGATGGATGACATCCTCGCCACTCTTCATAGATGCAGGGCGCGATCGTCGCTTGCTGATCCGGTTGATGGCGAAGGCTACTTCTGAAGCTGGCCGCGTCGCGGCGGATGTTTCGCTTGTCTGCTGATCCGCAGTCCGATATAGAACTTCATAAGCGCCACCGCTGCTATCAAGCCGCCGACCGCTATTACCACGCAAGCCCGTGCCACTCCATTTACAAAGGCATCGGCCTCCCGTTTATGCTCGGACGGTCGTGGAGCAGGCCTTTCGGGCGTCGCACTCGGTTCCTCCGCACGATGGCGCGCTGCGTTCTCTGTTTGTTGACGGGATGCAGGTTCCTCTCGCGCGGGGCGCTCTTGTGCTGTGCGGTCAAGCTGACCAGGAGCTTCCGAACGACGTTGTCCCATTGATGCGCTGTTGTCTCTCATCAGCGCTTCCTCGGCAGCTAGCTTGCTGTCGTATGCCGCACGCGCTTTATCGTCGCCGAGGACTGCCCACGCATCGTTCAGGATTATCATAATCCGCGCGGCGTCGGGATGATCGTTTTTGTCGGGATGATATTGTTGGCTGAGTGCCCGATATGCCGCCTTGATGACGGCCAGTGGCGCATTGCGCTACCTTTAGATTATCGTAGTGCGTGTGCATTCTGTCCCTTCTGTCCCCGGCTCTGAGCAAATCGTCGGCCGATTATACGATCAGGAAGGTACGTGTAACTTGTGTAACAAGTCTGGGTGCCGGTAATTTTTTGAGGTGCGCGAGCTGGAAGGGATGAGGTACTGAGATTCAGTGGGTCGACGGGAAGCGCGGTACTTGTCGGCGGCCACTCTCGGTCTCTTGATACCAGTGCGCCCCGCTCGGCTTGATGCCCGAATGGCAGCTATCGAGTAAGCCGAGTGTCTCTAATGGGTCGATAGCGTCTGTTCGATTTCTCTGAAACCGGTCGTTCAAAGAGTGTGAAATAGATGGGTGCTCGAACGGCCGGACTGGCCGAAGACCGGGCAAGCACAGTTTCGCCAACGAAGACGGCAATTCGGCCTGATGCAAAGTTTTCGACATGACCGATCACCTGACGCTCGCTTGATAGACCGGTAGGAATCAGGCACGCAGCGCTGCTCCATTCGGCTGCTGGATCGCATGAAGGACGTTCGATCTGCGTTCCACGGTAGATCGATTGTGGCCGTGACAGACGCGAGCGAGTGCAACGTCTCTCGCGACGCGAAAAGGGCGAATGCAGCAGCGGATTGCGATGAGGGTTCACTGCAGGCAACTTCCGTCGACGAGGGTAGGAGGCAATTTCATATCGCGCCGCGTGACCATGGTGATGCGCTGGCCGGGTTCCAGTCTTAGCATCGGCTGGATGTTCATGTTGCGCTGGAGAATGGTCTGCGTGGTTTGCGACAGCGACTGCGCTGCCGCCGACGTCAACGTATCGGATGTTCCGCCGTTGATGTTGATCGTCGTCCCGGTGGATTGAGCCTGGTTGTGTCCGATCCACGCGGCAACGCCAGCGATCAGGAAGGTCGAACCAAAGATCCTGAAGAAGTGGTTGTTGACGTCTGCGCTGACGCCGGCTTCGCCGTTGGGGTCGGCGCCGCTCAATCCATCCAGTCGCAGGCTCACGCCGTTCGGGAAAATCATGCGGGTCGCTGCGATCAGCATGCGTTCCTGACCCACGGCGACGTCGTTGCTCGTGACCCCGATGATCCGGCTGCCCCTGGGGATCAACCTGCAGGTGCCGTTGATGCTGTCGTATATGTCGCGGTCGACCATCGCGCGAAAGGTGCCTGGCATGTCACTATTCGCCCCCTGCAGGGCAACCGTCTGGATTGCCGTGCCTCCCATCACCATGTATGGCGAATCGGCTGACCGGTCTGGCCGTCCCGCGCCTGCCGCCAGTCAGTAGACCGGAAACACGTAGTGCGGCGTCGGTGTAAACCGGATTCCGGACTCCGGACAGATGACGCGCCCCCTGACGGCGACATGCTGTCCCAAATAAGGTAGCAGGAGCTTCGGGTCCGTTGCGCCGCCCTGCCGAGCAGGATGTCGGTCACGACCTTGTCGTTGCAGGGCGACGCCGCCGGGTGGTCCAGCAGAAGGGTCGTGTAGTCACCCGGCGCGTATTGCCCGTTGCCTTGCTGTATCGTGCCGCCGATCCAGATGTCCTGCTGCAGCGGCGACGTTTTCAGGGGCGGTCCGGCGGGTACCGCAATGGCAGGGCATGAACCGGCAATCAGCACGGATGCCGCAAGCCGTGCACCTGATATGTTTTTCATGGTGAGGCTACCTGTTCGTTATCCCGTCCCCGTCCCGACCGATGATCGGGGGGCGTTCCGATCTGGCGCGAGGCAGGCCTTCGGGTTGCCGGTCACCGTGCCCTCACTCCGGACCGAAGCGTTCGCCCGAAGGATCACTGGATCGGTGGCACCACGCCGAGCTTCTCGGCCAGCATCCGCTCATACACACCGAAGTGCAGGTCAACTTCCTCCTGGCTCACGATTGTGACCGTGATGTTCACCTGCTCCGGCAGCAGGCCGAGCACCACCGCGATCGCCGCTTCCAGTTGCGGCGCACAAACGCGGTCTTCGGTAAGTGTCGTACCCACGGCGATCGTAGGTTTGTTCGTGCTGGAAGACGATCTCGACCAGCCGCGCGCGGGCGCTCATGTTGTTGTCGATCGCGAGCCTCACGACCTCCGCCACGCTGCGCATCAACTCTGTCGGAAAGCCTCGGGTCGAGCGCAGCCGGACGCGGTGCCTGCCCCGTGTGAGCCAGTCCGAATCGAATTCCATGGTGTCCTCCGCTTGCCGTTGCAATGCAGCGCGATAATAGGATTCGGCAGGCGATTTTCAAGACTGGAATTTCACCACCGCCCCTTGAAATTTTCACCGTAGGTTCTATCTTTGAATTCGCTCAGTCAGACGTGCCGGTTACACTGGCGCGCTGCGTGTTTCGATTTGTTTGCCGGCAGCACGGCAGGCGGACTGGAGCGCGTAGGCCCGTTCGCCTCCCTGTTGCATTCACGGAGGATACGACCATGAGTGATCTCTACTTCGGAACCGACCTCTTCAGCGAGTTCGACCGTCTGCAGCGGCAGATGGGGCAGCTCTTCGGCGGCTTCCCGTCCAGCATCCGCGCCGGGCGCCTCGGCGCCTTCCCGCATGTCAACATCGGCACGACTGACGACTCGGTCGAGATCGTGGTGTTCGCCCCCGGCGTCGATCCGGCGGCACTCGACGTCTCCATTGACAAGGGTCTGCTGACGATCAGCGGCGAGCGCAAGCTTGCCCAGGCGGGGAACGATGACAAAACCCGCGACGACACCCGGACCTATGCACAGGAGCGCTTCACCGGCAGTTTCCGGCGCGTGATCGAGCTGCCGCAGAATGCTGACCCCGACAAGGTGCAGGCGCGCTACACCAACGGCTGCCTGTCGATCAGCGTGGGGAAGCGCGAGTCGTCAAAGCCCCGCGCGATCACAGTCCAGTAATTTCCGTCCTTGAAGGAGCAAGCCATGAACGACAAGACCCAGATTGCCGAGCGCGAACAGGGCGCGGTGGCCCGCCGCGAGGGCGAGCAGCCGGTCCGACGGATCACACTCACACCGGCCGTCGACGTGTTCGAGGACAGCCAGGGCATCACGCTGTGGGCGGACCTGCCAGGCGTCACCAAGGACAAGCTCGACGTGAAGGTGCACGACGGCAATCTGTTTATTGAGGCCGAAGCGGTCGTGCCGACGCCCGCCGGTCTGCGACCGCAGCATGCGGAGATCCGTCAGCCCCACTTTGCACGGGAGTTCTCACTGAGCCCCGATTTCGACACGTCGAAGATCGATGCGATCCTGCAGGATGGGGTGCTGAAGCTGACGATTCCCCGTCGGGACGAAGCGCGGCCGCGACGCATTGAAGTCAGGACGGGCTAACCGCGCACCGGCTTAGGCGGAGACGTCCATGCATGAAGTGTCATCGGAAGCGTGGAGAGGGCGCTCGTGTGCATACGCCCGTTACGCGTGCGCCTTCGGGCGTCATCGACGAGAAGTCTCGTCGCCAGGATACCGCCGTTTCACGCTTTGCCCCGAAAGGGTATGCTGCAGCAGTAGGCGTACCCAGGCTGCTCCGGGCAGCGTGGCGGGCGCTCGTGCCGCCGCATGGTCTTCGTGTTGCAGAGACTACAGTTTATCCAAGGCAATTTTTTCCTGCGCCCACGATACAAATTACCGCCTGGAGGCCAGATGACTGGATTACGTACGCCATCCGCAGCGGAGCGCGCACGGCGAGCAGGCACCTTGGTCACGCCGGCGCTTGGCATGCGCCCTCATCGACCACCCGATTTTGCTGCTGAAAGCGAGTCGATGCATCGCCTGGCGCAGGCGCTGACGTCCCCGGATGGCGCCGTGCTGCAGACACTTTCGGACATGGCACTCGGTCTGTGCGAGGCGGGCAGCGCGGGCATCGGCCTGCTGGAACGCGACGCTGGTGGAACCCCCGTCTTCCGCTGGGTCGCCGTTTCCGGTGAATGCGTCGTCGCCGTTGAAACCGTAACTCCGGTTGACGATAGCCCGAGCGGCGTTACGCTCGAACTGGCTGCGGGACAACTATTCTCGTTTCCCCAAAACCACTTCACCTGCCTGGAACACGTTGTCCCCACGATTGTCGAAGAACTGGTTGTGCCGATTCCTGGCGAACCTGAACCGTGGGGCACCCTGTGGGTGATGTCTCACGACAGGCAGCACCTTTTTGACGCCGAGGACCGTAGAATCCTGTCCAGCCTCGCGAACTTCACCTGCGCAGCGCTCACCATGACCCGGGCGAAAGCTGACGCGGAAGCCCGTGCGGCCGAAGCGGAAGCCGCAAGGAATGCGCTGGCCCTGGCTGAAGCGCGCAAGGACGACTTCATTGCGACCCTGAGCCATGAACTACGCAATCCCATCGCCCCGATCGACAGTGCCCTGACGGCGGCGCGCAAGCTGGCTACCGACAATCCCGCCGTACTGTCCGCGCTGGGCATCGCCGACCGGCAGATGAGGATACTGAAACGGCTCGTCAGCGATCTCCTCGACGCGTCCCGGATCAAGCACGGCAAACTTTCCGTGCGTCCGTCATACGGGTTACTGCAGGACATCGTGGCGGACGCGGTAACGGCACTGAAGGCCGACGTCAACAACGGCCTGCACCGGCTGCATGTCACCGTTCCGCCGTATCCGGTGACCGTTCACGCGGACCCCGCCCGCCTCACGCAGGTCGTGTCGAATCTGCTGTTGAATGCGGTGAAATACACGCCGCCCGACGGCGAGATTACTTTGCTGGTAGAGGCGCCGGACCTCGGCAACGGGTCGGTACACGATGCCTCGCCCCACACCGCGCTCATCAAGGTGAAGGACAACGGCGCGGGCATTTCAGCTTCACTGCTGCCGCACGTGTTCGACATGTTTGCCCAATCGCCTTCTGCACGCCGGCACGCGGAAGGCGGGCTCGGAATTGGACTGGCCGTCGTGAAGCATCTGGTGACGGCCCATAACGGCACCGTCACAATTACGAGCGCTGGAGAAGGCAAGGGGACGGAAGTCACCCTGCAACTCCCCATTGTCTGCGAAAGCACGGCCGCGGCGGCCATAACCGCGAGGCACACGATGGCGCCGATGCGCATCCTCCTTGTAGACGACAGCGCGGACGCCACGGAGGCACTGGGCACGTTGCTGGAACTGGAAGGGCACGAAGTGCAGCGGGCACAGAGCGGGCCCGACGCGCTTCGGCTAGTCGAGTCATTTATCCCGGACGTTGCCCTGATTGATGTCACGATGCCCGGCATGGACGGCCTCGAGCTTGCGCAACTGCTCCGTCTGCAGGCGCAGTGCTCGCTGACGAAGCTGGTGGCATTGACGGGACACACCGATGTCGCAAGCAGATGCCAGAGCGACGAACGGATATTTGATCGCCATCTCACCAAGCCACTGTCGCTTGAGGACCTCGCGGACGTTCTGCAGCACCTGCAGGATTAGGTGACAGACGGCATGATATGGCGCGCACTGTGCATGGCGCTGTCGCCGGACGCCGCGCACCAATCTGCAGGCCATCGCACGCATCGCAGTCCTTATAAGCTCCTGGGCAGGATTGCCGAATCACTTCGCTCAACGACGAGGCAAGAGGATGTGCTGGCCCGCGTAGGCGGGGACGAATTCGTGCTGCTCGCAGCAGACTGCGGTGACGACGGGCAGCTTTGCGAGTTGGCCATGCGGCTGATAACGTACCTCCGTGAGGCAGGAGAGAGGGAATTCGGAAGCCGGTTCCCAATCAGTGTCAGCGTCGGCATCGCGACGTATCCGGACCGGGTCGAATCCATCGAGGAACTACTGGACGTCGCGGACGCTGCCATGTACACATCAAAACAGCGGGGCCGGTCGACCTATACATTCGGGGAAACGCCACCCAAACGGGCCTCCAACGTGGTCACCCTGGCGCGGTAACAATTGAAGCGCGCCTCCTCGAACCAGCAGGCTCACGCGCAAATTTCCAGGCTAGGCCGCGACAGCCAGCAAAATCGGCGCATCGAAAATGACGGGGAGAATCACCATGCAAGCAAGAGGCGCCTCGGGCGCGATGACGCTGATAACCGAATGCGGCGCAGCGGGTAGCCCCGTGCGCGTTCTGCGCCTGGAATCGTCTGCGGATGGAAAAGCCGTGATGCTGACAGAAATCGACGAACGCAGGCCGGGCATACATCGCGAAGTCCGTTACGAGATAACGCCATCGGAGCTGATTGCGGCGATTCGCGCACATGGAGTGGCATTGCCAGACAAGCCGCACAACGACCGGCTCATCGCCGACCCGACGTAAGACCCATCCCGTCCATGGCGCAATCGCCCTCAGCGCGAGGTCCGGGAAACGTCTGGGTTGCTCGCTTTCAAGATAGCAAGACCGCCCCCTCGAAGTTCTGGCATGGCCGCACGTCTGCCGCCGACGGTTCGGGTACGCCGCTTGCGCGTCACTGGAGCACCATTTTCGATGGAGGTAAATCATGGGCTCAATTAATCCGCAAGGTGGCGCTCGCGGCGGAGCGAATATCGCCGGTGGTGGGATGGGCGAAGGGCCGGGGCCGGACATCATGGCCGCAGCAACGCTTGATGGAAACAAGGTGATGTCCTCGGACGGCGAACACGTGGGAAAGATTTCAGACATCATGCTGGACGTCAGAAGCGGACGTATTGCCTATGCCGTGTTGTCTGAGGGAGGTTTCCTCGGGATGGGATCAAATCTGCACGCCATCCCGTGGAGTGCGCTGACTCTCGATACAGACGAGAAGTGCTTCCTGGTCGACATTACGGCGCAACGCCTCAAGGACGACCCGGGCTTCGACAAGGACCACTGGCCGACGATGGCAGATGCGAAGTGGGGAGAGTCGACGTACAGCTACTACAACCGGCAGCCGTACTGGTCGGCGACCCAGGAGGTGGTGGAAAGTGACCCCGCTTTCCGGCCGAGCGAGCATTGAAACACACTACCGGGTAAGCCGACCCAAGCGGACGGCTAGCCTGGCGCTCTAGCGCTATGCCACCGCGACCCAATGCGGTGGCGTAAGCGCATAACGTCAGCGACAAGGCGCGGGCGAGTAACCAGATCGCGCTCGCGCTGTGGGGCGCGCCAGTTCACCGGCAAGCTCCTGAGCAAACTGTCCGCTACCGCAAAGTCAGGTTCGCACGCGGCAAGCTTGTCCAACCCGGCAGGCCGCTGTTACGAATATCGATGAGGTTATTCCGCCACACTCCCTTACCCTATGGCCAGCATCGAGGGTCAACTGGCTGCCAGCGCGAGGCGGGCGGGGCCGAGCAGGCTAGTGTGATGAATGTCATGGTCAGCCGCTCAGCAAGGAAGGAGTCGAGCGCCCGCATCAGCGAAGACAGGTCAACCGGCTTGCGGAAGTACATTGACCACCACGGTGGCGTATCCGCTGGTTCAGGCGCCGCCGACAACAGGACAATCGGTAACTGGGCGAAGGCGGGCTGGCACCGCACCCTTTTACACAGTTCCGCGCCATCCATCTCAGGCATCTCCAGGTCAGTGACGATGAGGTTTGCAGGTTCGCGGACGAGTTTGCCCAGCGCATCACGGGCGCTTTCCGCAAGAAGGACATGATGCCCTTCGCTTTCCAGCGCAAGTTGAAGAGCCCAAAGATTCTCCAACTCGTCATCGACCAGCAGCACAGTGGACATGGCGCAAGTTGATATGGTGTTACATATGTGAAACGCGCAATCCGCGTGCCACTACCGTATACGGCGCCGCGTCCCGCGCCTCGTTATCAAGCAGCCGCAGGCACAACCGCGAGGCGAAAATGGAGCCCGGCCATGGCCTCGCACTGTCGCCTACGACCTGGAGCGGAAAAGCAGGAGCCGGCGGTACACGGCTAGCCGCAGATGCGGCATCGTTCGGACTGCCGCGCTCGCCGGGCTTCGCGGGCTTGGCAAGAAGAAGGGACTCTGTGAAACCGGGTTCGTCCTCACTTCCGTGATTCATTCCGTTTTCGCCGTGAGCCCGGCGACCGAGGGAGGACTCCCGCACCACTGAGTCTTCGGCGATATCACCCAGGCGGCCAACGGCTGGTAGCGTCGTTTAAGAAACTGCGAATTGTCTGGCGATATGGAGCAAACCGATGAGGCACTGCGGCGATGGGTATTGACCAAGGCGGGAATAATGTCCTTTTCCTTGCGAGGCGCGAAGCGCGTTTGGACATTTCCCGGCGGCCGACGAAAAAAGCAGCACGATGGCGACCGCCCTACGACCGCGCATGTAGGCGTGTTTTCGCGACGGTGTCGTTGGCGGGAGCACCACACGAATTGAGAGAGGCCGTCTTCAGCGCGCGTCATCAGGACTGCGACTGCTCCTGCGACTGGCCAGATTGTCCCGACGTTTCGTCCGTCGTCGCGTCAGCGCCTCTATCGGCAGTTAGCTGCTGCCGTGCTTTCTCCCAGTATTCCTCCGATCGCCCTTCCGGACTGCCGTCCTTTTCCCAGAGGAAAAACGCAAGCGTTCTGATTTGCTCTTCAGTAACAGGGACTTCCATTTAAACCTCGCAGAATAAGCTCAACTGGGGTGCTGCGCTGCAACGAAACACAGCCGCCGGTCCAGGACGAGCGCATCGAGCGCCGTCGTTTTCCCCGACAGCATCAACTTCTCGCGCAGCGTAACCGGGCAACGAGATGGAGTTCGCCTTGCACGGCGGACCAGATCGACGTCATCGATTATAGAAGCGGAACTTGCGACCCTGGCCCGCGGTTGCGCTTTTTTCTCGTCCGCGAAACCGGAGATTTGTGCGCGATTGTCCGCGCTCCAGCTCGCCCATCGCAACAGCGTCTTTTTACGTCCGCGTCGCAGGGCCGGCCGCTTCGACAACCACGCACGGGGCGATAGATGCGGGCGTTGCTCGCTGCAAGCGCTCATTGACGGGATCGGGCGTTGCTGCCGCGACCACGCTTGCTTGACGATATCGAGCCACAACACGGCGTACTCGTGGCTGACGGTAGGATCGGAACAATTGATCAGAATCGACAGGCGCATGCGGTTTTCCTTTGAGGTTGTTCCTTGCCTCTGAGGGTGCTTACCCCGCGACGCGCTCTTTTTGCAAAGCTTGCCGTGAGGCATGTAGATCTTCCATCATCCGCAGAGTCAACTCGCCGCGTATGTACGCTTCTACACGTGATCTGGATAGCGCGCGCATTCTTGATGCCGCGGACTGCGGTTGACGTCGAATCTCATTCAACGGTTTTTCCCGCGCTCGCTCGCGTGTAATTTTGCTTTACTCCAGGCAAGCAGCGGGATTGACAACGTTCGGTTACCCGCGGCCATCCGGATTCCTGACGCAGGTACTCCAACTGGATACCACGCGTCGCAGACGCGCATTCCTGCAAGTCCGGGTTATCCCAGTGACGCAGCAAGTGCAATACCCGTCTCGATACGATTGCGGGAACGCGTCATGCTGACAGTTATGAGGGCGAGGGCTGCGCTATGCCCGTCGTCTCAATCAGGACCGCAGTGTCAAAGGAGAACGTCATGCCACTGAAGAGAGGAACGTCCAGGGAAACCATATCCAGAAACATCAAGACAGAAACGAAACATGGCAAACCGAAAAAGCAGGCGGTGGCGATCGCATTGAATCAGGCACGCAAGTCAGGCGCCAGGATTCCAAAGAAAAGCGACCAGTGATCTTCGGCAACGCGCGGCCGAATGCGGCCATGCGCTCGTATTTGTTGGCGTCGCGTGGAGGATCCTGTTCCCGTTCGGCGGCGCGCCGCAGATCGGACCTTACGCGACGCCGGCCGAAGCGCGCGAAGCGGCAGTGGAGTATGGCCGCAAAATCATTGCGGCAGACCGGGCCGCGCCCGAAGCGTAACGCCGCTTTGGAAAAGGTACGCGGTGCGATGCAGACTTTGCTGCCCGTGGTGGCTCACTAATGCGCGACGAAAGCTCTGACATTGCGCGCAACCCAACCGGTCAGACCCGTACGCAGCACGATGGGCACGATACGCTTCGGCCCGAGCAGCAACGAGCCGAGCAAGATGGAGCCGAGCAACGTGACGTTCGGCGCCGCGATCAGCGCGCGGCTGATATTCGATAGCGTCAACACGTTCTCGCGCGGCCTGAACGTGTGCTCGCCCATCCGCAAGCCGACGTTGGCCGCAAGCAGTTGTGTGCGCGTCAACTCCATGCGGGTGAGCACGGCCGCTTCGAGTTCTTGCCGCAATCGGGCGCGATGGTTCATTTGAGTGCCTCCTTGACCGTTTCGAGATCGGCTCGCAGTTCGTCTTTCAACACGCCGAACGACTGCCCCGGCCGTTGCGTGCGACATATCAGCAGCGCCGCGACCGATGCGATCAACCAGACCACCGCGATACCCCACACCACCGCGAGGAAGTAGGGCGTATTCCACGCCGACGCAATCAGCGCGAAGCAGAAGAATGACAGTGTGAAGAGCCCGCTGACCGCGAGCACGACGAGCGCGATGATCTCGCGGATTACGCGTGCGCGCGTCTCGGCCAGTTCGATCGAGAACAGCTGGCCGTAGTCGGACAGACGGGCAACGAGGAACTGCGACACATTGCGCCAGCGGTCGAGCTTCGAGTGAATCGACATGGCCACCCTCCTGCGAAGGACGCTGTCAGAAAGCAGGGTGAAGCGTCATTCACTCACTCGCGGTTCCAGGCCCACAACGCGCCCAGTGCGAAGCCGATGCCGACCGCGGCGCCCAGCACCGCCAGCGGGTTATCAGCGATCGCCTCGCGCGCGACGACCGCTGCGTCGGCCACGAGCTGTTGTGATTTGCCGCACAGCGCCTTTGCCTTGCCGGACAACTGCATGCCGGCGTCGCCGAGCATTTCGCCGGCCACGCCCTGCGCGTCGCCCGCCACTTCGCGGATTACGCCTTCTGCCTTCGTCGTTTCCATGATCTTGCTCCTCTCTGTGCCACTCGTTTGCGGAATAATGCTCGAACATACCGCGATTGCGCGCTGACGGCCGATGACTCATGAGTGCGTCAGCACAGCATCCGTATCCTCGGCCGTGCGCTCCGAGGCTGTGCCTTCCGTGCTGCCACTACCGCGAGTTCCGCCGTCGCCAACGCGTTGCGGGCGTGCTCGCGTAGATCGTCGACTGCATAGGGCTAGCGTCGGGTCCGCGTGCGAGCGGATCAGCATGCCCGCCAACAGCTGCGCACATCAGAGCGGCCGTCCGCGTGGGACGGCCTGCTCCTTGGTGCCTTTTCAGTGCTCGCTCGGCCGGAAAGCGGGGTCGTTTTCCACTGCCTCCTGGGTCGCTGACCAGTACGGCTGCCGGTTGTAGTAGCTGTAGGTTGACTCTCCCCACTTCGCATCTGCCATCGTCGGCCAGTGGTCCTTGTCGAAGCCCGGGTCATCCTTGAGGCGTTGCGCCGTAATGTCGACCAGGAAGCACTTCTCGTCTGTATCGAGAGTCAGCGCACTCCACGGGATGGCGTGCAGATTTGATCCCATCCCGAGGAAACCTCCCTCAGACAACACGGCATAGGCAATACGTCCGCTTCTGACGTCCAGCATGATGTCTGAAATCTTTCCCACGTGTTCTCCGT
This sequence comes from Paraburkholderia sp. GAS448, assembly GCF_050435685.1. Taxonomy (NCBI): domain Bacteria; kingdom Pseudomonadati; phylum Pseudomonadota; class Betaproteobacteria; order Burkholderiales; family Burkholderiaceae; genus Paraburkholderia; species Paraburkholderia sp. GAS448. The sequence continues at coordinate 35,403 of NZ_JBNDKT010000028.1, forward strand.
CCGAGGACATCACCTTGTTTCCATCAAGCGTTGCTGCGGCCATGATGTCCGGCCCTGGCCCTTCGCCCATCCCACCACCGGCGATATTCGCTCCGCCGCGAGCGCCACCTTGCGGATTAATTGAGCCCATGATTTACCTCCATCGAAAATGGTGCTCCAGTGACGCGCAAGCGGCGTTCCCGAGCCTTCGGCTGCGGACCTGATCGTGCGGTAAGTGGATGCTCTCATCCGGCTCGAATATCGCTGAGGCGTAGCACTGATTCCGACAAAGTTCGATTAGGGCTACTAGAAAGCCTGGTTAAGGCTACGCTGAAAAAGGTCAAGGCCGTTGGGCAGTGAATCGTTAAATGCGGATGAAACAACAAACCCTTGCGATGGCGGCCGATCAAGGCGCCGGATTTGAACAGTACCGTCGGCCAACCAAACGTGGTCTGTTCCTTGAGACGATGGTGCAGATCGTGCCGTGGACGCAACTTTGCGAGGTTGTCGAGCCGTACTATCCGAAGGGTGTGGGCGGAAGGCCGCCTGTTAGCCTGGAGCGGATGCTACGAATGTATTTCGTGCAGCACCGTTCGGGCGCAATTCAACGGGTGACGAGTCCCTGTCCGGGCGGCGGCCCGGCATCGGTACCGGAAGATTCATACTGGGAGATCACCTGGGCGCCAAACAGCAGCAGCGTGGCGAGCCATTCGAGACTGAAGAGGATCACGATGGCAGTCGTCAACGAGCCGTAGACCACGCTGACCTGTGACAACGTGGCGAAATACCAGACCAGCACATGCCGCGTGATTTCCCACAGCAGGGCCGCCGTCACGCCGTCGAACAACGCGTGCCGCAGCACGGGACGGCCAGCCGGCATCACGAGGTAAATCGAGGTCAGCACGAAGATTTCGCCCGCCACGCCGAGCATATACAGCAGCGCGCGCGATAATCCCTGCAGCGAAAGATGGCGGCCGAACAGGTCGACACCTTGCGCGCCGACCGCCTGCAAGCCGGTGGAGACGAATGTGACGATCAGCAGGCCGACGCCGAGAAAGAGGATATAGCAATACGGCAGCAGCGCCGACAGCATGAAATGACGCCGGCGGATCGCCACCCGGTGCACGAAGATCACTGACATCGCGTTCTCCAGCACGGTGAAGGCAAGCGAGCTGAAGAAGAACATCGTCACGAGCAGTACCCAGCCAATCACCGCGCGGTGCGCGAGGAAATTGGCAAGTTCATGGACGAGCGCGTTGACCTGGCCCGGCACCAGCCAGCGCAGCAAACGCGCAAGCGTGTCGAGCAGAAGGCGCGGTTCCACCAGGTGCGACAGCGCAATGACAATCAGGATCAGAAGTGGAACAATTGAAAGGAAAGCGTAATAAGCTACCGCACCGGCCAGCAGCATGCCCTGATTGGCGCGAAAGGCCTTCAGCGACTGCAACAGGAAAGCGCCCGGATGGCGCGCAATGCTGCGCGCGGTGTAGTGTGTCGAAGCTCATGGCTGCGGCGCGAGGATCGCGCCTACTCGGGCGCGTACTTGAATTCGGGCAACGCCTCCACGGACTTCTTCGTCGCGTCCGGCAGGATGAGCTGCCGGCGGTCGATTTGCAGATCGCGGAACGGCACCGCCACCAGATGCTTGCCCATCCCCAGAAATCCGCCCACTGACAGGATTGCATAGGCGCTGCTGTCGTTCGGCGCGACGACGAGGTCGTCCACCGTGCCGACCTTGTCCTTTTCGCGGTTATAGACGACTGCGCCTTCGAGCCTGGAGGCCCGGTATCCAGCGGAGAGCTGGACGACATCAGTCCGCGTTTCCGTAACGGATTGAGGTGCCCCTTGAGCCAGCGCACCTGCGTTAAAAATCGCGGCGAGGAGTCCCGCGGAAACAAGCGTGGTCGTTCGTTGAATCATGGTTTTCACCTTCTGTCGGCAAGGGAACATGCAGCGACAGAGGCAAAAGTCGTGCCGCGGTGCAGGCCCGGCAAGGAACAGCGCTTGCTCCGCTCCAGATTGCCGCCGCGCGATCCTTTGCAAAGGTTCCACAGGCCCGGGGCGGGTCTTTTTTCTGGTCTCACGAGGAGCATGAACATGGAAGACATGTCGGTGGAAGAACGCGTCAGGATTAGGGCTTACCATTTGTGGGAAAAGGCGGCCGAGCCCAAGGGGACACCTGAGGAATACTGGGAACAGGCTCGTGCCGAGATCGACGATGAAGACGCGCAGGCCGACGCTTCAGGCGTGCCTACGGAGCCGCCCGGAACACTGTGACGGTCTCCCGCGAACCGCCGCCCGCGCGGTCCACGACGCCGGTGGCGCCGTCGGGCCTGCCCGGCATCGAAGGCCTGATCACGCTGGCCGTGGGCGTCACGTTGGCGGCCGCGCTGTACTTTGCGCGCGCGGTGCTCGAGCGCAATTTTCGCGTCGTCCGCGCGCAGTTCCTCGACTTCCTGCGAAGCCTGCCAGAAAAACAGGTAGGGGCTGATGGTGGTGCCGAACACCGCGACAACGGTCGTGATGTATTCGTTGCTCCACGTCAGATGCGGCCATACGGTGCGCGCGGCCAGTGTCGTCCACGGAATCTGCACCGCGAAGCGCGATGACGCGGCCCATGCATTCTCGCGGGCCGGACCGCGCGCTGCCGGCTCAACGGGCCACACCGCGCAGACGCTGATACCAATTCATCAGTGGCGTTGCGGAGATGCCGTGCATCACCACCGAAGCGGTCACCACAGCCAGCGCGAACGGCACGAGGGGCAGCACGTCGGCGCGCGGGCCGGATTCGAGCGCGTACGCGAGGTAGTAAAACGAGCCGATCCCGCGGATGCCGAACCAGCTCATCAGGCGCCGCTGCGCCTGCGAGGCTTGTGATCCGATGAGCGATGCTTCGACGGCAAGCGGTCGAACAAGCACAAACAATGCGACGATGAAGGCCGCGCTCGACCACGTGAACAGGGGGAGAGGTAGCGTCGAAAGGACGTTGCCGATGATCATCATCGTAGCCATCCCGGCGATCCGTTCGAGTTCGATTGTGAAGCCCAACACCGATTCGGCCATATAGGCGTGCGCTTTCTTCGGATGGGCGGCGGTCGCTTCGATATCTCCGGGATCGACGGTGCCGATTGCGGCAAGCGGCGAACGCGCGCCGCTCGCCCGGTGCTCGGCCCGGCGCATCGCGACACCCGCCGCGAACACGGCAAGGAATCCGAATGTGTGGAGCAGTTGCGCAGCGCCGTACGAGAGTTCGATCAACCCAAGCGCGAAGAAGCCTTCGAGGCCAATGGTCTGCACACGACGTGTGCGCAGCCAGGCCACCGCATGCGTCGTCGTCCAGCTCAGCAGCGCGCCCACGGCGATTGCGCCAGCGATGCCCCATGCCGTCATGCCCAGAAAATCGGCCGAGAACACGTGCTGTGCGTCTGCTCGTGCGCTTGGACACAGCGCGAGCCCAGCGAGCACGAACGGCAGCGCGACGCCGTCGTTCAGGCCGCCTTCGCCGGAGAGCGCGAAGCGCACGCGGTCCAGATCGCTGGAGTGGCGCACTTGCACGTCGTGCGCGAGCACCGGGTCGGTCGGCGCGAGCAGGGCGGCAAGCAGCAACGACGGTCCCCAGCCAAGTTGCAATATGCCGACGCCAGCCAGCGTCAGGAGCGGCACCGTGACGATCATCGCGAGGAAGCCGAGCCGCAGCGGCAGGCCCCACAACGGGTCGAGTACCGGCACCCTCAGCCTCAAGCCGGTCGCGAACAGCGACACCAGCAGCGCGACCTGCGTGAGGAGGCGCAGCATCCCCGCATCGTGGGGGAGGGAGAGCGCAAGCAGTCCGACGCCCGCCGGGCCGAGCGCGAAGCCGGCAGCCAGATAGAACATCGCGGTGCTGCAAGGCAGGCGCTCGACCATCGAACTCGCAATGCCCATTGCCACGAAGATGCCGCCGACGATAAGAAACCACTGTGTCTCGTGCATGCCGCATGCGCCTGGCGCTCAGGGCTCGCGACCGAATGCTTCGCGCAACTTGCGCCTGGCTTTTTCGAGCACGTCGCGGCGCGACCTGGGAAGGTTTTTGCCGGCCCGGTTGATATAGAAGTTCAGCATCGATATGGCCGATTGAAACGGCGTGCCTTTGCGACGGCGGCTGTGCGTGGACGAACGTTTCTGTGATTGCGCGATCGGGTCCGCACTGCCTGTGCTGAAGAAACCGGCGTCGAGATCCATCGCGTCGCTTGTTTCCATCACGTGATGCGACCAGCGCTTAGGCGACTTGCTCGCGCTCTGGCGGCTTCGATGCGCGGCGCCCGCCTGCGCGTGACGCTGGCGGGGCGGCCGGCCGCTACAGCGCCGCGTCGAGGGGGGAGGGGATTTCGTACGTGGCATGCGGGCCTCTGAGCAAGAGCAAGGGCGGTTTCAGCTGGAAAGCGCGCAATCCCTATGCCAGGACATGCCAGGGACATGCCGCGATATCCCGGGACTTTCGGATACGGGCACGGAGAATGCTGAATAGCCGCTGAATCCAGTCGCCTTTTCGGCGTATTTGAACTATGGAGAACCTCATGTCACAGAAGCCTTTCTTGAGCGACATCGATACCATCCGCAAGCGCGCCCGCGAGCATATTGCAGAGGGGGCCGTAACCGCAGGCTATCGTGCCGACCGCGAGACCGTCCTGAAGCTCCTCAACGATGCGCTCGCCACTGAAATCGTTTGCACGCTGCGCTATCGCCGCCACCATTTCATGGCGAAGGGCATTCAGTCGAAAAGCATTGCTGACGAATTCCTGCAGCACTCGAACGAGGAGCAGCAGCACGCCGACCAGATCGCCGGGCGCATTGTGCAGATCGGCGGTGAGCCGAATTTCTCGCCCGACGGACTGCTCTCGCGCAGCCACGCGGAATACGTCGAAGGCGAGACGCTGGTCGACATGATTCGCGAGGACCTGGTCGCCGAGCGCGTTGCGATCGACAGCTACCGCGAGATTGTGCAGTACCTCTCCGACAAGGACCCGACGTCGCGTCGGGTGATGGAGAACATTCTTGCTGTCGAAGAGGAACACGCGGACGAGATGGCGGATTTGCTCGCAGGCTTACCAGAAAAGGTCAGGAAATAGCCGCGCGGGCACCATGCTTAAACGTACGAATGAACAAGCATTGGACGAAGCGGAAAGAAGCTCAAAAAGCGGCGAGGCAAAACCGACTTGCAACAGCGTTATCGCCCATTGGGCGAACTATAAGGAGGGAAGTGCCATGCTTCAATATGCGCTCATTTTCTTCATCATCGCAATCATCGCGGCGGTCCTTGGTTTCGGCGGCATCGCTGTCGGCGCGGCGGCCATTGCGAAGATCCTGTTCTACATCTTTGTCGTGATTTTCCTGGTCACGCTGCTGCTCGGCGTCGCCAGACGATGAAGGTGATCTAAGGCCGGGAACCGATCGCAATATTGATCTTCAGATTGCAGCTATTACCACAAGAATTGCAAGGATTGCCAAGTCAAACGGCTGCTCATGCTTGCAACGGGCAGCCGTTTTTATTCTCGTGCAGGGGACATGTTTCGTCGTGGCGCGCTTCGTGCCGGACCATAGGCACGTGATGGAGGCAAGATGAACGACCCCCACGCTCTCTACCGTTCGCGGGAGGTATGATGGCACGCGCAATCTGGCAAGGAGGGATCAGCTTCGGCCTTGTGTATGTGCCGGTGGCGGACCAGCATGTGAGCGGGCTCCGTCTGCCACTTGCCTCGCAGCATGTGGCACTTCGGATTCGCCGATTTTTCGTTAAGACAGCGAGGCAAGCACGATCCACTGCCTTCTGACATGAGCGTTGAACGCGTCACCCGTTTCGCGATCAGCTGTCGAGTTCAAGTGCGACGTCTCGGCGATTTCGACCTGCTCATGGAGGTCGTCCGGCAAGCCTGCTCGTGATGTCCGGTGGCAGCGATCGAACGATGGCAAGGGCAGGCATCCTGCAACCCGATGCAATTTCGGAAGCCCGGCTGAAAGACCAAAATCGTCTGCCGCACGACGCGACTTCATAGCGCCGCTTAGGGCTGGCGAGACGAAATGATGTGGGCCGCCGTGACCCCGGCATTGGCAAAGTTGCCGGCATGCCTTCAGCGTCTGGGTGAACGGCTCAAGGCCTTGCCCAATGAAAAACGACCCGGCCGCGCAGGCGACCGGGTCGTTAAATCCCGCCCTCAACGTTACACCGTTCGATACGTTAAAAAGGACCTTAACTGAACAGCATTAGCCCGGAGTGCCGCTTTTTTTTAATGTTCGAGCGGTCTGTTCGCAGGGTCGCTTGCCACGACTTCATTGGTCACTGACCAATATGGCTGCCGGTTGTAATAGCTGTGCGTCGTTGCCGCCCACTTCGCGTCAGCCATCGACGGCCAGTGGTCCTTGTCGAACCCCGGGTCGTCCTTGAGGCGCTGCGCTGATATGTCGACATAGAAGCACTTCTTGTCCGTATCGAGAGTCAGCGCACTCCACGGGATGGCGTGCAGGTTAGAACCCATTCCGAGGAAACCTCCCTCAGACAGCACGGCATAGGCGATGCGTCCGCTCCGGACGTCCAGCATGATGTCCGAAATCTTCCCCACGTGTTCGCCATCAGCTGACATGACCTTATTCCCATCGAGCGTTGCTGCAGCCATGATGTCCGGCCCCGGTCCTTCGCCGATACCACCACCGACGATGCTGGCTCCGCCTCGGGTGTTACGTTGCGGGTTGATTGAGCCCATGATTCACCTCCTTCAGAAAGATGGTGCCAGTCATACGCAAACGGCGTACCCGAGTTGGCGACGACGACCGATACGTGATGCCAGCGAGCTGACAGCGCGTCGTGCCTGACTTGCACGCGTTGCTTCGGCGAGCATTGTCAGCACGATACGGCGGATAAGTTCCGCTATGCCGTTTCTCACGTATCGCGAAAGAGCCAGGCAGGAAATATCTGATGTACTCGAATATTTTATCCGGGACAGGCTGCCAACCCTTCTCGCGCCTGGATCACGCTACCGGCGTAATCTGCATTGAAGATTACGGGGATGCCAGTAGCGCCGCACGGGCGGCGTAGTCCACGGGTTTGACCAGGTGGGCGTTGAAGCCGGCTTGACGGGACTTTTGCCGATCTTCCTCGTGACCCCAGCCGGTTAGGGCCACCAGCACAATGCTCTTGCCCCACGGCTCTTCGCGTATCCGGCGGGCCGCTTCATAGCCACTGATCTTCGGTAAGCCGATATCGAGCAGCACCACGTCCGGCTTGAGCGTCGCGGCTTGTTCGAGCGCTTACCGCCGTCAAACGCCGGTGTGAACCTCGTTGCCGGTCAGCTTGAGCAACATGGCGAGCGACTCGACCGAATCCCGGTTGTCATCGACAACGAGAACGCCGCGCGGCGTGGTCATGGTCCGCTCGCCAATCGCAGTCTCCGTCTTTGCCCGCTGCGAAGGTGCAACTGTGACGGGCAGACGCACGATGAATTCGCTGCCCTGACCGATACCGGCACTGCAGGCCTGTACCGTGCCGCCGTGCAGCTCCACCAGGCTTTTCACCAGCGTCAGGCCGAGACCCAGGCCGCTCTGCGAGCGCTCCAGAGACGTATCGACCTGCATGAACATGTCGGAGATGTGGGGCAGCTTGTCGCCCGCGATTCCGACGCCGGCGTCGCGTACCCGGACTACGGCCTCTGTGCCCTCCTGCTCGACCGTGAGCCAGATGCGCCCGCCGTTTTCCGTGAACTTGCACGCATTGTTCAAGAGGTTGCCCACGACTTCAGCCAGTCGTGCCGGGTCGGCGTCGACGAACAGTGGTGTCGGTGGCAACGTGACGATCAGCTCGAGTTTCGAACGTTGCCAGGCTTTCCAGCATGCGCTGGTTTTCACTATCGAATTTGCGGGTTTCATCGTGCGCGACAACCCAAACGGTGCCGACAGCCTGGCCGTCGACGTGGAAGGGCACCAGCAATCCTTCAACCAGCAACGGAAGAACGCCCGCGAACTGAGGGTAATAGAGGTGCGGATTGGAGAATAACAGCGTGCTGTTGCGATCGAGGACGGTGCCGCAGGGGCCATAGTCCCGCGGGGTGCTTCCCAACATAACTCAGTGAGGTAAGCCCCTGGCCCTGCCGGGGGACTCGCCAAGGTTTGATCTTTACGAGGGTCAGCGCGAATTTCCTGTCTCCGCCAAGAGAAGGAGATTCACGATGAAAGAGTATCAAAGCCTGAGCCACACGAGATGGGACTGCAAGTATCACGTGGTGTTCATCGTGAAGCGAAGGAAGAAACGGATTTTCGGCGCGTTGCGGCGCCAGCTTGGAGAAATATTTCACGAGCTGGCGGCCCACAAGGAGTCGAAAATTGTCGAAGGGCATCTGATGGGGGACCACGTTCACATGTGCTTGAGCATTCCGCCGAAGTATGCGGTATCGAATGTAGTCGGTTACATCAAGGGCAAGAGTGCGATTCAGATAGCGCGAAAGTTCGGAGCGCGGCAATGAAATTTCACCGGCGAGCACTTTTGGGCCCGAGGCTACTTCGTATCCACGGTGGGGCTGGATGAGCACATGGTCCGAGCGTACATCCGCAATCAGGAGGAAGAGCACGAGCGGTACGATGGGGTAAGCCGCCACGGGCGGCTCACGGTTTTATGGGCGCCTTCGAGGCGCTCACAATTTCATGCCACCGGCTTTGCCGGTGGTATTTGACGACGTTCGATCGCCGGCGTCGCCAGCCAGTTTCGCCTGCAGTTGCGCTTTCCGCTTCGTGATCCGCTCGCCCAGCGCGACAAGATCCAGCCCGGCTTTGCGCAATTCCGGAAAGAGTTCTGCCTCCTCTTCCTCGACGTGGTGCTTCACGTTCTCGGCCATCACCTTGAACGTGGCGTCGAAACCCTTGGCGCCAGCCTGGAGTGTGGTGAACTTTCCTATCAGCGTTTTGACCAGAAAGTGCTCCACATAGGCTTCGTCGACATCCTTCTGCGCGTCGCCTGTCAGTGCTTCGTGGGCAGCCGGGTACAGAAGCTCTTCTTCGATCATTGCGTGAATGGTCAATTCCTCGCAGGCCCGCCTTACCAGGGTGTTCTTTGCGTCGAGATCGTCGTCCCCTGTTTTTTCAAATGCGGTAAAAAGCTTTTCAACCGCCCGATGATCCGCTTCGAGCAGTACGAATGCGTCGCTATCCGGCCGGGTCCCCGACCTCGATGGGTCGGACTCGCGGGCTTGTGTCTTTTCAGGGGCGTTGGCCATGACGACTCCTTGTATGGGTGAGGGGCATCCGGATGCAGCAAGGCGTGCGCCAGCCCTCGGGCGCGGCCGTGCGCGCTGCGAAGTGCAGTGCCGGCGGCTGGCATGCTTCGGGTTTGGCTCAATGCAAAACTGACCAGCGGGCAACCGGCGCGAGCATCGGTTAGTCGACGTGTGGACGGCTGGGCCTTTCCTGCCGCCGTCGGAACGCGTGCGGGGCACGCGTCGTGCTGATTCTCCACTGTGGGACTACCAAATACCCGCAACGGAGGACACATCATGCCTTACTTACCTGGCTGGCTTCCTGGCGTACCGTTGATCGTGCTGGTGATCCTGTACTTCATTTTTCATTGATCAGCAATGGAGCACGCGCCTGCTGTCGCGATTACGCAGACTACCTGTTGAGGAGGTGCCTTCGGGTTGGGGGAATGCCATCGCGCACGTGCGCGCGCATTCACCCATGATCGCCGAATGCCAGCCGCACGGCAGCACCGGCGCATGACGGCCCGGTTGCACATGGTCGCGATCCACTTCACTGTCGATCGTTAAATCGCCAGAAGCACAAACATTGCAGCCACCGCAATACCCATCACGCCGGTCGCAAGCCAGCCCACAACCCGGACGCTACCCGCGATGGTGAATTCCCCCATAACGCCCGGATGCGCCGCCACCTTCATAACGAGTACCATGATCGGGACCGACGTCACACCGTTGATGACGGCACTCCAGAACAGCGCCTTGATCGGGTCGATTGACGTGAAGCCGAGCGCCAGGCCCACGACGGTGGCCAGCACGATGATCCCGTAGAACCGCTTCGCAAGACGCGGTTCCAGTTCGAGACTGTTTTTCCACCGGAAGGCGCCGGCCATCGCATAGGCGGCCGAGCCGGCGAGAACTGGCAATGCAAGCAATCCCGTGCCGATGATGCCGAGGCTGAAGAGCAGGAATGCAAACTGTCCTGCGATCGGTTTGAGTGCCGTCGCGGCCTGTGCGGAGGTCTGGATATCGGTCACATTGTGGGCGTGGAGGGTCGCGGCCGTCGTAAGTATGATGAAGAACGCAATCAGGTTCGAGAAGCCCATGCCGATCCAGGTATCGGATCCAATGCGTCTCAGGTTCCTCAGGGCCAGCCAGGGCGCCTTCTTCAGCGCGTGTTGCCCGGCGGCTGCTTCCAGGTCCTCTACCTCCTGGGAGGCCTGCCAGAAAAACAGGTACGGGCTGATGGTTGTGCCGAACACCGCGACGATGGTTGTCAGATAGGCGCCACTCCATGTCGGGTGGGGAATCACGGTTCGGGCCGCCACAGTCATCCACGGAATCTTCACGGCAAACACGACGCCCACGTACGCAAACAGCGGGAGCGTGAGCCATTTGAGCACCTTCACGTAGCTTTTGTAGGGGACGAAAACCTGCAGGGCGAGTGAAAACAGGGCGAGCCCGATCATGTAAAGGCGTGTGGGGCCGCCTACGACCAGATTGACGGCCGCGCCCATGGCGGTCAGGTCGGCGGCAATGTTGATCGTATTGGCGACAAGCAGAAGTACCACTGCGCCGTAGAGAAGCGGCACCGGATAGTGGCGCCGGATATTTGTTGCCAGTCCGTGGCCGCTGACCCGCCCGATCCGCGCGCTGATGATCTGGATGGCGACCATCAGCGGATACGTGAGCAGCACCGTCCACAGGATGTTGTAGCCGAATGCTGCGCCGGCCTGCGAGTAGGTGGCAATGCCGCTCGGGTCATCGTCGGCTGCGCCGGCAATCACCCCGGGGCCGAGTTTCTCATGCCACGGGCTGGCCGGGCGCTCCTGTGCTGACGAGGAGGTGAGGTTGGTTCCCATACGAACTCCGTTACCCGGGGCGGGTGGCAATGCACATGATTGGTGTACCATCCGCACCGTCGCTGGTGCCGGCTGATCGTCGCGACATTGACCCGCGGTGACGGCGTCCCTGCTGCCAATGGCATTGCGCAATGCGCGTGCCCGAACCAGCGATTGGCGAGCGCGGAGCCGGTTGTTTTAGTTGGGTACCAGACCCGCAGCGCTCCCCTCTGATCAAGCCGAGCGTTCAGGCCTGCGCCCGACCCGTCTCGGGGGGGGATGAAACAGCTAACTACTCAAGGCACCGGCAAACAACGCTGATGATTGCTCCGACCCTATCGATGCAATCGATGCATGCGGCCCGGTTCTTGCAAGGGTGGGAATGAACGCATGCGCTTGTATCATGAGAGATGCAATCATGGGCTCAAGAATCCATTACCAGATGAATATCTGCGGCGGCGATTTCACGCACGTCAGAGAATGCTTCCGCGACTGGAAGTCGCAGCCGCTCGTGTACCGCTGGAACCAGCGGATGTTCGAGGGAAAAGAGGATGTGCATCCTCTGTCGGGACGGGTTTTCAACAACGGCGAAGTCGCGCATCGGGCGCTCGAGCGCATGTGCGGACCCGGCGATTCCTACGCGCTCGCCGCTGAGATTTGCGACGGCGAGCACGACCTGTGGCTAGTGATGGCAGCGTTCGAAGAAGTCGCTTGAATAGGCCCGCGCGCTGGCCGATGCTGGCGCGACCGTGCGCTCGTCATCTGAAGAATGAGGCGCATGCACGCGAACTGAAACGCTGTGCCGCATGTATCCGAGGCGGGAAGGGTTCGTCACTAGCGCGATTCTGCTGCGGCCAACCTTGAGGATTCCCTTATGCACATCGCTTTTCCCGACGACCAGCCGGTCTTCGACGGCGCGAACCTGATAGTGCGCTTTACGGCGAGCGTCGACGGCGAGCCGGTTGAATGCACGATTGCAGCCGAGGCGCTGGAAGATCAAGATAGCATAGGTATCCTTACCAGGCATCTGACTAAATAGTTTCCGCAGCAGTCAAGTATCTTTTGCAGACATCACGCAAGACTTACAGCCGATGCTTGTGGCAGCCGGTGTGGCAGTGGCAGCGATAGCACCAAAAACCGTGACAGCCAGCACGCCGTGGCACCCGTGACAGCGAAAGAAACCGTGGCACGCTTGCTGCGTCACCGAAGGTCATGGACGTTGGGGAGCGCACGATGGCACATATGATCTGGAAGGGCGCAATCAGCTTCGGCCTCGTCCACGTACCGGTGCAGTTGTATCCGGCGACGCTGTCGGAGAAAGTCGGCTTCAATCTGCTGGACAGGCGCACAATCGATCCGATCGGCTACAAGCAGATTAACAAGCGCACCGGCAAGGAGGTGGCGCGCGAGAACATTGTGCGCGGCTTCGAGTATGAAAAGGACAAATACGTCGTCCTCTCTGACGATGAAATTCGCGCGGCCAATCCCGAGTCGACACAGACGGTCGATATCCTCGCGTTCGTCGATGCACCGGATATCTCGTTCCTTTTTCTCGACACGCCGTACTTCCTGACGCCGGATCGCAAGGGCGAAAAGGTGTACGCGCTGCTGCGCGAAGCAATGAAAGCATCGGGCAAGATCGGCGTGGCGAGCGTCGTGCTGCACAGCAAGCAGCATCTCGCGGCGCTGATTCCGGTCGGGCCGATGCTGGCGTTGAATACCTTGCGCTGGGCCGACGAGGTCCGCGACTTTGACGAATTCAAATTGCCGCCCGAAAGTATGAAGGCGGCCGGCGTCACCGCGCGCGAACTCGACATGGCGAAAAAGCTGATCAATGACATGAGCGACAAGTGGGATCCGTCGCAGTATCACGACACGTTCCGCGACGACATCATGGCGCTGGTCGAGCGAAAAATTCGCGCCGGGAAGACCGAGGAAATTGCCGAAATCGAGGCGCCGCGCGAATCACGTCGAACCGCCGACATTCTTGATCTATCCGATCTGCTCAAGCGCAGCCTCGGCCGCGGCAAGGGCAAATCGTCCGCCGCGCGCAATCATGCGGCGGACGATAACGACGAGGCCGCCGATGCCGGTACCGGGCCAACTGCGCCAGCCCGCAAGAAGCCGAGCGCGGCGCGCTCCGCAGGGACGAGCCGCAGCGGCGGCAAGCGGGGCAGCGCTAGTGCGACAGCGGCGCCGGCGGCACACAAACGACACGCGGCTGCCTGATCGGTCACCTGATCGATAACACCGCACTAGCTGGATCCACGGCGGGTTCATTTCCATGACGGACAGGCTCGATCTCTACAAGCGCAAGCGACGCTTCACCGAAACGCCGGAGCCCTCGGGCGTGGCTACGCGTAAGAAAGGTCGCGGGACGGTGGCGCGGGAGCGTGACGACGAAGCCCGTAGCGAGAGCGCATACGACGTCGTGACGGCGCGTCCGGGCAGCGTATTGAATGGCAGTGGGCCGGCCGGCAGGAGCGCCGGACTCACAAGACGCGCGAAGACAGGAAAGACAGCGAGCGAGTCCGCACACGGGCGCACAAGCGCAAAGAGGGGGGCCAGCACAACGCAGACGATTGACGCATCCGCCTCGATCGAAGGCGCGGTCAAAGCCGCGTTGCCCGCCACGTTAAAGCCGCAACTGGCGACGCTCGTCGACACCGCGCCACCCGGCGACGAATGGGCCTGCGCGGCAGATCGTCAAGGAAGATCCTCATCAAGGAGCCGACGTGCAAGAGCAAACCGATACCGCATCCGGGACTGCGCCGAAGAAACGCACGAACAGAAAGATTGTCGAGGCTTCCCCAGCCGGATCCGCAACGCCAGCCGAAGTTGCAAGCGTCCGCGTATCGCATCCCGATCGCATCATCGATAAGGGCGCCGGCATCCGAAAAATCGATCTCGTCCAATACTACGAATCGGTCGCCGACTGGATGCTGCCGCATCTGCAGGGCAGGCCGGTGTCGTTGGTGCGCGCGCCAGAGGACATCGGCGGCGAGCTTTTTTTTCAAAAGCACAGCCAGAAACTGTCGATTCCCAACGTCACGCAGCATCCCGGCCTCGATCCCGGCCATCCGCCGCTAATCACCGTCGATGCGCAGAAGGCGCTGGTCGGCGCCGCGCAAATGGGCACCGTTGAATTTCATACATGGAATGCGGTGGTATCGAACATCGAAAAACCGGATCGCATGGTGTTCGATCTCGACCCCGGGGCATCGCTCGGTTGGGAACGGATGATCGAGGCCGCGCAACTGACGCGCTCGCTGCTCGAAGAACTCGGCCTGAACTCGTTCTGCAAGACGAGCGGCGGCAAAGGGTTGCACGTGGTGGTGCCGCTCGCGAAGCACGCCGGCTGGGACGAAGTCAAAGCATTTTCGCAAGCGGTCGCGCAGCACATGGCGACGACGCTGCCCAAATACTTCAGCGCGAAGATGGGCGCGCAGAATCGCAAGCAGAAGATCTTCGTCGATTACTTGCGCAACAACCGCGGCTCGAGTACGGTAGCCGCATTTTCGGCACGCGCCCGGCCAGGGCTGGGCGTTTCAGTGCCGCTCTCGTGGGACGAAGTCGCCATCACGACGAGCGGCGATCAGTGGAGCATCGAAAACGTGCACGAGCGTCTCCAGGATCTTAAGCGTCGTGACCCGTGGGCGGCCTACGCAAAGACGCGTCAGCGGATTACGGCCGCAATGAAAAAACGTCTGGATGAAGCGGACTGAGCGGGATCCAGCCGGTTTCATTCATCATGAAAAAGGAGCAAGCCATGAAGACCTCACCGGAATCATCCGATGTCGACAACCAAGCCGACCCTCACGCAAAGAAGCGTTCTTTCCAGGAGGCATCGGCACCGTTGCCGCATGAGACCGATCAGAATCCGGAATCGCAACACGAGGACGGTCCCCGTCGCGTCGGCAAGCAGGCGCACAAAGACATCGAGCGCGGACTGAAGGACACCGACCGCCGCGGCGGTGAAGAGTATCAGCAGAAAACCCAGAACGACGCTCACGCGGACGTCAACTCCGATGGCAAAGCAGGCGCTAGCGGGCGTGGCAAGCGCTGACGGTGCGCCGAGCGCGTTGACCGGTCTGGCTCACTCCGACTCAACGGGCCAAAAACAGCGGATCGCCGAAATGTGCTGCAAGGAACAGGTCCATGCCGGGTGGCCCAAGCGCGTAGCCGATCGCAAGGTAGAACATAGCGGCGCTAACGGGCAACCGCCGCAGCGTCGTCGCTGCCACGCCCATAAAAACGAGCACGGCGCCGACGATGAGAAACCCCAGTGTCTCGCGCATGAGCATCCAGTTGAGGCTGGCATGCCAACAACGCATGCGGGGCTGGTTGAGGGCACGCACCCGAACGCGTTACCTCATCTCAAGGCGCACGTCCGAACGCTTCACGCAACTTGCGTTTGGCCTGCTGCAAGGTCGCGCGGCGCGCCGCCGGCAGATTCCTGCCGGCGCGATTGATATAGAAGTTCAACATCGACATTGCCGACTGGAACGGCGTGCCCTTGCGACGGCGGCTATGCGTTGAAGATTGCTTCAGCGATTTCGCGATCGATTCCGCGCTGCCGCTTTTGAAAATGTCATGTTCGATATCCATCGCGTCGCTGGTTTCCATTACGTGATGCGACCACTTTTGTGGACGCTTCGCGCTGCTCTGGCTGGCAGATTTCGCGCGATGCGCGGCATGCGCCTGTGCATGCCGCTGACGCGGGGGACGTCCTGACTTGCCGCGCGTAACCGGGCGTTTCGATTTTCCGGCGGTTTTTCGGCTTGCCATGATTTCACCTCTTTGTCGAGTCGTGCTCCCGATCATCCGGCTTACTCGTCCGCCGGGGCCCTCATTTAGTTAAAAGCAACCTCCTTTACTCGCTCGATGTAGGGAGAGCTGAGCAACTGACGTTCCTCCGATTACCGGAGCCGCTACAGCAATGCTGTCGGGGAAGGGGGGCTTTGTTCAGGCAGTTCACCGGAAGCGGCGCGTAACGGATGCTGGTCGTTTGAAACTATTTCGTCTGCATGGAAAAATGCACCAGGGGTAGAGCCTTGCCGCATATCTGGACAGCAGCGCGCGGCTCGCCGCCGTGTCGGGCGTCGCGTTTGAGAAGGCGGGCGGTGGCAACGGTAACCACTTGTTTAAAACCGGCAACACCAGGCTCGAAAGCGATACCGATCGCGCCGGGACAAGTGAGCGGGCCGCTGCCGACGGCGACTCAACACTCGTCGGAAGCGGCGATACCGAACCTGAGCGCATCGTCGATCCGCTGGCCGCCGATGCCGACGGCCTCGACGACGTTCCGCAGGGCTTCCAGTCAGCCGTCAGACAAGACGGCAATCTGATTACCAGCCGCAAGCCTGACGATATTCCGGCTTTCAATAGAACACTTATTGCGCAATTGTCGAAGCGCAAGGCTGCGTAAGCCAGGCGTAATTGAAGAGACGCGCGTAAGTGGTTGTGAAGTACTGCGCCTCGTTGCTCGGTCCGCTGCGATGGATATGTCGATCAGGGAGAAAAAGCATGAAGTTCCGGTGTTTTCTACAAGTGATGACGGTCGACGGCGAAGCAGTTGTGGCGTGCGCGATCACCACGGAGGCGCTGGAAGATCATTTCGGCGCCGATTCGGCGCTCGAATCTAACCTGATGGCGGCCTTCGACAAGGGGCGCAACCGCATCCTCTCGGTTTGCGCGGAAACAGTCGACGGGTGATTAAGGGGCTGCCGTTTCCTTCCTGCGAGATGGTCAATGTTTCCAACGGTGGCGCACACGTGCCGTACCAGTTGGGCACAGCTTCCTCCGATGCCGGGTACAGGCCTTGCGGCGTGACGGGAGTCCAGGCTGACCAGTGATTGACATCGCGGAACATACAAAAACAATCGCGATATACCTGGGCATCCAGCAAAGGCTACGACAGCGGAGGAAATCATGAGCAGACCGTAATAGGTGTTTTTGACAGCTATGTCGGCGCATCGGGCGCGCAGCGAGCGCTGGTCGATGCCAACTTCATGCCAGGCGACATATCGGTTTATTCGACTGCAACCGTGCGCCCCGTGAAGCATGGCCCCCGTGCCTACGCGCACGGCGCGGCCAACATGCACAATGATCCGGTGACCAGTCAACTCGAGCGACGTGAGCAGCTCGAGCGACTCTTTGCGCGGACGTTTCGCCAGGGTGAATATCCGCTGGAGACTGAGTTCTACAGGGAGGTGATTCGCCGCGGCGGTGCGATCGTCAGTGTCGACACCTCCGCCGCGAATATCGAGGCTGCGCAGGAGGCGATGACCCGCAGAGGGGCGGTCGATATCGATGAACTGGCGGCAGGGTGGCGCCGCGACGACCCGCTGTCCCGTGTCATGGAGAGCGACGCCAGGTCTCAATCCCCAGCCGGCATGACTGCGGCGAACGCTCCGTACTCGCGCTCACACGTCGGCACGAATCTCACGGAAGATCGCATGCCGGACAGCATGAACCGCAACGTGAACACGGGTCCGGTGGTTGCCGGGCCAGAAGCGCGCGAACGGGCTACTCCACATCCCGCAGAGGGGGGCGGTATTGCGGGTGCTGGCCGATCGTTTTCGCCTGACGTCGGCACCCATCAAAGCCACGAGACGGCCACTGGTCCGCGCGGCGACCCGCTGACAGGCACGACGCCTGAAGACGAGTACAGTTCGTACGAGGACGAGTTTCGCCGTGACTATTCGGTTGTGGTGGTATTGCCGCGGGCGCTGCAGGAATCGCCAGGATACTGTTTTCCATTTTCATTCCCGTTTTCCTCGTGACGTTGCTGTTGGGAGTGACCCGGCGATGACGCGCAATGAACCTGATTGCAGTGACGTTGATTGATACCCATGCAGAGGCCCGAAGCAAGACTTCATGAAAGACCGGCGGCGAGGCTTCAGGAAGACTTTCCACCCCCGCCTATTCCCGCCCCCTTGCGCCAGACTTCCTTGCCTCTTTCCGACAACTCGCCGGAACTGTGTGTGGTGTCAGGTTCGGTGCCCTTTACAGCCATGGTCCGGCCCGGCTGCTCCTCGGATTTTGTCTTCCTGCGTTTGCGAGCGGCGACGTGTTCGTCGTGCGAGCGCCCGGCGTACTCATTCATGATGCCCTCCTTGGATAGTGCTCCGGTTTGCTCCTGCACGCGCTATAACTGCCCCATGACCACCAGAACTACCACGATCACAACGACCAACCCGATCGTGCCCGACGGGGCATATCCCCAGCCCCGGCTATGCGGCCAGGCAGGAAACGCGCCGATCAGAAGTAGGATCAGTACGATGAGAAGAATGGTCCCAAGCATAAGGCCTCCAGTTGGCAGGCATCATTAGATGACAATCGTCGATGCCGGTGTCCCTGGTGGCGCAATGGCCGTGCCTGATAGGGCCGGGAACGGGTCATGCGGTCATTCCTGAATCTGTCGGATGAACGCCTCCGGAGTCTGTCCGCAGTTGCGAGTTTCACCGTGGGACCACTCGTTGCTCGGTTTCAGGAAACGACGGAGGGAGGCCATGTCGACGGTGCTGCTTGTGGAAGACAACGCGAATGCGCTGCAGGCGATGGAGGCTCTTGTGGCATCAGAAGGTTATCTTGTCAGGACGGCAGCCAACGGCGCACAGGCAATGTGTATTGCGACGGCCCAACGGCCTGACATCGTGATATCGGACTGGATGATCCCGGTAATGGTCGGCTTGGCGCTCCACTGCGCGATGAGAGCCGACGCCCGCCTCGCCGATGTCCCGATTGTCCTGACCTCGGCGATTGCGGCTCCGCCTTCGGGAATGCACGCTGCCGCCTTTCTCCGCAAGCCCGTTGCCGCTTCACAACTGCTGGAGCTGATTGGCCGGCTGATCGGACCGGCGAGCACCGCGCGACCCCGAGCGCTTCGCCTCAGACGAAATAGCTTCCTCCCAATCGGGGGGCCCTCTTTGCGATGCGGATGCGGGTAGCAACGTTTGCAATGGGGCCGTAAAGTTTGCAAACGTCAGTGCTGCGTGAGCGTATGCGCACCCTTCAGTCCTGCTTCAAACATTCTCCCTGGCAAAGGCTCCTGCTCGACGGGAACATTTCTTGCCTTGGTTCGAAGATCAGGCAGTACTTAGAACCACCGTACTGGAAGAAGCCGAGTTCGTCGCCTTTAGACCATGCATCCGCTTCCTTGTGCACTGCAACGCCTCGGGGGCGCCGCATCTCGTGATGCCCCGCACGGGCGGCCTTCTGGCTTCGTAGGAGAGCAACCCATATGCCAGTGCCCGCCACATGTCGTCGGACCGGGGCCGGCCGATTGCGTCTATGCTCGCCTGTGTGGCCTCGTTCTTGCTGTTGATGTGTGTTCTCGTCAACTCCGTTGACGAAGACGTCCTGCTGTTCTTCGTGCATCCGCGCGGGCAGCATGCGCGCTATCCGGCAGGAGGCGACGAAAACACGGACAACCGCAGACGGTGGAGCACGAGGAGCATCATGCCTGATCGATCATGTCACGAAGAAGCGAAACGGGGGAAAACGTTGCCGGACGCAAGCTCCTGGCTGGAGGCGTGGACCAGAACGGCGGAGATCGTTGGATTTTTTGCCATGTCGGCGAACGGGACCGTGCTGACATGGAGTCCGGGGTGTGAGCGCATGTGTGGCTACTCGCCGGCGGAGATCGTTGGCCATCCAGTCGACATGCTCTTTCCCCGCGAGAGTGAAGCAAGCCGCGTGCGTGCCATTCTGGCGACGCTTTCAGCGCGCGGCGACGCGGAATTCGAGAGCTGGTGTTGCCGCAAGGACAAGAGCCGCTTTTGGGCCGAATGCGTTGCGACCAGATTGACCAATTTTCCGTCTGGACCGGATCTGGCTGTCCTGATCAGGAATGCGAGTGACAAGCACCAAGCCTACGACGAGGCCATCGAAAGTGGGCGCGCTTTTCGTATGCTGGTCGAGGGCGTCACAGACTACGCGATTTTCATGCTCGACCCTCATGGCGTGGTGACAAGCTGGAATCCCGGCGCGCGCCGCATCAAGGGATACAGTCAGCAGGACATACTGGGTTCCCATTTCTCAAGGTTCTATACGCCGGAGGACGCCGCGGCCGGCGTTCCGCAGCGTGGTCTGGACGCTGCGCGTCGCGAGGGCCGCTTTGAGGCCGAGGGCTGGCGCGTTCGCAAGGACGGCAGCCGTTTCTGGGCGCATGTGGTGATCGACGCCATTTACGACGATCACGGCAAGCTTGCCGGATTTGCCAAGATCACTCGCGATATTACGGATCGGCGCGATGCAGCGAAGTTGCTTGAACAGACGCGTAACGAACTCTTCCAGTCACAGAAAATGGAAGCGCTGGGCAAGCTGACAGGTGGCGTGGCCCACGATTTCAACAATGTGCTGCAGATCCTGCGAGGAAACCTCGAGCTGCTTGCGGTACGTCACAGCGCCGATGCGTGGACGCGCGAACGTCTGGAAAAGGCATCAGAGGCGATCGAGCGAGGGGCCAAGCTCTCCATGCAGCTCCTCGCCTTCGGGCGTCGCCAGCCGCTTGCGGCCGACGTCATCAACGTGGGGGACATGCTAAAGGGCATGGATGATCTGCTGCGCAGGGCACTAGGTGAGGAAGTGCAGATCGCAACCGTGGTCGCGCCCGACCTCTGGAACAGCCTGCTTGATTCGCATCAGCTGGAAAATGTCATTCTGAATTTGTGTATCAATGCGCGCGACGCGATGCCGAAAGGCGGCAAGCTGACCATCGAGACGTGCAATGCGATTCTTGACGACGAATACGTGCGTGGCCTGGAGAATGTTCCGCCGGGTGAGTACGTCATGGTGAGCGTCACGGACACAGGCACGGGGATGACACCGGAGGTGATGGAGAAGGCGTTCGATCCATTCTTCACGACCAAGGGCAACAGACAAGGCAGCGGACTGGGTCTCAGCATGGCATACGGCTATGTCAAGCAGAGCGGGGGGCATATTGGGATTTTCAGCGAGGTGGGACGCGGGACTGCCGTCAAGATATATTTCCCGCGATCCACCGGGCAGGTCACGCCAAGGCCGCCGAGGGAAAACATCCCGGCTACTGGAGGACACGAAACGATTCTGGTCGTCGAGGATGACAGGATCGTACAGTCGACGGTCATCGAAATGCTGGCGTCGCTCGGCTATCACGTGCTGAAAGCCGACAATGCGGCGCAAGCGCTCACGATCCTTCGAAGCGGTGTTCGCGTCGAAATGCTCTTTACCGACGTCGTGATGCCCGGGTCGATGGCGAGCCCGGAGATGGTTCGCATCGCGCAATCGTTACTGCCGGACCTGAAGGTGCTGTACACATCAGGCTACGCGCAGAACGCCATTATTCACCATGGAAAGCTCGACAAAGGCGTGCAACTGCTGAGCAAGCCATACAGCCGGGAACGGCTCGCACAAAAGATCAGGCAGGTATTTGAAGCAAAAGATGCGTCCGCTGGCGCAAAAACCGGGCATGCCAGGCGCGTGCTCGTGGTTGAAGACGAGCCCGAATCGCTGGAAGCGACCTGCGAACTGATCAGGATGATCGGGCATGAAGCATCACCGGCACTCGACGCAAATGAAGCCCGACAGGTGCTGCGCACTGGCCGCTTCGATGTGCTGCTCACAGACCTTCGCCTACCCGGCATGTCCGGCAGCGATTTCGCGATCGAGGCCTCGCGCATTGATCCATCACTTCGTGTCATTGTTGCGTCCGGTCAGTTCCCAGGTACCGGTGGGTTGCCCGGGGTCGAGTCCCCGAAACAAAACGGCTGGCGACTGCTATTGAAACCATTTACCGCGCAACAACTGCAGGATGCGATTGAAGAATAGTGCAAGGGTATAACCGTCCTGACTCCAGGAACGCGATGAAAGAGGGCGTCTCGGTCTGCCCGGCACATGCCTTGCGCAACGAAAAGTCACGGACAAGGTGATAGCACTCCTCATCTGGTCGATCCGTCATCTTTCCCAGTCGTCCTGCTGCTGCTGCTCGTGATCCGCCCGGCCGAGCGCGACGGCAGGGTCGACATGCCCAATGCGGCGGCGGATTAGAATCCGCTTGCTTCGCTTCTACGTCACAGGAGGTGCAGCCGTCTGAATTCCGGACTCATTCTCCTCGATACCGAACAGCTGTGCCATGCGTCGCATCCTGTTTTCAGCCTCGTCGCCGATGACGCCGGCAGCGCTTATTACCTCGCGGACAATAGCGAAGCCCTTGCGCCGCTGCTGCGGGTCGGCGGGCAATAGCGAAGGAATCGCCGCCAGCGTGGCTCAGACTGCTTTAGCTGGAATCAACGCGAGTCCTGGATTTCGCATAACAATCAGCAGCAGCATCGCCGAGTCTCGCCTCGTCGCATCTCGGCGTTCAAGATTGCCGACACGGGTTACGGCAAATGCATCGGGCCAGCGTGGGCAGGCAGCCGCCGACGGACAGAACAGATCGTGCAACCATGCCGTAAGCCAGGGATCCCTGACGAAATCTGCCTCCCCAATTTTTGCACGCTCTCGCGATATTCGACGATGACCACCACTTCGTGTGGCTCAGCGTTTGGACGGCGAACGCGCTCGTGTGCTTCGACATGCTCCCGTTGCCGCACGCTCATGCGATCGTGCGACCGATGATGGGGCGGCTTGCCGAGGTGTGGCTATCGGAGTCGGGCATCGATCATCTCGTGCGCTATCGCTTCGCGGCGTGCGAGAACGGATCGGCCGGCAACGGCGCCCGTTAGCGCGTTAGCCCATTGATCGCGTCGGCCGAGCACCCTCACTCGCCCTTGCGTGCCCCGAAGAGCAGCGGCATCCAGAACGGCTTGAACCACTGCGCCCACAGGGGCTCGGCCTTATGCAGAATGACTGGTTCGCCGCTCGGCGTCTTGCGCGCGAGCAGTTGTTCAAGCGTGGCTTCCGCTATCCGGCGCCCCTCCGTAAAGCTCATATGAGCCGGTATCAGTGGGTTCAGTGCGATCGGATCCGCGAGCAGCGCACGCAGCGCCTGCTCGTCCATCGCTTCGAGCTGCAGTTCGTACTCGATTTGCAGCGTGCTTTGCAATTCGGCCAAAGTCAGCATGTCGTCCGCCTCCGGGGTTCAGCGACGAAGGTTCATCGCTTCTTCGGGCACACTGCCTACGCGTCTCGCCATCGACGAGTGGCAGCGGCCGCAGCCGTCACGTACTGCGCTTCGTTCTGTAGATGAGCAGTATGGCGCATTTGTGCAAAGCAGCAAATACAATTTTCATGCCGAATTGCGACCGGCAAGTTCCGATCCGGAGCGGATACGGTGTCAACTGGTTGCGGGTTTTTCGAGGCGTGCCGCGCCGGGACTTGATTTGGGCCGGCCCTGACAAATCGGCTAAGCTGCTGGTTTTTTGGGGATGGCACAAATGGCTGGATGCCGGTGGGGACAAGCGATTCCAACGAAATTGGCCACCATGCCGCGCGGCCGGCTTCCCTGGAAGACGCGAGCCGGGAAGGGTAGTGGCAAGGCCGGCGTCGCGCGGACGCGAAAAGCTGGATGAAACGCCTGACAATATTGTTCAGGGCTCACGACAAGGCGCTGTCGTCGAGCGGAATGCGGACAGGCGGCGGCTCGTTGGTGCAACGCAGCAATTTCTGTTAGCATCAAAAGTCGCGCGTTTTGTGCGCAGTTTCGAACCAGGCCGCCCGTGTGAGCGGGCCGCGTTCTTTGCTCGTTGCGATCCATGCAAGTCGTCTGCGCCCCAAGCCGTGATCCTGTTCGTGGCGCGCAGGCCGCCATGCCTGTGGCCTTGTCTCGCCATCGCCGGGCAAACCTGTCGAGGAGGACGTATGGCAAGTTTTGATCGGGACGCTTCAGGGCCAGACACGGCCGCATCCGCGCGCAAGTCCCCGGCCCGTCGCGCATCGAAGGGCAACGCCGCGGCTGGCGTCGTGCTGATGGACGCCGCATCGACGGCACTGCAGGATGAAGAACGACAGCGCCAGATGCGCGCCCTGATCCAGTTGGGCAAGGAGCGCGGTTTCCTGACCCACGCGGAAATCAACGATCACCTGCCGGACAACTTCGCACAAACCGCTGCCATCGAAACCATTGTCAGCACCTTCAATGACATGGGCGTGGCCGTCTACGAGCAGGCTCCCGACGCGGAGACGCTGCTTCTGAACGACGCCGCGCCGGCTGTCATACCGGACGACCAGGCGGACGAGGAGGCGGAAGTCGCCCTGTCGACGGTCGACTCCGAATTCGGCCGGACGACCGATCCCGTGCGCATGTACATGCGCGAAATGGGTGCGACCGAATTGCTCACTCGCGCTGGCGAGATCGCGATTGCGAAGCGTATCGAAGATGGTCTCCACGAAATGATCCAGGCCATTGCGGCCTGTCCGTCGACGGTCTCCACGATTCTCGCCAATGCGGCACAAGTCGAGGCCGGTGAATTGCGGATCGACGAATTGGTGGACGGCCTCAATGAAGACACGGCAGAGGACGAACTGTCGGCGTTGGATTCGGCTGCTTCACAGGACATCGACACGGACGCGGCCAACGCCGACGAAACGGGCGTCGATGATGACGACGGCGAGATCGAGGCCGATCCGGCGATGCTGAACGAAGCGCGTCTGAAGCAGCTGACGAGCGACGGCCTTGCCATTTTTGCACGCGTGCGGGAGTTGTTCGAGCAGATGCCGCGCACCCGCGCGACAGACGAGAAGGGTGCGGCGGCCTTTGCACGCGTTCGGCAGGAGATCCAGCGCGAACTGGCGCCCATTCGATTCACGGCGCGAACCATCGACCGGCTGTGCGCCGATGTGCAGCAGCAGGTCGCGCAGGTTCGCGCGGTCGAACGACGCATTCTGCAGATCGCCGTCGACCGGTGCGCCATGCCGCGCGAAAAGTTTGTCGCGTTGTTTCCGGGTCACGAGACCGACCTTGGCTGGACCGCAGGGACGGCGGCAGCATCGCGTGAGTTCGGTCCGGCGCTCGAGCGCAATCTGCCGGCGATTCAGGCCGAACAGCAGAAGCTCATCGATATCGAAGCGAACGTGGCACTGCCGCTGCAGCAGTTGAAGAAGATCAACCGGCAGATGACCGCGGCCGAGTCGAAGATGCGGCAGGCGAAGCGCGAGATGATCGAGGCAAACCTGCGCCTCGTGATCTCGATTGCGAAGAAATACGTCAACCGCGGCATGCAGTTCCTGGATCTGATTCAGGAGGGCAATATCGGCTTGATGAAAGCCGTCGACAAGTTCGAATATCGACGCGGCTGGAAGTTCTCCACCTACGCGACGTGGTGGGTCCGGCAGGCCGTGACGCGTTCGCTCGCTGACCAGGCGCGCACGATTCGCGTGCCGGTGCACATGATCGAGACGATCAACAAGCTCAACCGGATTTCGCGCGAGATTCTCCAGCAGACGGGACAGGAAGCCCATCCGGCGGTGCTCGCGGCCCGCATGGAGATGCCGGAACAAAAGATCCGCGGCATTCTGAAGATCGCCAGGCAGCCGGTTTCGCTCGAGACGCCGGTGGGCGAGGACGCCGATGCGACGCTCGGCGACATGATCGAAGATCCGACCGCGGCGTCACCCGCCAACGCGGCCGTGCATGCAAACATGCGTGCCGCGATCGACGACGCGCTCAACGCGCTGTCGCCGCGTGAGGCGAAGGTCTTGCGGATGCGCTTCGGGATCGATACCGCATCGGACTATACGCTCGAGGAACTCGGCAAGCAGTTCGACGTGACCCGCGAGCGGATTCGCCAGATCGAAAGCAAGGCGATGCGAAAGCTGATGCATCCGAGCCGCGCCGACAAGCTGCGGCCCTATCTCGACCATTGAGTCAGGGACGCACGCATCCGCGCGTACAGGCGGCGCTGGCTGGGCACCTGCTCGGCGTGCACTGGACCACGGTCTATCGTCTACGCCGTCGATTTCTGGCGGACCCGGTGACCAGCGCAGTTGCTTCACTGCCTCGCGGTAAGTAAACGCGCAAGCATGCCCTGCTTCATGTCGCACCTCACGTGGGAAAGCGTGACGGACACTGCAATGTCGGAGCGCTTTGCCGGTTAAGTTAGTCATCCTTAAGTACCGCGCTTTCTGCCGCACGCCGAGGCCCCGCTACATGATTATCAATACCTTCTCGACGTGTAGGGACCAAGCCCGACCGATCGAGCCGTTCAAAGAGCGTGAATTAGAAGGGGCATGAAGGGCCGCGTCTTTGCGGTTTGTCCCTGCTGCGCGCAAGTTTAACGGCGCAGGTAGAGCGCTGTCGCGTGTACACGGTGCCCGGCGCGATCGTGCGACCTCGTTTTTTGCTCGAACCACGTATTGGTCTCTTGCTCGAGACTGGCTGTCTATCAGCCGTCAGTCATAGTCAAGCGATTGCTGACGGTCAGAAATTTCATCTCGTGAGTGTTTGCAGCAATAAATCTTGCTGCCTGTCGCATGGCCCGGTACGTTTAGATACAAGCGTGACTGGCTCTAAAGACAAGCGTCATTCTGACGGTGGTGGAATCCATCTGCTAGATGGTGCAACCGGCATCGTTGAAAACATTGCGGTCATGTCAAACCGGCGTGGCCGTTTGCAACTCTGAACCGCACATCCACGGACAGTGCTGGCCGAAACATGTCTGTCGACTGTCACCTGACAGATCGACGGTTCGCGCGCCGGGCTGCGCGCTGAGAAAACCCACAAACGGGGACTCTCGAGTGATCGCAAACCACGTGCTTTTCGTCGCAGCCACCGTTGCACCGGCCAGGACAGATATCGACAGACTAGAAGCGAAATTAAAGAGACGACAGACCGTGACTCACCCATCCCATATTGCAGTAACGCACTAGCCACGGAAGCTTGAATTCAACGAGGACAGGTAATCGAGAACGCACCGACGAATGCGCTTGTCGACGCTTGCCTGCCCGCGCCGCTCAGCCGCGATCATCAAACAGTGTCATTTGGGTGTCAGCAAAAACTCGCCGGTCTGCACGACGCGAACAATGCGTGAGAGGAGATAGAATGAAATGGAAGTTGATCTGCGCTCCAGCGCTCCTTGTATTGACCAGCGCGGCACATGGGCAGTCGTCGGTGACGCTGTATGGCGTCCTCGATAGCGGATTCCTGTATCAAAACGCTAACGCGGGCAACTTCCGGTCGAAAGTGAACCTGGGTCACGTCTACGAATTCAAGGACGGCGGCGTCTACTCGAGCTCGTGGGGCATGACGGGTGTCGAAGACATCGGGGGCGGTTACAAGGTCAACTTCAAGCTGCAGGGGACATTCAACAGCGCCACCGGGGGCCTACGGGTAGCCGACACGCCGACCGCCACCGCGATATTTAACCAGCAAACGTCGGTAGGCGTATCAGGGCCGTTCGGCAGGGTCGACATCGGACGACAGATCGTGCCAACGATCTATGCGATGGCGGACACGGACGCACGGAACGCCCAATACTTCGGAAGTATCCTGACCGCGTATCTCGGCATGAATCAGGCGGCGGGCTGGACAGCGTTGAGCTCGGACATTCCGCTCGGCGCACTGTATGAAGACAACGCGATCGTTTATCACTCGCCGCAGCTCTATGGCGCATCGTTCGCGCTCGAGTATTCCCTGGGCGGTGTCCCGGGCCATTTCCAGGGTGGAACGCGAGAGTCGATCGCGCTTAAGTATTCGAACTATGGTCTCAACCTGGCCGCCGTCTACTACTCGGGACACGACACCAGTCCTTACACGACAACGTCCACTGGCGCCGTTGTCACGACGCCGGCAACGGGGCAGTCCAACAACCGCTTTTTGTATTTAGGGGCCATGTATACGTTCGACGGTGTTTCCGTGTCGACGTCATACAGCATTGGCAGGAACCCTGCGAATAGCGGCCGCACCAACATCGAGATGATCTCCGTAGGGCTTCGCTATCAGTTCAACCCGTTCCTCAGAGTCTCGTCGGGATTCTATTACCTGAAGGACCGAAACGTATCGGCCAATCTATCGAACGAGTTCGCGATAGGGGCCGAATACTCGCTTAGCAAGAGCACGCTCGCTTACGCAAACGTCGGCTACGTCGACAACAAGGGGGCGATGAGCCAGACAATCGAATACGGCGCACCTGTTCCAGAGGGCAGGTCGGCTGTCGCGGCGATGATCGGCATCCGGCATTCCTTCTAATCCGAACCGAACGTATGGGGGAAAGCTTGCGGCCGAGGCTCGACGGGCTTTTTTGTAATGGCATCCGTTCCCAAATGGTCGCAGACGATCAGTGCATTAATCAAGCAAGGTACTCCCAAGCCATTACAAGGCAGCTCTAGCCGGTTTGCTCCGCTGTTCATCTATGGTCGTCGATGTATTACCTTATGCGTCTGTTAGTTGCCAGATACTGCTCGACCGTGTCTTTCATTGTCTGAAATTTCATCCAGTGACGTTATCGATTCACGGTTTTGATTTTTGCAAAACGTCATAGTACGTTGGAGTCGAACGCCACTGGCTATTGATGAATCCAGGAAAGGGCTAATACAGTGCCAACCGCGATATTGATACACCCCGATGGCGGAATGCGGATATATATTCCCGAGACGCAACACTGACCCACACGGAGTGAGTCAACGTGGCTTCCCTCCGACCTTGCTCCTCGAACTAAGCAGTACGCCGTCCTGTATGCCGCGTTATAGGCATTCCTGTATGAGACATCACGAACCAGCAGTGAGATAGTCCTGCGCCAACTATTTCTCGTTCTCCCGGAAGGTGACGGACGATTCCGACTATAGAAACATGCGTGGATGATGCCAACAATGAGCACGTCATATGAAGCGACTTCTAACGCAGAATCTTCGGCAGTCCGAGCCGCAAGGAGCATCGTCGCGCTTTCTGGTTTGGTTCTCGTCACCATCGTTCCGGTTGCGATGATTTCAGCGCTCCCGGAAATGGCGCGCCAATTCAAGGAAATCGGGAACGGACCTTTTGTCGCTCAGATGGTATTGGCATTACCGGTGCTCGCGATGTTGATCGGAGCACCACTCGGCGGATGGCTTGCAGACGTAATCGGCATCCGTCGTTGTCTGTTGACAGCATTGTTTGCCTACGTAGCGTCCGGTGCCATTTGCCTGGTGGCCCCCGATCTCTCCGTTCTGATCGTCGCGCGGCTGTTGCTCGGATTTTGCGGCGCTGCTGCCGCGACGATGTGCACCGCGCTTACCGCCCAGTGGTATGAGGGCGCCGCGCGTAATCGGATCCTGGGGTACGCCCACGCGGTTGTTTCGGTGTACAACATAGTGATGCTGATTTCCGGCGGCTGGCTCGTAGACCATATTCACTGGCGGGCGCCATCAGTTTTTTACTTCATCGCTGTAATCACGCTTGCCGCGACGCATATCGCGACCCGCGGGCATAATGCCACGCTGGTCGTTCGTAGAAGTCGTGCGGACGGCGGCTTCGATCGTGCCCAGCTCTGGTCGTTGTACCTGCTGGGCTTTCTTTTTGCCTTTGGGGCCACCGTGCCGGTTCTGCAAGGGCCGTTTCTTCTAAGTGGTGCTGGAGTAACCAGCGCCACGACTCGAGGCGTGATTGTTGCGGTGATGATCGTTACAGGAGCAGTGGCGTCGGCCGCCTATGGGGCCCTGCGCAAACGCCTTCCGCAATATCCGCTGATTCTTGTCACGGGCCTGTCCCTGGGAGTTGGGATCACTTGTAGTGGGATATGTTATGGTGATGCCGGTTTGATAGCGGGATGTTATTTTATCTGCGGAGTCGGTTACGGCCTTTATAACCCTCTCGTTTCGGCGATGGTCCTGGATGCCACGCCACCAGCGATGCGTAACCGCGCAGTCGGGCTTCTTAACGGTTCAATGCTCCTCACGACGGTTGCCAATCCGTTGGTCATCTCTCTGCTGCGGAGTTTTTTTGACCTTCCCAGAGCGCTCATCGTTGTCGGTGTCGTGCTCCTCTTTGTCGGACCAGGCTTCCTGTTATTTTTTCGAATGGGCCAACCCGCGACCGATTAGCGAAACGCGCATTAATAGCCCGCTAACAAAACTGCAAAACTGTGTCATTCAGAATGACAGGGCATAATTTTGATGCGGGGTGACAAGAGATGAATCAGTGAAGAGTTGTGGGCGACGCTCGAACCGTTGCTGCCAGAGCGAGCGCGCTCGCCCAAAGGCGGGCGTCCGCGCTCGCAAAGCATGATGCCGATCCCGTCGAACAGCTTGCGCGTGAGTTCGTGCTTTTCCAGCAAATACCGGAACTTCATCACCGTGATCGGATCGGGCACCGCTCTCGCGCGCCAAATCAATACCGGCAAAACTGTGCAACGCCGCGCTGTCATAGAGCATGTCTTCCAGCGCTTCACGAGTCCTGTTTTTGCTAGAGGCTGGCAGCCGCTGGCGCGACTTGCCTGCCGTATATGAGATACGGCCTCGGGCGTAAAGGCGGCCGATCGCGGCGAGCCTCTCCGGTGCAATTCAGCACAGCGTGACACACGCGTCCCGCTGATCGTTGAGACCCTACCAGCCGACGGACTGCGCGGCCGGTCTCTGAGCCACGAAATCGCGTGCCCGCTGATCTCGGCTACGAGCGGACGCGAAAGTCCCCAACCTCCTGCGCAGCTCCAGCGACCTTCCGACTCCTTTCGATTTATAAACGCATTATTAGCACACTGATGAAATCGAACCAGGTTTTTCATACCGTGAATTTTCAGCTGGAGAAATATCGGTTCAGAATTTTTGCTATTTATCGGTCGCCATACTACGTTTCTGTATATGGCGAACTGCTGCCTTGAGTTGCGTCTTTCGGTAGACGCGCGAGGCCAGTTTCGTATATCGGCGCATGGATCATGCATCGATGGCTCGGTGGCGATTGGCATGGCGGTCCACTCGCGTATTTTGAGTAACGGATTCCAGAAACTTTAGGCTGTGAAGCGGGGGAAGATCGATGGAAGCTATTGATGCTATGCAGACACGTGTTTCGGCGGTGAGGTTGGATTCGCCTGGCCCCAGCCAGGAGGATCTGTTGCGTATTTTGAACGCGGGGACCCATGGGCCAGACCATGGGCGCCTGATGCCGTGGCGTTTCGTCGTTATCGAGGGCGCCGCTCGCGAGATCCTTGGAAATGCCATGGCGGATTTGCGCAAGCGCAACTTCGCTGATGCGACAGAGGACAGCCTGGAGTCAGAACGTGGAAAGGCGCGACGAGCCCCCACGATTATCGTCGTGGCAGCGAAGATTGACCGGCAAAGCAAAGTACCTGAAATCGAGCAAGTGCTTGCGGCAGGGGCTAGCACCCAGAACATCTGGCTTGCGGCTCACGCGCTCGGCTATGGCTGCATGTGGAAAACCGGGGACGCCGCGTACGACCCATTGGTGAAAAAAGCGATCGGTTTGTCGGAGGATGATCACGTGGTGGCATTTCTCTACATTGGCAAGACCTCGGCGAAGGGGCCTGTCAGACATTTGGAATTGGGCCATTTCATGACGAAGTTGTAACTCGTCGGTTTATATCCATTCACTTGCACAATTAATCCACTCCGACAACGAGCAAGCGAAGGCGGAGATAAAGGCACTGCGGCCAAGCCAACAATGAGGAGGAGTAGAAGCTATGGAAGTCGGAATTCTTTGCGTTTTGCAGAACTTCGAAAATCGGATGACGGATAACGAGCTTTACAAGACGGACCTTGAAATCCTCGTCGACGCCGGTAAGTTCGGGTTCGATACGGTTGCGGTAGTCGAACACCATTTCTCGAATTACGGGATGGCTCCGGACAACATGCAGATTTTGAGCTATCTGGCAGCCAAAACCTCGACCATCAAGTTGATGACAGGTGCAGTCATCCTCCCTTGGAACAATCCGCTGCGCGTGGTCGAGAAGATGATCCTGCTGGATCATCTTAGTGACGGTCGCGCCCTGTTCGGTATGGGTCGAGGGTTGGCGCGTCGCGAATACGAGACGTTTGGAATCCCAATGTCGGAGGCTCGCGATCGCTTCGAAGAGGCCGCGCGCATGATCCTTGATGGCCTGGAGACGGGAATCGTGGAAGGCGACGGTCCTTACTACAAGCAGTTGCGCACAGAAGTGCGCCCGGGTCCGCTCCAGTCCTTCAAGGATCGCTGCTATTGCATCGCGATGTCCCCGGAGTCAATTCCGCTCGCCGTCGAGACGGGTTCCACCATGATGTCGTTTGCGCAGAAACCATGGGCCGAAATGGCGCCTCACTTCAAGTTTTATCGCAACGGTTTTGCCGGGAAGTGGGGCCGTCCGGCACCCGCACCGATCTGTGTCGATTTCGTTTTCTGCGACGAAAGCGCTGAGCGAGCCGAAGAAATGGCCCGCGAGTACATCGCGAACTACTACAAAACGATCCTGGTTCACTATGAATTCGCTGGTGAGCATTTCGACAAGAAAGTTTATGGCAAGTACGCGAAGGATGCCGAGGCGCTCCGTCAGGTCGGCTACGACGCCGCAGCGAAGGCTTTCGTGGACGTCAACACGTGGGGAACACCGAAGCAAATCCTGGAAAAGCTCGAGCAGCGCAGAAAGGATATTGGTGACTTTGGTCTGACGATCGAAGTGAGCTATGGCGGCATGCCAAAGGGCATGGCCCATAAGAACATGGCGCTCTTCGCGAAGGCTGTACTGCCGGAACTGCACAGCTGGAAATAGGGACGCCAGCGTGGCTGGTCTTCCGTCGAGCGCGACCGAGCTATTGGAGATCGGCGAATTTCAGGGTGACTTGATTCACCTGGGTTGTAAAGAAAGCTTGACGGCTTCGACTTATCGAAGACAGGGCCTGACGAATAGAAATCGCCCCGCGATGTCGGTCGTGTGTCGTCGCACGATCGGCATCTCAACGAGCACAAGGATCAACGACTTGTGAACACGATTGTGAAACCAGGGCCAACATCGCTGAGTGCAGCGCATTGAGCCGTGACAAATGGTTGGCGAGTTAAACATGGAAACGCTAAGCGACAAAGTGAGGAACCTGGCGGCTACCAGCCGGGATCGTGTTCTGGTGCGCTCGGGTGACGTCTCGATGACCAGCAAAGACCTGGATAGCCGTGCCAACCGGGTGGCCAATGCGCTGGAGCACGAAGGACTCGCGAACGGAGCCCGGATCGCGATTCTTTCGAAGAACTCGCCGATTTTCTACGAGTTGCTGGTTGGCGCGGCCCGTGCCGGCGTCGTACTGGTGCCGATCAATTATCGGTTGAGTGCAGGAGAAATCCTTTTCATCCTTGATGATGCGAGGGTGGACATTTTGTTCGTCTCGTCCGAATTCGAACCCGTCTTCCGTCAGATCGCGGCATCCAGCAGGACGGTCAAAAAATCCATTGTCATCGATGTGGAGAACGGGTACAGGGAATGGCTGCAGTGTCACTATGACGCGGATCCGCAACCACGGATGTGCAGCGACGCCATATCGGTTCAGATGTATACGTCTGGAACCACCGGTAGACCTAAGGGCGTGCTGCTGACGCACGCCAACATCGTCGCAGCGCTGCAAAGCGCAGCCCTTGCCTGGGGACCCTGGCACGAGCGAGATGTCCTGTTCGTCTGTATGCCGCAGTATCACATCGGCGCCGCCATCTGGGGCATTCTGGGTTTGTGGCTGGGTGTTCCGGGAGTGTTGACACGCGAATTCGTGCCCACCGAGGCTCTTGCTCTCATCCAGACACACCGCGTTACCAAGACGCAGCTGGCTGCCGTGATGATGCGCATGTTGCTCGACGATCCTTCGAAAGCCGACACCGATCTGTCGTCGCTCGAGCTGATCATCTATGGCGCCTCGCCGGCGCCTCTCGAACTGATCCGGCGCGCGCGCAAAGATTTCGGTTGCGGCCTCGCGCAAGGATACGGTATGACGGAGACCGCAGGGGTAGTGACGTATCTCGACCCGCGCGACCACGAAGAGGAATTCGGCGAGCGGTTGAAGTCGGCTGGCCGCCTGGCAGAAGGCGTCGAGATCCGGATCGTCGATCCGCAAGGCGCCGTGCTACCCGCAGGTTCCATCGGGGAAGTGACATGCCGGTCGGCGCAGGTCTCGGCCGGTTACTGGAAGCTGCCGGAGGCTACCGCTGAGTCTTTGCGCGACGGTTGGTTCCATACGGGAGACGTCGGTCGTATCGACACCGACGGCTATCTGTATATCTGTGACCGCCTCAAGGACATGATTGTTTCCGGTGGCGAGAACATTTACCCGGCCGAAGTCGAGGCCGTGCTGAGTGCTCACCCGGCGGTACAGGACGTTGCGGTAATTGGCGTTCCCGATCAGCGCTGGGGCGAATCGCCCAAGGCGATCGTTGTGCTCAGGGCGAACGCCAGCGTGTCGTCGGAAGGCCTTATCGAATTTGTTCGAGCGTGTCTCGCGCACTACAAGGCCCCTAAATCTGTTGAATTTGTCGCTTCTCTTCCACGCAATGCTTCAGGAAAAGTACTGAAACGCGAATTGAGAAAAGCGTACTCGACTGGCAAATAAGATCTTAGGAGAGAAGCAATGACTGACATCGACCAATCGACGCTTGAAATGCTCGATCGCGAAGCGATTCGAGATGCGGTCGCCCGTTATTACGATGCGGTGTGGAGAGACGACGTCGAAGCAATTCTCGACCTCTTTGCTGAAACGGGCACCATAGAGGTCGTCAATGGCCCTCTTGCTGGGCAAAACGTCTGCGGCCACGAACAGCTGCGTGCCTTCTATAAGGCAGGTATTGCCAAGATGAGCCCAAGGCCCTTTGGGCATAACCATGCCGTCGAGCTGCTCGGCGACGGTCGCGCCACGGGCCGCTCCTATGTCGAATTGCGCCATTCCCGGGATTATTCGTGGATCAGCGCTGTCATCTACAACGACGAATACGTCAAGGTCGGTACCAGCTGGAAGATCCTGAAGCGCCGAGCGGAAATGATGTATCTCGGCTAAGACCGTGTTGTTGGGTCACAGCATGAAGATTCGCTTGCCGAACGACATAGGAGCTTTGCATGGACTACACGAAATATGAAGCGCTGGAAGTAATCCGCCATGGCAACGTTTTGTCTATCGCATTAAATCGCCCTGATGCGCTTAATACGATCAATGCCCAGAGCTTGATGGAGCTGTCCACGGTGTTCATCGCCGCATCGATGGATAACGAGGTCGACGTTATCGTTCTGACGGGAAAGGGCCGGGCATTCTCGGCAGGGGGCGACTGGAACTGGATGCAGGAACAGATTCGTGACCCGCAACAGTTCTACGAGGGGCTGGTTAATGCAAAGCAGATGCTCTACAGCATCATCGATTGCGACAAGCCCATCGTCTGCCGTCTCAATGGTGACGCGATCGGCATGGGCTTTACGCTCGCTTTGACTTGCGATTTCGTCATCGCCGATGAGAGTGCTCGGCTCGCAGATCCTCATGTGCGGGTTGGCCTGGTGACTGGAGACGGCGGCGCGGCCCTTTGGTCGCACTTCGTGGGCCACATGCGCGCGAAGCGGTATCTGCTGACCGGAGAGTTCATCCAGGCGGGGAAAGCGGAAGAGATTGGGCTTATCACGGTCGCCGTGCCGGCGGGCGAACTTGATGCGCACGTTACTTCGCTCATCAAGAAATTGGCCAGCGGTCCGACGCGCGCGATTGCGTGGAGCAAGGCGGTCATCAATACCGGCCTGAGACAAGCGTTTTCTGCCTCTCTGGATGCTGCGCTTGCGTATGAAGCGCTGTCCAATCAGTCAGCCGATCACAAGGCGGCCGTTGAAGCGTTTCTAAAGGGGGAGACGCCTGTGTTCGCGAGCGCCGCCCGGTTCGCAGGATGACAAGCCTGTACGTAGCCGTGCAGCACTAGCGCTGCGAAGCGGCTCGCTACCGTACACACAGGGGTTGCGATGGATTTTGTCGATTCACCCGAACAGGCGAAATTTCGCGCCGAGGCACGTGCATGGATCGCGCGGCATGCGCCGCATGAGCTGTATGAAGTTTTGAAGTTGGCGTCCTTCGGTGACGCCATCCTTGAGTCGCCGGAAATGATTGCGGCGTCAAAAGCCTGGCAGAAAAGAAAGCAGGCCGGCGGCTGGGCGTGCATTCATTGGCCTCACGAATACGGTGGACGCGCCGCTACGCCTATAGAGCAGGTGATCTGGCAGGAAGAGGAGGGCGTCTACGGTCTTCAGGGGAAGATCGTCATGCTGGGGCAGGGTATGTGCGCGCCTACGCTCATCGCGTGGGCAACGGAAGAGCAAAAGCGCCGCTTCCTGCCTAAGCTTGCGTCCACCGAAGAAATCTGGTGCCAGCTGTTTTCCGAGCCGGCCGCCGGTTCGGACCTTGCGGGATTGCGCACGCGGGCCGAGCGGCGGGACGGCGGATGGTTGATCAATGGCGCCGGCAACGCGTTCTGTTCTGGCGCAACCTGCGCCCAGGTGACAGCGAAAACACGGGTGCGGCCGACGCCTCTAACACAACCTCTTTTATTTACGTACTAGGTATCGGTTTGATATGCAACACGCAAAGCAATGGAGACGGAGATGAAAGATTCCACCCTGCGCTCGTTGGTAGACAAATGGACTGCGCTGACACCGACGAGGCGCTTGCGTGTCGTGCGATTCGGGCGGACTGCCAATGGCGTGCGTTACATTCGCGTCGAGGTGTCACATCTCGCCGACCCCCTCAGCATCGCGTTCTTCTATGAGGACGGCGGCTGGTCGGTTATCCCACCCAGGACTCGCCTGCTTGGGATGAGCGTCAGTTACCCGCGATTGGCGTAGGACTTCGTGAGAGCATCCGGTTCCTTGAAATAGCGCCGGTATTTTGCAACGGAATTTCGGCCTTTACGCGGGGGGAATTGCTTGGGAACACCTTACTTAATTAAGAGTGCAGCACGATTATCGTTACAGCTACCACTCTTCGTGCTAAAACGATTGATTCGATACCTTTTCATCTCATGAAATTACCGTTCATAAAAGTTGACGTAAAACCTACGGATACCTAGCCTAATAGCCAGGAAAACAATTGGTCACGGACAGTGTATTGCTTGAGGTCATCTGTCCACTGTTCCTTCCAGGCTTGCAGGTGCGAGGTAGGAACGAATCCCCCGGATGGAGAACCGTGAAATCCTCTCGACAATTGCTGAGGCTTGTTGAGACGTGCGAAAGACAAACTGATTTATGAGGGTATTTGGGGATATTTTTTCGGAAGCCAGATCGAATGCCCAGGTATTAAATCCAAGACGCTCTGGAGGCTAAAGAGATGCAAATCAAGTATGGTGTTGTCAGTTCCGACTCTCACGGGCAAATACATAAAGATGCCTTCACTCAACGTATGTCAAGGGCAAAGTTCGGTGACCGGATTCCGCAACTGGTCGAGACGAGCGACAAGGCGCACATGTCTGACCCGACCGATCAGGTGGTCGAGCGTTGGCGCGTCAATGGCATGATCGTTGAGAAGCGCGGCGTGTCGAACTGCGCGGCATATATGAACGATCCCATGCGCGCTACCTTCCCGCAGCGCTGGGAAGAGGTGCCCAAGGCCATCTATGACCCGATCGAGCGCCTCAAGGTGCTGGCTCTCGATGGTGTCGATGGTGAGGTTCTCTACCCCAATCCACCCATTCAGAACGCGACGTTCTTTCAGCATGATGCCGAGTTCGAGCTGGCCTGTGTTCAGGCGTACAACGATGCGATGTACGAAGAGTGGTATCAGGTCAGCAAAAATTTTATCCCGCTGGCACTCACACCTTATCTGGGGGGCCTCGATGTAACCATCGCAGAAGTCCGTCGTGTGGCGAAGATGGGCTACAAGGGCATCCTCATCGTAGCCGAACCCGGAGAGGTGGTCGGCAAGACGCGTGGGTGGGGCGCGAGCTCCAGCTGGGGTCTCGACAACGATAACCTGAACTATAAGCTGCCGGCGTTTGCCGATCCGCATTGGTGGCCCTTCTGGGAAACGTGTCAGCAACTCGATATGCCGGTTCACTGGCACGCCAATGCCGCGCTTTCGTTTGGTACGACGATGTGGAAGGGTTTTGCGCGGCCACAAGCATGGGTGGCGACGGCGCCTTCCTCGTGGTCAGCCCTTTCGCAGTTCATGCCGAATCTGGTCTTTAGTGGGTTGCTCGATCGTTTCCCCAAGCTCAAGTGGGTTCTCGCGGAGTCGGGCATTGGCTGGTTCAACTACACCCTCGAATCGTTAGATCACGAGTGGGAGCGCCGTGCGCTCTGGAAGCACGGTATCAAGAATCGGCCCAGCGAACAGCTAAAAGAACAGGTTCACCTTTCGTCGTGGTTCGAGGCTGAAGGCGTAAAAGCGGTGCAGATCGACAAGTCCCGTCTGATGTGGCAGTCAGACTTCCCGCACAACCCGTCGACGTTCCCGATTTCCCAGCAGGTTATCGATCGATCGTTCAGGGACATTTCGAAAGAGACTCGCGACCGCATTCTCTACAAGAATGTATTGGATCTCTATAAGGAAGAGGAAACCCGGTAAGTTGGTTTCTTGCACATTGAACATCGAATTATTGGAGGAGTGGGGATAATGCCTGTTCTGATCATCAGCACAAACGAACACGTGATCGAGGCGCCGGACGTATGGACGGCGCGTATGTCCAAGGCTCAGTGGGGCGAGCGGATACCGCATATTCACACCAGGCATGACGGCACTGAAGTGTGGATCATTGACGGCGTGGAGGTCCCGCTTGTCGGGGCCGGTTCGGCGGCTGCGTGCATGGCCGATCGCGCGGATGAACCGAAGAAGTGGGGCGACGTTCCGTCCGTCATTACGAACGTTGCAGAACGCGCAGCGGCCATGGAGGAGCGGGGGGTGGCTTATGCGGTGCTCTATCCTTCAGTGGCCGGCATTGGCGGTGAAACATTCGGCCGCATTGACGATCCTGCGCTCGAACTGGCCTGCGTTCAGGCTTACAACGACTGGCTCATCGAGGTGTGGGGCGCGAATCCAAAGTTCATCCCGCAATGTATTCTGCCGTTGTCCTCGTTCGAGGCCATGCGAGCCGAGCTTGTCCGCGCCGTTGGGATGGGGCACCGGGGCGTGATTTTTCCCGGCATCCCTGACCAGGTCCGCAAAGGCGCGCCTCATATCAACGACGCGGGTTACGACGCTGTCTGGCAGGCCTGCGAGGACCTCGGCGTTCCCGTCTGCTTCCACGCTGGAGTCGTCCCGTCGATGGAGTTGACACCCTACAGTGGTTACGCTCCGGCGGTTGCGGCTGCGTTCCGTGCGATCGCACGCCCGGCAAGCGGTGTGGCGATGTTGTCCAATCTTCTTGTTTCCAAGGTGTTCGAACGCTTTCCGGGACTGAAGCTGGTGTTTGCCGAAAGCGCGCTGGGACTCACTTCGTTCACGATTGAAGGCAGCGACTACGGTTTCGGCATGTGGCGTCTCGATGAGCGATACGGCTACAAGGCCAGGCCGTCGGAGCTCTTTCGCAAAAACTGCTACGTGGTTGGCTGGTACGACCGAGTCAACCTGAAGCAACTCGCGGAGTATCTTGGCGCCGGTTCAGTGCTTTGGACAACCAAGTTCCCGATGGGAACGTCTTCATGGCCAGAGGTTCAGCAGCAGGTTGAATCGTCATTCGCTGGGCTGACCGAGTCGGACAAAGCCAGCGTGCTCTGGTCCAATGCCGCTCAGCTTTACAAAATAAACTGATTCCGGAGACTGACGTGGAAGATAACGTAGAGATCGTGCAGGTAAAAATTCAGCCCCTGACGCGCGAAGGCATGAAGCCCTATGGCGACATTCTTGACATCGACCATCCGATATTTCCGCAGGTCGATGCCGGACAAGGCGCAGTGGCAATGGAAATCAACACGCTGGAGCATAACGGCAGTGTGCGGCAGACGTTGGATCAGATGGCGATTCACGGTACTTACACGCAGAGTTTCATCGTGCTGAAGGGCTCGATGATCATGGTCTATGCTCCGGCCCCAGCC
The DNA here is from genome assembly GCF_050435685.1 of Paraburkholderia sp. GAS448. Taxonomy (NCBI): domain Bacteria; kingdom Pseudomonadati; phylum Pseudomonadota; class Betaproteobacteria; order Burkholderiales; family Burkholderiaceae; genus Paraburkholderia; species Paraburkholderia sp. GAS448. Next base: position 75,273 of record NZ_JBNDKT010000028.1, read on the forward strand.
GACATGACTGTCGACCCCGAAAAGATGGAATTTGATTACAGCCGGGTGAGCGCGTTTGTGCTCGCAGAAGGAGACATCGCGCACATCGACCGGGGCGTGTGGCACGGTTCGTATGTATTGAACGGTGCATGTACCTTTGTCAATGTCACGCGCAAGGACGCCGGCGAGGGGACAACCAACGTGCAGGAGGTCGATGACGAGAAGCTCGAGTACAGCAGGAAATACATCGAGCTGGTAAATATCCGTCGCCGTGACAAAAAGCAACTCGTACTCGAGCTGTGAACCCTTAAGGGAATCGGGGGCCGGGGGCGGCCTGTTCTCGTTCCGCGATACCTGTCGAAACGTGCGTCCCGCGAAGCATTGGCGGTTTGATTGCGCTCGTTGTTAAATCCAGGCACATTCGCAACCTGCTGGCTATTGATATGTCGTGCCGCCTGGTCTGGATGGCTGCCGCGGCACGCACACGGGCACTACACGATGATTGATTGGTTCTCTCTCACCCGCATTCCCCCCGAGGATGAAGCTTTGCGCGCGCCAGTGCGCAGCTTCCTGCGCGATGCATTGGGGTACCGTGCTCCGGCGAAGGCCGCGCGGTCGTGGTTGGGATTCGATGCCAGTTTCAGTCGGGAGCTGGCGGAGCAGGGCTGGGTCGGTTTGACATTGCCCAAAGAATACGGAGGCGGTGGACGAAGTCCATTTGCCCGCTTCGTGCTGGTAGAGGAGCTGCTGGCCGTTGGCGCTCCGGTTTCCGCGCATTGGATCGCGGACCGCCAGAGTGGGCCTTTGATTGCCCGATACGGCACGCGCGAACAAAGAGCGTTCTACTTGCCGAGAATCTGCGCAGCAGACGCCTTCTTTTGCATCGGTTTGAGCGAGCCCAGTGCGGGTTCCGATCTTGCGAGCATTCGCACGCGGGCCTTGCGAACGTCTACAGGGTGGCGCCTGTCCGGACGAAAGATATGGACAACCAATGCAGACAAATCCCATTACATGATTGCGTTGGTCCGCACGTCAGGCACCGCTGACGATCGGCACCGCGGCTTATCGCAACTCTTCATTGACCTGTCGCTACCGGGTGTTAGCATCGCACCCATCGAGGACATTGCGGGCGATCGGCATTTTTCGGAGGTCACGTTCGACGACGTGGAGCTGTCTCATGATGCGCTGATCGGCACGGAAGGGGCCGGCTGGGAACAGGTTACCGCCGAGCTAGCCTTCGAGCGAAGCGGTCCCGAGCGAATCTATTCGAGCGTCGTTTTGCTCGAGGCGTGGCTGCGGATGCTCAGGGTCGCCAACTGTGCCGGCCAGGAGGTCTCGTCGAGTGAGCGCCGTGCGCTAGGTGCACTCGTCACCGAACTCGCCGCATTACGTGAGCTTTCGCTGTCGTTGACCGGTAGGCTCGCAAGAGGCGAGAGTCCGGTAACTGAAGCCGCGCTCGTCAAGGACCTCGGGACGAGCTTTGAACAATCCGTACCCACAGTAATCGGCGATCTGCTCGGCGCGCGTCCGCTGCAGGGTATCGAGTCGAGTCTCGCGGACGCACTCGCTTACGTGACAAAGATCGCCCCATCGTACTCACTGCGCGGCGGCACGCGCGAAATCTTGCGCGGCATGATTGCTCGCGGGCTTGGACTTCGCTGAGAGGAGAGACGGATGGATGACATGCTGACCGCCTCTATTGAGCCGGTACTCGAAGAGCGGTGCACGCCAGCACTGGTGCGCGAAATGCTCGGCGCTGGCGCGGATAACGCGCGACGCGACTTATGGCAGGCGTTGGACGAACTGGGCTTTCTCGATGCGCTGGTGCCGGAGTCGGCCGGTGGATCGGGCGTCTCATTCGATGAGTGCGCAGGTGTGCTATTTGCGTTCGGCCGTCATGCGATGCCGCTGCCCGCTGCACACACGATGATCGCTCGTCGGCTGCTCGCGGCTGCTTCGATGGCGCTCCCCTGCGGTCCGATTGCGTTTGCCGTACTAGATGGTTCAGCGTCCAATACGGCATTTGTCCCGTTTGGTCTCGCTTGCGAATCGGTTCTTGTCGAGATGAGCGACGGATTTAGGCTTATCGACATCGATGACGCAACTGTCCAGCCGCGCACTGAGTGGGGTGGACTTGACGCGACAGTTCTATTCCCTGCTGGCGCTGGAAAACGTGTGCGAACGGCGCACGCTGACGATGAGCCGCCCATGGGGGTCCTGCTCGAACTCGGTGCGTTGGTCAAAGCAGCCGCGATGGTTGGTGCAATGGCCCGTGTGCTCGATATGACGATTACGTTTGTGAACGATCGTCAGCAGTTCGGAAGGTCCATCGGGAAATTTCAGGTGGTTCAGCATAACCTGAGTGTCATGGCCGAGCACACCTCGGCAGCACAGATCGCCGTGCAAAGTGCCTGTGCATCCGACTCGTTTTCAAAAGCCAGGTTGAGTCGAGGGATCGCGAAAGCGCGAGCGAGTCGCTCGGCTCCGCTTGTGGCCAATACGGCGCATGCGCTGACGGGGGCGATGGGAATAACCGCAGAATACGATCTTCAGCTTTTTACTCGCTGCCTGCATTCCCAACGCTTGCAGTTCGGCTCCGAGTCGTACTGGGACGAGATAGTCGGCTCCCATGTGCTAGAGCATTGGGACTCGGCTGTGCCTGAGATCATCCACATGACCAGCTGAATTGTCCGGTTTCGAGCCGGACTCGCGCAGGTCGTCTGTGTTTGGACCCCATCACCCTTCATTTAAAAGATATTCATTTTGAAAATTATCGTTCCTGTCAAGAGAGTGGTCGATTACAACGTAAAGGTCCGTGTGAAGTCGGACGGCACGGGCGTCGACATTGCCAATGTGAAGATGTCGATGAACCCGTTCGACGAAATCGCGGTGGAAGAGGCCGTGCGTCTGAAGGAAGCAGGTGTCGCGACGGAAGTCATCGCAGTGTCGGCTGGTGTCGCCCAAGCGCAGGAGACGCTGCGCACGGCGCTCGCGATCGGCGCGGACCGCGCGATCCTGATCGAATCGAACGAAGAGCTGCAGCCGCTGGCAGTCGCCAAGCTCCTAAAGGCGCTCGTCGACAAGGAGCAGCCGCAACTGGTGATCCTCGGCAAGCAGGCCGTCGACGACGACTCGAACCAGACCGGCCAGATGCTGGCCGCGCTAGCGAACCTGCCACAGGCTACGTTCGCCTCAAAGGTTACGATCGCCGACGGCAAGGCGACGGTAGCGCGCGAAGTGGACGGCGGCGCGGAAACGCTCTCGCTCACGCTGCCCGCAGTGATCACCACCGACCTGCGCCTCAATGAGCCGCGCTACGTGACACTGCCCAACATCATGAAGGCGAAGAAGAAGCCGCTCGAGACGCTCAAGCCCGAGGACCTCGGCGTCGATGTGACGCCACGTCTGAAGACGCTCAAGGTCGCGGAGCCGCGCAAGCGCGCTGCCGGTGTGATCGTGCCCGATGTGGGGACGCTCATCGAGAAGCTGAAAACCGAGGCCAAGGTGCTATAAGGGAGTAACGAATATGACGATTCTGGTAATTGCCGAACACGACAACGCGTCGCTCAAGGACGCAACGCTTGGTGCGGTGGCGGCAGCCGCGCTTATCGCGACTTTCATGTCACAGGACATCCACGTACTCGTGGCGGGCCACAATGCACACGGCGCGGCCGAAGCCGCGACCATGATTGCGGGCGTCGCAAAAGTATTACTCGCTGACGCGCCCCAGCTCAAGGCGGGTCTCGCCGAAAACGTCGAGGCGACGGTGCTGACGCTTGTGCAAAACCCGGCGAAAAACTATTCGTACATCCTCGTTCCTGCTACCGCCCACGGCAAGAACGTCGCGCCGCGTATTGCCGCGAAGCTTGACGTTGCACAGATCAGCGACGTCACCGGAGTGGTGTCGGCCGATACGTTCGAGCGCCCGATTTATGCGGGCAACGCAATCGCGACGGTGCAGTTGTTCGATTCAATGAAGGTAATGACGGTGCGTACGACCGCCTTCGATGCGGTGGCCAAGGTGGGCGGCGGCGCCCCGATCGAGCCACTGGAAGCGGCACCCGATCGCGGCATTTCGCAGCTCGTGAACCGCGAGGCGACGAAGCTGGACCGGCCGGAATTGACGAGCGCACAGAACATCGTGTCGGGCGGTCGCGGGCTGGGCAGCGGTGAGAACGACACGACGGTGCTCGGGCCGCTCGCTGACAAGCTTGGCGCGGCGCTCGGCGCGTCGCGTGCTGCGGTCGACGCTGGCTACGTGCCGAACGACTACCAGGTGGGCCAGACGGGCAAGATCGTGGCGCCGCAGCTTTATGTGGCGGTCGGAATCTCCGGTGCGATCCAGCACCTCGCAGGGATGAAGGACAGCAAGTTTATTGTGGCAGTCAATAAGGATCCTGAAGCGCCGATTTTCAGCGTAGCCGACTATGGCATTGTCGGCGACCTTTTCGGCGTCGTGCCAGCGCTTGTCGCGGGGCTTTGATTTGGGGGATCGGTGCGAGGACGGACCAGTTTCAGGGTGGGTCGCTAGCAACAGTCTTGTGCTTTCTCCGTTGTTGTGATTTCACGAACAGGAAGCTACACTCCCTGGACGGTAACGCGATCATCTTCCCGCAAGGCAAAGAGATCATGGTCAGACAGTTCACCGCACCGCGTCTGTACCGTGAGAAAGCCTGTCGTGTTTCGCCGATGCGCGGAGCGCATCCGAACCGACGCATCGCCGCGGCTGTACCGGCGCTAGCGTATGTGGAACGCACCCCAATCACGATCGCGGCGACGTGCCCACGGGCGCCCAGAAATCATACGAAGAACGGCGTGGTGAGACGATGGCAGTCGGGCAATGCAAATGCACGACGGAAGTAACGAATGCATCGATTGACACACCTATCGAGTGTCTTTACCCTCACAAAAGGGGCCGAAGTATCGCCTTGATATTTGGACCAAGGCGATTTCAGCGGCAAACGCCACGCACCGTTGGCACGGGTTGCCCGTCGTCCATTTGCCGTCAGGAAGAAAGGCGCCGGCTAGCTCGCTAGCGTCCAATTCTCAATACCGAGGTAATGTCGGACCTTGCCAGCATTTTTTTGATCGCCTGGTTTAATTGGCCAATCTATGGTAACTGCATTCCAGCCCGTAAGTGCGCTCCAACGCGGACTTGCCGTTCTTTCCGTCGTCAGCAAGCTCGGGCGCGCGAAGGTCACAGACGTGCGCGACGCGACCGGGCTCGACAAGGCCACGATCATCCGCATGCTCGAGACATTGGTGTGGGAAGGCTACGTTGAGAAGCATCCTCTAGACGGAACCTATGCAGTTACCGGTCGCACGGTCGATCTGGGGCGTGGCCTTGGGCCGCATGCGCGGCTGGGTGAGCTTACCGGTCCGCTCATGGAGCAGTTCCGCAAGCGCATCGGGTGGCCATCCGAATTCGCCGTGCCTGATGGCGACGCGATGTTCATCATAGAGACTGGGGAGGGCAGCCCTCTAATCATGACGCACCGGCCACCGGGCTATCGGCCAGATTTTCTGGTGTCCTCCCTCGGCCGTGCCTATCTCGCGTTCTGCGCCGAGGATGAGCAGCGCAGGGTGTTGGATAGAATTTCGGGAACCACTGTCCCCGAAGCCGAGAAGCTTTTGCGAAACACGACGCGGACCCGTGACCTTTTTGAAAAAATCCGAAAGCAGGGGTATGCGACCACGGACGATGCTTATTCAAAGCGTTTGGGAGCGGAAACAATTCTGTCAGTGGCAGTGCCGCTTACGGACAAGCATCGCGTCTATGGCGCGGTGTGTCTTTTGTTCGTCCGAACCTCGGTGTCTGAGGAGAACGCAGAGCGCGATTACTTACCTAAACTACAGGCCTTGAGTCGTCGGCTAATGAAGCAGTTAGAACGCGAGCGCGCCGGACTTCCGAGTGCGGCTCTGTTTTCGGAGTGAACGTATCCCCCAATTGTGATGCTCCAAGGGGCGAGGCGGCAGCGCGCCCTGTAATGGGAGCGCCCCCGACTTCCGGGCGCACCCTGTCGTGCGGCGTTTTGAGGGAGGCGGCCGACAGATACACAACGCCGGAGGTAAAAGCTGACAGCCGTCGGTCAGAACCGCCTCATGAGACTATAGCTTTGCGCAGAGGGGCCAAGGTCTGGCTGGCAAGCCAGAAAAAGCGCTAACGGGACCACGTCCTCGGGCTCTTTGTACCATTCGAGGGGCCGCAAGTCCTTCGGCTTTTTCAGGTCAGCATGGTTGGTACCCTGAAGCTTGGCGGTCATCTCCTTGTAAATTCGAGTGGCCACATGGCCAGGAAGCAGTTCGTTCACGCTGATGTTGAAAGGAGCCAACTCTTGTGCAAGCACCTGTACCATCATCCAAAGGCCCGCCTTCGAACTCGCGTAGCCAGCATTACCGGCCGACCCACGATGGCCTTGGCCCGATCCCACCGCGATAATCTTGCCTGCGCCGCGCGCTTTGAGGTGCGGCACGACTGCACGACAACAGTGATATGCGCCAATCAGATTGATTTCGATTGTCTCTCGCCACTTAACTGGATCCGTCTCTTCCATCGCGCCAGACGCCTCCACCGTCTGCACGCCATGGTTGGCCACCAGAATGTCGAGCCCACCAAACACCTCGACGGTCTTGTCCGCCGCAGCTTCGACTCCACGTAGGTCGCGCACATCGGTTGCAACCGAAATAGCTTTGCCGCCATTAGAGGCGATGATGTCGGCGGTCTCGGTCACTTCGCCCGCGGAACGCGAAATGCAGCACACGGCTGCGCCGGCTTTCGCGAAGCCGACCGCAATTGCCCGACCGATACCTCTGCCAGCCCCGGTTACGATTGCGACCCTACCCTCGAGCGCGCCACGCGCGGCATCATTCATCCGATCCGTGATTGACAAAGACATTAACTATCTCCAGTCATTTTCGTAGGCACTCGGAGCGAGGTTGCCGCCCGCTCTTCCTGAAGGGTGACAAAGATTGTCTGCTCTTTGCCTGCCCAGCCTCGAGCGCAGCCAGCGATCATGTCGAGCTCAACCTGCGTCGTTAAAGCCATCGGCACATCGAGCTGGCGACCTAGCTCGGTCGCAAGCGCGAGGTCCTTTCGCCCGTAGCTTAGCGGCATACCCCACTTGCCGGTCATTTCAAACATGCCTGGGAAGATGACAAACGGTACTATCTGAAGCAGCTTGCCTTGGCCAAAGCCGCCTGCCTTGACAGCGTCGTACAGCGCTTCAGGATCAACGCCGGATTTGACGCCCAGTGTGAATCCTTCTGCCATCACACCGATCGTTGTTAGCGCGATCTGATTGTGGACGATCTTCGTAATCATCCCGGCGCCCGTTTCTCCCATGTAACGCACATCGGCCCCGAGCGCCTCGAGAACGGGTTTTGCCCGATCGTAGGCGCTACGATCGCCCCCGACGTAGATGGCAAGCGTGCCCTTTTGGGCATCGCTCAATACGCCGCTCACAGGTGCGTCGATAACAGCCACCCCTTTCCTCGCAAAATCGGCGTGCATCTTTCGCATAAAAGATGGCGAGTTGGTCGACATGTCGATGTAGATGCAATTCGGGCGCATCGCATCAAGCAGGCCATTCTGACCATAGACGACCTGTTCGACGACCGGTGGCCCCGGCAAAGAGGTGATGACCACCTCACATTGCTCAGCAATCTCAGCGGGACTATCAGCCCAGTTTGCGCCAAGCTCAAGTTGCGGCTGTGCAGCTTCGCGGCGCCTGTCATTGACAACCACCTCAAACTGTTCATTGCGGGAAAGGCAGCAAGCCATGCCTCCGCCCATGTTGCCAAGACCTATGTAGCCTATCTTCATTGCATTACCTCGCCTTGTTCAATTGATTGCATCACGCTGCTGAGTCGAATGTGAGGTGTAACGCGTTCAGCGCGTGCATAAGGACGCTGGGGTGACGGCCGAGATCGCTCTTCGTCTCATCGATACGCAAGTTCTTCAGCCGACTGAGCAAAATGGGAAATGCAATCTGCAGTTCCTTTCTCGCCAAAAGATTACCGAGGCAATGATGCACGCCATAACCGAACGCAAGGTGAGTGCGAGCATTCGATCGGCGAATGTCGAAGACTTCACCATTGGGAAACTGGGCGTCGTCACGGTTCGCGGAGTCCATGCGCACCATCAACAGCGCGCCCTTGTGAATCTGGACCTCGCCAAGCACCGTATCGCGGGCCGCGATACGCCACATTCCTGATTTAGGCGAAAAGAGCCGCAAAACTTCCTCGACGGCGTTGGGTGCAAGCGAGCGATCCTTTAGCAGTTCACGCGTTTGCTCGGGATGACGGAGGAACTGAACCATTCCGCCCATCAGCGAGTTACGCGTCGTTTCGTTTCCGGCTATCAGCAACTCCTGCAGCAAGCCGATGATCTGCTCGTCGGTGAGTGCCCCGCCGTCATCGAGTCTTGCATTGACAATATCGGTGATCAGGTCGCTTCGACCAACGGCACGCCGATCGAGAATAGCGTCGAACATATAGTGTTGCATCTCGATGAGGAGTTTGGCGGCCTCGATCTCGTCTTCGGGAGTGCCGAGGTGACTGACTCGAACCAGCGCCGCGTCCGACCAGGCCTGAGCCTTGCGCGCCATAGCTCGATCTATCCCGAGCACGTTCAAAATGACATGAATAGGAAGAAGAGCGGCGAATTCATTGAGAAAATCAGCCTTGCCAGCGGCGATAAAACTATCGATCAGCTCGTTAACTATCCGGTCGACGCTTTCCGAAAGTTGTGAGATCCGCTTTGGCGTGAATACAGTGTTGACGATCGATCGCAATCTCGCATGCGCGGGCTCGTCCGTGATCAGAAGCAGGGTGGCCGGCATCCGACGCTCCATGGGACCCTGTTCCAGAATGTTGTCTGCTTCTACATTCGCGGTGCCTTCCGTAAGGAACGCTCCCAGATCGCTGGAGAAGTCGTCAGGACGGGAAAACACATCCTTGACAAGCTTGTAGGAGCTGACCACGATAACTTCCCGATCCTTAGGATCTACCGTACGAAAAATTGGACTGAGGTCGCGTGCCTCACGGTAGGTATCGTATGGAAACTTGAGCGACTCACGCGTCAGGAAATGTGGATACGACTTCAGCTCGCCCATGCAGTTCTCCTCCCCCCTTATGTTTGTGAAAAAGCGCAGATACTTCCAGGATTAGATATTTCGACAAGCTGGTAACCCAGGGGACCCGCCCCGTGCGTCGTCGCAGCGTCGCGCAGCTACCCAAAGCGTTTGCATTTGCCGTCGGGGCGCATTTGAATGCGAAGACTAGATCCAGATAACAAAAACGTCAAAAGTAATGAACCAATATTTCTTGAACTGAAATTTCAATGCAAGAAATATATGTGCCGCGCTAGCTGAGGAAAACAAAGGCTCGACGGTTCTCTGATTACAAGCAGACTATTTTTGGGCGGACGTTGACTTGCCCCTTGGAAAGAGGCCATGCGCAGATTTGCGTAACCGCAAATTTCCTCTGGCGAAATTTCGTTGACTGAAAGACGCCGTTGTTATCTTTGACCCGTTCAAATTCGTCGTCGTATATTGATCAAAATCGCCCGGCGACGTTATCGGGTGGCCCGAGTGCATTTATTTAATCATCGCTTAAAGCGGACGTAGAGGAGTTAGCTTTGGATCACTTAGTAACGGCGAAATCTGATCTTCGGTATGGGAACAAAGTCGTCCTGCCGCAACGGCGGCAACTCTTTTATGGCGGGCAGTGGCACGCCTCGAACGGGAAGGCTGAAATCGAGGCCTATAGCCCGGTTAATCTCGCCTCACTCGGAACGTTCGCTGACGCGAATCAAGCTGATGTGGACGCTGCCGTCGACACTGCCTGGCAGGCCTTTCCGGGTTGGCGTGATCTCGATCCACAGCATCGGGTCGCAGCTGTTCGGAAAATGATTGCAATTCTCCGGGCTAACGCCAAGGATCTGGCTCTTCTAGACTGTGTGGACACGGGCAATCCACTGCGCGCCATGCTAGTCGATGCCAATTGGGCAGGGTCGCTCGCAGAGTTCTATGCCGGTCTAATGACTGAGGTCAAAGGCGTTAGCTTTATGACCGAACCGAACATGATCGATTTTACGATGCGACAGCCGCTCGGCGTGGTCGCAAGCATGTCGGCTTTCAATCACCCCCTCCTGAACATCATCACGCAGAACGTACCTGCATTGCTGACCGGTAATACGGTGATTGTGAAGCCATCAGAGGCCACCTCGATGACGGCGCTCCGACTCGCGGAGCTGATCGAGGATGTGTTTCCGCCGGGCGTCTTTAACGTCATTACCGGTGGAGCGGGCGCCGGTGCAGCTCTGACTCACCACGCCCGTACACGAGCCATTACGCTGATCGGGAGCGTGCCCACGGCGCGCAAGATTCTTGCCGGCGCGGCTGAGCACATAAAGCGAAGCCTCATGGAACTCGGTGGAAAAAATGCGCTCGTCGCCTTCCCAGATGCCGATCCAAAGAAAGTTGCGGCGGGCGTTTGTGTGGGCATGGGTTTCACTAGCACCTCGGGGCAAGGCTGCACCACCACAAGTCGCGCATTCATCCACGAAAGTGTTTATGACGAGACGCTAGAGGCAATCGTGGCTCAGGCGAAGGGGTTCCGTTGTGGCGATCCTACGCGCCTGGAGACGCAGGTCGGCGCGATGTCCAGTAAGCAACACTACGCAAGAGTGTTGGATTACATACGCCTCGGGCAGCAGGAAGGAGCTCGCCTGATGTGCGGTGGCAGCGGTCCGGTCGACCCGGAACTCAGTGCGGGTCTTTATATTGAGCCCACTGTATTCGCGGATGTAACCCAGGATATGCGTATCGCGCAGGAGGAGATCTTTGGCCCCGTTCTAAGTGTGATGCGCTGGAGTGACGAGGATCAGATGATCGAGGCAGTCAATTCAGTTGATTATGGGCTAAGCGGCTCCGTATGGACTAACGACCTCGCCGTCGCACATCGCATTGCACGGCGCATGGAGGTCGGGCTTATGTGGGTGAATCAGGCTGCAGCTATGACGCTGGGTGCGCCGTTTGGTGGGGCCAAGCAGTCAGGTATCGGCTACACGATGTGCGTTGAGCAACTGCTACAGATGACGCAGGTAAAAAACGTTCACATCAAACTTCGACCATAACGCTTCGGGCCCGGGAGCGCACATCCCGGAGCATTACATTGGCCGACTGATAGAGGACCACATGCTCAATTCAACGTCGACGCGCCGTATCGTATCCGTTCACGAACTCTCGTGGGAGGAACTGTTGCCTGGCGTTAAGAGGAAGAGGCTTTGGGCGGAACCGGTGTGGAGCGATCGCCCGGTTCCTCGCGAGATGTCGATGGTGCGATTTGAGCCCGGCGTGCGGGTTCCACTACATAGGCATCTCGTAGGCGACGAGATCGTATTCGTCATTGAAGGCGTGCTCTCCGACGAATATGGTGACCTGGTTGCAGGCAACGTAGGCTTTCGCCCCGAGGGGTGCACGCATAGCCTTCGCTCGGAGGCAGGCGCAACAACGTTGTCCTTTCTGCTAGGCAGCGCCGAAATGAATCCGATTCGCTCAGGACGGGGCCCCGCTTGCCTGAACATCGATGTGAATACGATGCCGTGGGAGCCGGGGTTACACGGCGGCGCTTATGTGAAATCGATCTGGCGAGATTCCGCAACCGACCGTCGACTTCTCATGTACAAAGCCCCTGCTGCTCAACGCGTCGACCTCAGTGCATACACAACAGAGGAGCTTATCTATCAAATCGAGGGAGCCGTCGTAGACGAGGCGGGCCTGTCACGCGCGGGCGATGTGGGTGTCAGGCCGATTGGGTGCGATCATTCGTTTACAAGCGACAAGGGTGCCGTCGGGCTGGCGTATATCTGGGGAAAAGGCGCTCACCGATAGTCGCACCGTCGCAAAAGTCGACTCGAACGCTGCACTCGCCGGCTCCAGGCCGCATGCCTACGGCACAATCGATGAATCGGCCTTCACGGCTGATCCTGATTGACCGCGCACTTTCCGGCCTTTCACGGGAATCGGCCGGGCCGCCGTCAACACCTCGCGTTCCGACAATTCGGCATTGCGGTCCTCAATCTTCCTCCTCGACTTCCCTGTGTACCATTTTGGACATCATCTCGCGCGTTGATCGCGGGCTGGGCGTCGAGTCGAGCTTGAGGATGACCGACTCATCGAGCGGCATTCCCGGGATCTCCGAGCCGATTGCCTTGCCCAGCTGCACTGCGACGTCTTGCAGAGGTCCGAGAAAGCGTTTGAGAGCGTCTTCCTCGGAGCAGGCGTTTCGGAGCATCAGAATGTTGATCGACGCATAGATGTGCTGCCGGTCATACACTGGCACGGCCATGTCCCAGACCTTTCCGCCATATTCCTGGATGCTATAGCTTCGATTCATCGTCGCAAACCCTTTGGCCCGAACCTCGGCCAGGGTGCGGTTTAGCGTTGGGCGGTCACGGCTGAGATCGTTGCGCCGGTCGGCGTTCGTGGCCAGCCGCTTGATGATGCGATCGCACCGCTCCGCGTCACAAAAGGCAAGATAGGCCAGACCGATCGACGTGAGCAATAACGGGGCGCGATATCCGCTTTCCCGATTGAAATAGAGAGGCCCTCGGTCGCGGCTGGTCTCCACGACGATCATGCTGTCGTCATTGTAGAGTGCAATGTCGGATGGCCAGCCAACGGAGCGGCGAAATTCAGCGAGTATGGGGCCGGCGATGTCGCCGACGCGGCTGGCGAGATTGTAGCCCTGACTCAGCAGCAGCGTCCTGCCCGTCGGTACGTAGGTCGAACGGGCGGTCTTGGCGACATAGCCCGAATCCATGAGCGTCTCGAGCATGCGGGTGATCGTGGCTTTGTGCAGACCGGTCCCCTCGTGGATTGTCTTGATGCTGACGCTCTTCTCCTTGTTCACTAAAGCCAGCACATTTAATCCACGCTGCAAAGCTATTATTGGACTGAACGATGACATGATGTTTCTCTCAGCTGTATTAGCCTGGACTCGGACCGAAAGGTAGTCGGGCTGGCAAATAATGAACCCGGCCGTCCCGTCACGGGGCAGGGCTGGCGGACGCTTTCCATTGGCCGAGTGAGCCTGAGCACAACCTTGACGCCGATGACGTCGTGTTCCATGCTGGAGTACTTACTATTTGCGGCGTGCGCTGCCGCATCAGACGACGTCCTTTCTGTGAGCGCTCGCCACAATGAGAAACCAATCGCTGCCAGTTTTCGACTCGTGCATACCATCTGAACCACCGCATCGATATAAGCCAACTTTCAATGGTCATGCAGATAGCCCCCCGTCAAACGCAAGGATCTGTCCGGTGACATAGCCAGAGAGATCCGAGGCGAGAAAGCAGGCGAGGTACCCGAGTTCGCGTGGCTCGCCAAAACGCCCAACGGGGATCGTCTTCAAATAAGCTTGTTCGATCATCGCCAGTTGCGCTGACGTCAGATTATCGCGATCAGGAAACACGCCTGGCGCAATGGCGTTGACCGTGATTCCGTGAGCAGCCCATTCGCGCGCAAGTGAGCGGGTGAAGCCAATCAGCCCGGCCTTCGCGGCCGCGTAGATGCTAAGGCTCGCCTCACCGCGCAGGCCGCCAAGTACGCCGGCGAGGTTGATAACGCGGCCGCGCTTGCGGCTGATCATCGATGCGCCAACCAGTCGCGTGCAATGGATGGCAGACATAAGGTTGAGGTCAACGATAGATCGGATACGGGTGACGGCCTCTGGCTCGCTCTCGTCGTTCACCAGGTCGCCAACGATCGCATCGCCGACGCTATTGACCAATATATCGATTTCACCGACGCGACGGACAGCGCGTGTGACGAGGTCCGCCGCTCCGACGGCTGTCGAAAGATCGCCGGTTAGTGCGACGATGCGGTCGCCATGGGCCGCGGCGAGACGCTTTTCCAACTTCGAAAGGTGCGTATCGGTCCGCGCATTGACCACTACAGTCGCGCCGGCCTCAAGGAATACCTCGGCGATGCCGGCGCCGATGCCGCGACCCGCTCCCGTGACGAGTGCGTTCTTTCCGGCCAGCGTCAGGCTTGCCGTTGCGCTCGCAACGCAGCCTCGCGAAACACTTGTCTCCATAATCTGTTTCTCTCCAACGTCGACATCACGCGTGCCCATGACAGCGCCGTTTTTTCCGATGTTATTCGTATGCCGAGAAGCTTCACCGCGAACGCGCCCGGCGCATCGCTAGCCAGACGCGGCTCCGCCCGAAGCAACGAAAAATCTCCGGTTGCATCGGAGGGGTATTTGAGTGCGAGGCTAGACCCAGATACCACAAACGTCAATTGGATAAACTACTGTTTTTGCACCGAAATTTCGTACAATGAAAATTCGTCGGCGCTTCGCGCTGAAGCATACCGAGCGGGGTATGCCAGTACCAGGAGCGCGTCGCAAGATGGGCGTCAGCGGCGCGACGTTTTTCAACTGGCGTAAGAAGTGCGGGAGTCTCGGGCCGTCGGGGCTGCACAGCGATCGCCGCTTGCTTTACCAGATTTGCGGATCTCGCGAGGAAGCGACCGCGGATCCCAGGCTCGACACGCCCGCCATGGCCGTTAAGTCGCCACTCGACCTGGCCCGAGTTTCGGGCAAACAGCAGGCAGTCACGCCGGACGAGTTCCTTGAGGCCCTTCGGTGTGCCACGAAACTCAAGGCATGTGGGGGCGACAACGAGTCTCATGCGGAGTCGCTATCGAACGGATGGCTCCAGGGAAGGGTATCGCGAAGATGTCAGCGGCGTCAGCATCGCTTCGCGCTCATGCGGTGGGAAGTTACGCGTCACTGCCTTGCGGAGACCGCAAGCGCGCTTGCCGATAGAGTGGGTCGTTGCTGGCGTGGTTCCGTGGAACGTCGACTGGTTTTGCCCGACGCATCAGGAAGAAAGAATGCGACGTAACATCTCCCTGAATGAGGCAACCTCGTTAACACTAAAGCCGGCCAGCACACTGCTGTACACGTCGGTTAATATCCCGGGCATATGGCCAGCAACAATCTTTCCTTGCCGAGTCAGAACGAGTCGACTCACGCGTCTATCGACAGCGTTTGGCGTCCGCATCAGTAAGCCGCTTCGGACCAATCTGTCGATCAGGCGCGTGACCGCCGTTGGGTCGACGTTGCACTCGCGCGCGATCAGAGCCGCGTGCGAGAGTCCCACTCGTTCCACCAGATACAGGAGGCGGCCCTGCGCTGCAGTGACGTCCAGATCGCGCAGGGTGCGCTGCGAGATTGTGTGCGTCAGAACAGAATGGGCACGAAAAACAAGGTAGCCGAAATCGCTTTCCATTTCCGTCCTGTCAATATCAGTGGACAATAGCGTTTTGGGAGTCGTCATTGTTGGCATTCGATCGGGTCGCCTGGTGAGTTTCTTTATCGAAAACTGCATCAAACGGCATTAGTTTCGCGTAAGCGATGAATATCGCTCACGCACTCACTGAGGTCTTTTGCGCCAGGGAAAGTCCGCAAAAGATGAGAGCAACAACGCGCTCGGCCACCTGGCCTGGGTCCTGAGAAACAGGCTCGCCAAGGCTTCTGACAAAAAACCCCATCAGGCACGAGTGCACGAATACTGCCAGGTGATCCACGTCGATGCCGTCAGCGGGTTGAAGATTCGACCGCGCGTCCCTTAATGCAGTTGCAATGCGTTGTTCGGCCAATTTTCGACCCACATGCACGTTTTGCCAGAAATCCCGGGTTTCGCTCGTGATTTCGCATCTGGAATGAATGACGCTATAAAGTCGCCTCGCTTCGCCGTTGCGCAGAACGTTGCCAAGTGATCTAATCAGTTCAGATTTGAGGTGACTTAGCGGATCACACTGGTTGTCGTGCCACTCAACCAGGAAAGGATCTGCAGGAAGTGCCGCATGTTCAAACATGGCATTGAACAGCGCCGACTTGTTCTTGAAATGCCCGTAGACAGCACCTCGCGTCACGCCAGCAACACGGGCAATGTCAGACAGCGACGCGCGAGCAAGTCCTCTGCGCAGAAACGTTTGTGCTGCCGAATCGAGTATTTTCGCGCGCGTGCGCATGGCCTGCTCAAAAGTTCGCTTCATCACTTGCTTCCATTGTGCGTCGGGGTGACCGGTGAGCATGCCTCACAATCGGTCAGCTCCCTATCGGCAACTTTGACTGGCCACCGCCACATGTATAAGCGCACCATCTGCAGGGATGGTGCAAAGGTGATCCGGCCCAAGGGTAGATCGAAAGCACTGGACCAGGCGCGCCGCATATGCCGATCGCTTCCCATAAGTTTTTGCCATAAGACATCGTTGCGTGCTCAGTTCCTGTGCGGTCGCTGTTATGGGTTTCGAGCGACGGTGCGATAGAAGCTTCGGCACCCATAGTTTGGTCAATCTAGCGGCGTTCACTTGAATGGACTAGTAGGCCAATATGGCTGGCTGAACCCCAAAAATGCGCGTAATGCGAACGCGGTAGAAGCTTCGATTGCAGAGAACCCGTGCGGACCAGCGCCGCAAAACGGAATGGACGACGGTCTCAGTCGAGGGAAAATGACCGGGCTACGCCATGAACGTCGCTTGCAGCAGACTTGGGCCTATTCGTTCCGTATGGCCATAAGCTTGTTCTGGATGTGCTCTACAAACATTTTCGCAACGCGCCTGATGTGCCGATGGCTGGGAAAGACTGCGCAGAACTTCGACTCTTCCGAACGATACTCATCGAGCACGGCGGTGAGGCGTCCAGCTTCGATATCCTGGTTGACGAGCAGTTCGGCCAGCAAAGCTATACCGAGGCCTTCGACCGCAGCTTGTCTGACCAGGTTGCCGCTGCCTGCGAGAAAGCGGCCGCGGATTTCAACCTGAACACGCCCATCCGGGCCGTCGAGATGCCACGTGACCGGGCCGGAGTGTCGGGAATACAGGAGGCAGGCATGCTGGACGAGTTCATCGAGGCATCTCGGTGTCCCACGGGACTCGAGATATTTTGGTGCGGCAACGAGCCTCCTGCGTGAGGAGCCGAGCACTCGGCGCGTTGAATTTTCATCGAGCTGAGACTCAGGACGAAATGCGACATCCACGCCACTCGATGTCAGGTCGAGATCGGCATTGTCGATAACGAACTCGAGCGTGATGCCTGGATATGCAGCGAGAAAATCGGTAATCCAGGAAATGGGAAACGCCTCGAAAAAATCAGCAGTGAGCGCGACGCGCACCGGGCCGGCCGGTTCGGGATGCGTGTCCGCGGCCTCCTGACTCGCCAACACCAATTGCTCGATGTTTTGGGCGCATTGTTCGTAGAACGCCTGCCCGACAGCAGTGAGGGTCAACTTTCTTGTTGTACGAAGGATCAACCGATTCTTCAATGCGTCTTCGAGCTGTTGAACGTGACGGCTGACCGTTGTCGAGGGCATGCTCAATTGCCGCGCGGCCCCAGCGAAGCTTCCGGCTCGGACTACCTCGACGAAGAGGTAGATTTCGTTCAGGTCAAGCATTCATTCCTCACGAATATGGTTGAGATCTCGCCATCCTGGCGGTCTAGTGGCTCGGGGGGAAGCGGTCTAAGCTACCTCCGAGACGGTTGATTAGACCACTACTTACGGGCGTTCGTGATCCCTGGGGACACTCAGTCATTCACGATCGCAATTCCTGTCGCTCTCCCTTACTCGTTGCATGGCTGTATCAAATGGCTTGCGCGGGCAGGTGCGTCCACTGTTATCTGCAGGCTCGCGAATGTACATCTCACTCAAACCAGAGGTCGACGTAGGGAATCGGTCCCGGATCGGTCGATATACCCTGCGATGGTGCTGCCCGGCGATTGTGGCGATCGCGATAGCAGGTTGCGCAGTGGGCCCTGACTACAAAAACCCGACAGTCGAAATCCCGACCCACTTCAAGGAAGGAGTCGACTGGCAACGTGCGAATGCGAACCCGCAAGCGTCGCTGTCGAGCACATGGTGGCTGGATTACCACGACGAAACGCTGACCCGCTTGATCGACGAGGCGCAAAAGGCGAATCAGTCGATCGCACAGGCAGAAGCGGCCTATCGGCTGGCACAAGCCGCGGTGATGGCGAGCGAGGCGAGCTTCTTTCCGACGATCGATGCGGGAATGTCCGGTTCGCGGTCCGGAACGGGGGTGGGTGCGGCAGGTGCGAACGGCACATCGACCGGCATCCTGAAGCCTGGGGTGCACAACTTTGTTGCGGCAGACGTCTCCGCAAGTTGGGAACTCGACTTGTGGGGCGGCATTCGCCGGCAACTCGAGTCGAGCAAAGCGAGCGCCGAAGGAAGCGCTGCACAACTGGCGGGGGCGCGTCTATCGATTGCTGCAAGCGTCGCCACGGCCTATTTCAATCTGCGTCTGGCCGATGTCAATATCGATCTGCTCAAGCAACAACAGCAGCTCGACACACGCGTTCTCGATATGACGCGCGCGAGCTACGCGCAAGGCGTGTCGCCGAACGATAGTGTGCTGGCCGCACAGGACACACTCGAATTGGTGATCGCCGGTCTGCAGGCGACGCAAACTTCGCGCGAACAGAACGAACACGCCCTTGCTGTGTTGACCGGGGTGCCGCCTGACAGGTTTACGATAGCGCCCGAGCCGCATTATGCGTTTATGGCGCCCGCCGTTCCGCTGACACTGCCGTCACAACTGCTCGAACGGCGCTATGACGTGGTCAGTGCCGAGCGTGCAGCCGCATCCGCGAACGCAAAGATTGGCGTGGCCGAGGCAGCGTTTTTTCCGACGCTGACGCTTTCGGCACAAGGCGGATTCCAGCACAACGCGCTTGCCAATCTGTTCTCTGTACCTAACCGCTTCTGGACGCTCGGCCCCGATCTGGCAGCGACGATTTTCGATGGCGGCGCACGAACGGCCGCCGTGCGCGAGGCTCGCGCGACCTACGACGAATCCGTCGCGGACTATCGCGGAACGGTGTTGGCTGCGTTCCAGAGCGTGGAGGACAGCCTGTCCTCGTGGAACCATCTCAGGCAACAGGAACAAGCCTACGCCGATATCTACGCGCGCAACAAACAGCTATTTGAAAGCGAGCGCGCTCAGTTCCATGTTGGCAGAACAAGCGAGCAAAGCCTTTTCAGCGAGCAGATCACGCTGTTGCTCGCGCAACAAAACCTCGAGAACACGCAGGCGTTGTTGACACTAAGTAGCGTAACGCTCATCAAAAACCTGGGTGGCGGGTGGCAATGGGACGGCGCGAAAAACGCACCTGTCAACGTGACCTCTTCCTCGGTCAGCAGCCGCTGATGCGCGTACGCCTTTGCGCCTGACCAATTTTCTTACCGCGATTTTTCACGACGGTTTCTATGAATTCACTGTCTCTGCGCTCATCCCTGTTGTCGATCGGTTTCATTGCGCTTGTCGGTTGCGGCAAAGGTGATCCGCCGCCCCCACCGCCCCCGCCAAAGGTGGGCGTCATGGAAGTGCAACCCCGGCGCGTACCGTTGACCCGAAATTTCGTCGGCCGCTTGTCCGCTTACTACAGCGCCAATGTGACGGCGCGGGTTTCAGGTGTGCTAGTTAAGCGCCTTTTCGCGGAAGGCACCGAAGTCAAGGCCGGTCAGGTGCTGTTCGAGGTCGATCCGACGTATTACCAAACCGTGCTCAACAACGATCTCGCCACGCTTGCCGAGGACCAGGCGACTTACCTCAACAATCGCGCGACAGCTGAGCGTGATCGCAAGTTGTTGCCGGTCGGGGCCGTATCGCAACAGACAGTGGATGACGCCAATGCGGCCGAACGCAGTGCGGCGGCCAAGGTCAAGGCAGATCAGGCCGCCGTGCAAGGCGCGCGCGTGAACCTCGGCTATACGAAGGTGATCTCGCCGATTACCGGCATTGCGGGACAGCAACAGGTGACCGCCGGCGCGGTGGTGGGAAATGGCACAACCGATGCGGGTGCGGGCGGCACATTGCTTACCACGGTGGAACAGGTCGATCCGCTCTACGTGAACTTCACGATCAGCGCCGCCGATCTGATCACGCTCAGACAAGCTCAGGACAAGGGGAATATTGCGCTCGCTTCACAAAACAAGACTTCCGTTCGGATCCTCCTGCCCAACGGGTCGGCGTACGACGAGCCTGGGACACTGGATTTCTCCGATGTCGCGGTCAACGCAGCCACGGGGGCGGTCAGTCTGCGCGCGCGAGTCCCGAATCCAAAACATGAATTGTTCCCGGGCATGTACGTGTCGCTCAATGTCGACATTGGCCAGCAAAACGATGTGTTCCTCATTCCGCAGCAAGCGATCCAGCGCGACACTGTCGGCGCCTATGCAATGGTGATGAAGCCAGACGGAAGAGTGGGACGCAAGGACGTCGAATCGAACGATAGCTACGGGGGCGACTGGATTGTCACGGGTGGCCTCGCAGCCGGCGATCAAGTGGTCGTATCCGGCGTGCAGAACGTACATGAGGGCACACTGGCGAAGGCCACTCGCTGGAACGGGCCCGATTCAGGCACGAGATCGTCGCTGTTCGGCGCGGCGTCCACATCGCGCGGACGCGCTGCCGGCAACAAGTCATAAGGAGGGGATCTCATGTCGCGTTTCTTTATCGATCGACCAGTCTTCGCGTGGGTGATTCCCATTTTGATCTGCTTGTTCGGAACCATATCGATGCTGCATCTGGGCGTCGATTCCTATCCGGACATCGCACCGCCCCAGGTAACCGTGACGGCGACGTATCCGGGTGCCAGTGCCGCGACAATGGAATCGACGGTCACCCAGGTGATCGAGCAACAGCTGACCGGTATCGACAACTTGCTGTACTTCAGTTCGACGTCCAACGGCAACGGGACGGCCACCATCACCTTGTCGTTTGCCACCGGGACGAACCCGGACATCGCCGAAGTGCAGGTCCAGAACAAGGTTGCACTCGCGCAGCCATTGTTGCCGCCGGCGGTTACGCAGCAGGGCGTCGTGGTGGCGAAGGCCAGTCCCGACATCCTTCTCTTCATCGCGTTGCAGTCGACCAACCCCGCTATCGATGCGTGGCGCTTGAGCGACATCGTCGCTTCGCGAATTCAGCCCGTCATCGGCCGGATCAATGGCGTCGGCAACACGAGCATGCCCGGCTCGGAATACGCCGTGCGGATCTGGCTGGATCCCGACAAGTTGCAAGGCTACGGCCTGTCGACCACACAGGTGTATAACGCCATCCAAACCCAAAACTCGCAGTTTGCGACCGGTTCGCTGGGCGCGGACCCGGCAGTCAACGGCCAGACGTTTACGGCGAACGTGTCGGGCGATACCTTGTTTTCATCGCTACAGCAGTTTCGCGACATCATCCTGCGATCGGACAACAATGGCAGCGTGGTCCACCTGAGTGACGTCGCGCGCATCAGCTTTGGTGCGCAAAGCTATGGCACTTCTGCCACGTACGACGGCAAACCCGCAGCCGCCCTCGGCGTATACCTGCTGCCCGGCGCCAATGCGCTTGCCACGGAGAAGGCTGTCAAGGCTCAGATGGCGATCCTGGCACACGACTTTCCGCCCGGCGTGACATGGGTCATGCCCTTCGACACGACGCCGTTCATCTCGGCCTCGATAACCGACGTTGTGAAGACGCTCGTCGAAGCGATCATCGTCGTGTTCTTCGTCATGCTGATCTTTCTGCAGAACATCCGGGCAACCATCATTCCAACACTGGTCATTCCGGTTGCGCTGCTCGGAACGTTCATCGGCCTGTCGGCGCTGCATTTCACCCTCAATCAGCTGAACCTCTTCGGAATGGTGCTCGCGATCGGGATTGTCGTGGATGACGCGATCGTCGTGATCGAGAACGTCGAGCGCATCATGCGTGAGGAGGGGCTGAGTCCGAAGGCTGCGACGCGTAAGGCAATGGGTCAGATTTCGGGCGCGATCGTGGCCATCACCGTCGTGCTCGCCGCAGTGTTCATTCCCTCGGCGATGCAGCCAGGCGCGACGGGCATCATCTATTCGCAGTTCGCACTGACGATCGCGGTATCGATGGTCTTTTCCGCATTCCTTGCGCTGTCCTTCACTCCGTCGCTTTGTGCGACGATCCTGAAGCCCTCGCATGAAGGACATGAGAACGCCGTCTTCCGCTGGTTCAACCGTGGATTCGACCGGGTCGGCAATACCTATGTCGGCCAGGTGAGCCGTGCGGTGCGACGGGTGCCACGCTGGATGGCCGTTTTCGTGACCCTGGCCGCGGTGGCCGGGGTTCTGTACTCGCGTCTGCCTACCTCGTTCCTTCCCGACGAGGACCAGGGCTTCGTAATGGCGATCATCAACCTGCCGTCGGCGGCCACACTGAGCGGGACTCGACACGTGGTGGACGAGATCAACGATCGACTCAAAAGAAGCCCGGTCGGGAACGAAATCGCGGGAGTCTTTTCCGTCCAGGGCTTCAGCTACGTTGGCCAGAGCGAAAACGTCGGTATGGCCTTCGTCAAGCTCAAGGATTGGAGCGAACGCGCACACACTGCGATGCAACTGGTCCCGCAGGCCAACAAAATCCTTCACGACATTCCCGACGCGAAGATATTCGTCGTCAATCTACCCTCCATACGCGGACTGAGTCAGTTCGGTGGTGTCGATATGTATTTGCAGGCACGGGCGGGGCAATCGAGAGCGGAACTGAGCGCGGCGCAGCGCAAGTTGGTGGATCTCGCGAGCAATGACCCGAGACTTTTCAATATCCGGCCGAACTCGCTTGCCGAGGCACCTGAACTCGATCTGTCCGTCGATCGCGTCCAGGCCCAATCGATGGGGTTATCGCTGAGCGATGTCTACAGCGCGATACAGATGGACCTCGCGCCGGTATACATCGACCAATTCGCCTACGACGGACGCGTGAAGCGCGTTTACCTGCAGGCGGATGCACCGTACCGGATGGGGACCGATGCCTTGTCGCATATCTATACGCCGAGCGGCATGACGAGCAACGCACTGTCCATGACCGGCGGCAGCGCTGGCGCCATGCGGTTCTCCTCCAACGGTGCGCCGAGCCCGGTGAATCCGTCCGCGAGCAACGGCGCGATCAGCCCATACGACATGGTGCCCTTGTCGAGCGTTGTGAAAGCAAAGTGGACCGTTGGTCCGCAAGCGTTGCCGCGCTATAACGGCTATTCGGCTGTCGAAATCGTCGGCTCGCCGGGGGCTGGGTATTCGACCGGTCAAGCGATGAAAATCCTGCAAGACATCGTTGACAAATCGCTGCCGGCGGGATTCGACTTCGACTGGACCGGACTGTCGTATCAAGAAGTGCTCGCGGGAAACGCGGCGCTGTCGCTCATGGCGTTGTCCGTCGTGGTGGTATTTCTTTGCCTGGCGGCGCTATATGAAAGCTGGTCCATACCCGTTGCGGTGCTGATGGCCGTGCCGCTCGGCTTGTTGGGAATGTCTGCATTCTGTCGCCTGTTCAACGTGCCCAACGATATCTATTTCAAGATCGGGATGGTGACGGTGATCGGGCTGGCCGCCAAGAACGCGATTCTGATCGTGGAGTTCGCGATTGCGGGGCAGGAGAAGGGCATGACGCTCTTCGACGCAGTCGTGGAGGCAGCAAGGCTGCGTTTCAGACCGATCTTGATGACGTCGATGGCATTCATCCTCGGCGCTCTGCCGCTGGTGACGTCGACGGGGGCGGGTGCATCGTCACGTCATGAGATCGGTACCGGCGTCATCGGTGGCATGTTGTTCGCCACTTTCCTCGGCCTGTTGCTTATACCGGTGTTCTACGTCACGGTGCGGCGCCTGCTCGGCGACAAGCTCGACGAAGTCACGCGCAAGGTATCTCATACGGGCGACGGTGATACGCAGATCAATGCCTGATTGTGGTTGGCCATGGAAGGCATGAGAGGACTCATTTTTGCACGCCTGGCTTTCATACGCGGCGATCCTCGGAGCTTCTCGCAATTTGACAACAGGTGGATTGGATGCGTAAAAAACGCGCACAAGAGGCTCGAAGGAAAGCGTGGGACGATGAGTTCGAGGCTGACGAACGAAGGCTCCGGACGTTTGCTGTTGTAATGGCAGTCATGGTCGCAATCGGTTTGCTCGGGTTGACGCTTGTCACGCTGTGTGACGAGGACTGCGAAGGCAATTGGTCATGCGTCTGTAGCCCTTAGCACTCGACGCGCCCGGCCTTTCGGGGCGGCGGAATGTACGCTGCACCGACTCTTTGGGCCATGCTCTACGCACACGGTGCTTGTGCCGGTCTCAAGCGATTGCGCAACGCGGATATCAAGCTATCCAACCCCGAGACTGTAAGAGTCGAGCACTTGTGAACCAAGCAGCTGCCGCTGGTGCACCTTGGAAGGCCCAGGCCTTCGAGTCACCCTTTTGATCGGAGCAAGAGTTGTTCATTCGGCGGACGAAGCCTTTGGGCGCGATCATTTTTTTTAGGAAAGCTAGTATGGACAAACTTGATTCAATGCGAATGTTTGTTCTTGTTGCCAAAACCAGGGGCTTTGCGCGCGCAGCCGCTCAAGCGTCAAAAAGCACCCCTGCGGTGTCTCGCGCGATCATGGAACTCGAGTCGCGTCTACAGGCCCGTCTTGTCAACCGCACTACACGAAGAATTTCGCTCACCGAGGCTGGCCGGCGGTATTTCCAACACTGCACGGAGATTCTTGCGCAGATAGATCAAGCAGAGGCAGAGGCCGCGGCCTCGAGCGTTCATCCATCCGGCAGGCTGCGCGTTCATGCGTCCACGAGCTTTGGGCAGCATGTGCTGACGCCATTGCTTTCGCTTTACAGCGAGAGGTTTTCGTCGGTGGCTGTCGATCTCGTACTAGGCCAACGTCTACCCGACATCGTCGACGAAGACTTCGACGTTGCCATTGCGGTCATATCCCGGCTGAGCGACTCGTCACTGGTTTCACAGCAGCTCGGATCCATCCGTCCCATCCTTTGCGCTTCCGCCGATTACCTGGCGAGCTTTGGAAATCCCGGATCCGTTTCCGATCTCCGCGCTCATCAATGCCTGGGCCTTGTCTCCCCGGAAACTTCTTCGACGCTTTGGGCGTTCGAAGATCCGCAACTCGGAAGCTTCGAGCTACCGGGGCTGCCAAAGTTTACGGTGAATCTGCCCGAAGCCATGGCCGAGGCGATTCGTGCCGGCATGGGCATTGGCATGCTGCCGATACCTACTGCCCTTCAAGGACTTCGAGAGGGAACGCTCAAACAGGTTTTGCCCGAGTTCCATCTACGTCCCTACAACATCTATGCGATCTACGCTTCGCGCCATTTTCTTGATGCAAAAACCAGGAAGCTGCTCGACTTCCTTCGCGAGACGCTACCAGGTAGCCTCGAAAGACAGGAAGAGGAGCTGATGTCACTGATCAGGCCACACAGAGAAACGCCCCAGCCTCTCCCGAGTCGTGTGCTGTATTCATGATGGCACCGTACCGGAGAATGCGCTTGTCGTCGCGGCCGATGCCCTCCGCGTGCAGTGCGTCCGCAACATCGGCATCCTTGGAGCCGCCCGCTACTCGCTCGCTGCAAGTGCGTCGCGAAGACGGTCGAGCAATGACCGGAGCAATGAGAGTTCTTCCTTTGAGAAGCCCTTGACAGCCTTAAGGAGGCGTTCGTGGTTTTTATCGATTGCCTGGACAACCTGGCTTGCGCCCTTCTCGGTAAGCTCGGCCAACTGACGGCGGCGATCCTCGGTATCGCCCACCGACTTGACGAGTCCATCCCGTTCGAGCGCGGCCATCAGACCGGACACCGTCGCCCGCTTAACTTGCAGAGCGTTGATGATCTCCTGGTGAGCCACGGGTTGGCCTTCTCCGGCCAAAAGCACATTCAGAACTCTGAGTCGAGCTAGCGACTTGACGGAATCGTCAAGCCACTGGTTTGAAGTGAAATCCAGTTGCCGAGCTGCTGCATTCAGGGAATTCAATGCTTCCATTGCCTCAATCCCCCGCGGAGACATGCGGCGCCTTAACACATTTTGAACGACCGGGGGCGTCACTGTGAGCGTTGCGTCAGGAAGTTTTGAGGATCTAGGCATACCAGTATTTCCGAATCGAAAAATAGTCTGAGCATCGGTGCATGTTAGCAGATCGGCCCTGTGGCCAACCTGATAGCCAGGGAAGGGTTGGTCAACCTGGAAGTCGCGCTGTCCGGGCAATTGCACGGCGCCATATTGTATGGCACCGTACAATACGAAGCGCGGAAGTAAGAGGTGCGCAACGCAATCGGGAGTGTCAATGCAAGAGGATAGGGAAAAGCGAGCCTCCGAGGACGTAGGCCCCGGCGGCAGGAAGATCTCGAAACGGGCTTCGCGCTGAAGACGCATCAGCGCGGTAAGCGCATGCTCGCAAGAAACAGTAGCAACGAAGGGAGGCGCAATGGCAAAAAACGACGCAATGCAAGTACCATTTCTTGACGATAGCGAACCCCATACCGCAAGCGGTACGACGCCGCTCACCGGCGACGGTGCTCGACGCGGCAGAACCATCAGATTGCAGGACTACGAAGTCGTTGCGCTGACACTGCAGGGAGGCGGCGCCCTCGGCGCATATCAGGCTGGTGTATATCAAGCCTTGCACGAAGTTGGAATCCAACCTGACTGGCTTGCGGGGATTTCAATTGGCGCTCTCAATACCGCCATCATCGCGGGCAATGCGCCCGAACATCGCGTGGCGCGCCTCCTGGAGTTCTGGGAGATGATCTGCCAGCCGGCTTGTGGGCTGCCGTTGCCGTCCTTCATCGAGCAAGCGTTTTTCAATTCGGCCAATGGCGTGCGCAAAGCGTTCACCGCCATGCAAGCAATGAGTGCGATCGTAGAGGGGCAGAACGGTTTCTTCGTTCCACGATGGCCATCGCCTTTGCTGACCGTATCCAGTTCCCCGCACACTGCGAGCTACTACGACACAGGCCCGTTAAAAGCTACCCTGGAGAGGTTTTGCGACTTCGATCGGATCAACTCAGGCGAAGTACGCGTTTCTGTCGGCGCGGTCAACGTCAGCACGGGAGACTTCGAGTATTTCGACAACACAAGAACGCGACTTCGTGCCGAGCACTTCATCGCGTCTGGAGCGCTGCCGCCAGGGTTCGCGGCGGTGGAGATCGACGGCGAGTTCTACTGGGATGGCGGCTTGGTGTCCAACACGCCTTTGTACCAGGTCATCCACAGCACGCCACGAAAGGATACGCTCGCTTTTCAAGTAGACCTATGGAGTGCAAAAGGCATTGTTCCGGGTAACCTGACTGACGTACAAGACCGAATGAAAGATATCCTCTACTCAAGCCGCACTCGCCTCATCACCGACACGCTACAACGCTCGCAGCGCTTCCGACACATCCTGCGCGAATTGCTGTCTCGCGTGACACCGGAGCTGCGTGCCGACCCCTGGTGCCAACTCGCCGACGAGATGTCGTGCTCAAAACGCTACAACGTGGTCCATTTGATCTACCAAAACAAGGAGTACGAGGGCCACTACAAAGACTTCCAGTTCGGGCTGTCGACAATGCGCGAGCACTGGGCAGCCGGCCTGGCCGATACGAGAGCGTCGCTGGCGCAACCAACCTGGCTGGACATGCCCGACAACGATGCGGGCTTCACTACGCACGATATTCATCGCGACGGGCTCTAAAACGCAACGCGAGAGCGGCGAAGTTTTCCCGGCCATCGGCGGCATTCGGTTTCCCGCCAGTCAAACGGTCAGGCGCACCGCGACAACATTGCGCATCCACATCGTATTCATCATATCTATATCGACCGTCCAGAAAAAGTCAGGCTATCTCGGTGCTGCCGCGCCAGGCAGCGGTACCGCACTCGATGGACACCGCGGACGACTGCCGCGACAAGGCTTGTGTTTCACACTACACCTCCTCGCGGCGATCAGAAACGACGTCGGGATGACGACGCCGGCAGGACAGCTTGACGCCCATCGCCTTTCT
>NZ_JBNDKT010000029.1:0-102707 GCF_050435685.1 Paraburkholderia sp. GAS448
CACGGCGGCAAGGCGCTGGCGATGGTGCGCGAGGCCGCCGGCACGACGGAGTATCTGCTGCCGCCGTTGCCGAACACCCTGTACACGCGCGACACCACCTGCTGGATCTACGGCGGCGTGACGCTCAATGCGCTGTACTGGCCGGCGCGCCATGAGGAGACCATCCTCACGACCGCGATCTACCGGTTTCATCCGGACTTTGCCGGCAAGGTCAACGTGTGGTGGGGCGACCCGACCGAGGATCACGGGCTGGCGACGCTGGAAGGCGGCGACGTGATGCCGATCGGCAAGGGCGTCGTGCTGATCGGCATGAGCGAGCGTACGTCGCGCCAGGCCATCAGCCAGCTCGCCGCGACGCTGTTCAGGAAGGGGGCGGCCGAGCGGGTGATCGTGGCGGCGATGCCGAAGATCCGTGCGGCGATGCACCTGGATACGGTGTTCACCTTCGCCGACCGCGACTGCGTGCTGCTGGCGCCGGACTTCATGAACCAGACGCGCACGTTCTCGTATCGCCCGAGCAGCCATCCGAGCGGGGTGGAACTGCACAGGGAAGAGAAGCCGTTCGTCGATGTGGTGGCCGAAGCGCTGGGGTTAAAGAAGCTGCGCGTGGTCGAGGCGGGCGGCAGCGACTATCAGCGTGAGCGCACGCAGTGGGACAGCGGTGCGAACCTGGTGTGCGCATCGCCGGGCGTGGTCTTCGCGTACGACCGCAATGCGTACACGAACACGCTGCTGCGCAAGGAAGGCATCGAGGTCGTGACGATCGTCGGTGCGGAACTGGGGCGTGGACGCGGCGGCGGCCACTGCATGACCTGTCCGATCGTGCGTGACGCGGTGGATTACTAGCGGCACCGTGCCGCCTCGTCGATAGTGTGGCGGGGCGGCGATGATCGCGGTGTTGATTGGCCGGCGTCGCGGGCACTCGGCGGCTTATCTGGGCGAGGCCGCCGCCGGCAATTCCACCGCCGGCTTCAACGCACGGCGCCACACCAGGCGCGGATGACTGAGTCTCGATCCGCAGACGGGACACGCGCCCGCGCGACGGCTATGAGATCGGCAGACCGATCAACTACCGGGCGCGGCGCAGTGCCCGACATCGACATCTCTATCGCCACCAACCGCACGGGTCTATGGGTCAATCCCATCCATCGGCATCCGTGAATCTTGCATGCGGTTGACAGGGTGAGCCGGATGACATCCGGGCAATTTTCGTTTTCAATGTTGTTCGTACGCTGCGTCACACTCGGTGGTCACCGTGCGCCCATAATTTACCCATCAGTGCCTGTTCGCCCCCGGCGCCACGTGCGCCCGGTCCCGGCATATCGACCGCCTTGGAGGTGCACTGTGTTTCACCAGACTCTTGCCCGGACCCTGCGTCACGCTACCGTGATGGCGATCGTCGTCACCGGCTGCGCGTGCCTGCCGCCCACGGCGATCGCCGCGAGCGCTACGCCGCAGCCTGTGAAGGAGAAGCGCGTTGCGCAGGCTGCCTCTGCGGCGCAGTCTGCCCCAGCGGCGCAGACTGCCCCAGCGGCGCAGGTCGACTTCCCCACCATCGTGGAGCGATACGGGCCTGCCGTCGTGAATATCAGCACGACTGGCCCGCAGCAACAGACGTCGGCGCCAGCCACCCAACCCATCGATACGGACGATCCCATTTTCGCGTTCTTCAAGCGCATGGCGACGCAACCGCAGGTATCTCAGGACAGTTCGCCGCGCGCCATGTCCGGTACCGGCTCCGGTTTCATCGTGAGTTCCGATGGCCTCATTCTCACCACCGCTCATGTGGTGGATCAGCCCAACGAAGTAACGGTCAGGCTGACCGATCGACGCGAGTTCAAGGCGAGGGTGCTGGCGGTCGATGCCCAGAGCGACGTCGCGGTGCTCCAGATCGAGGGCACGAAGCTTCCGACCGTCAAACTTGGCGATTCGTCGCGGGTGCGCGTCGGCGAACAGGTGCTGACGATCGGCTCGCCCGACAGCTTCGAGAATACGGTCACCGCCGGCCTTGTCAGCGCCACGTCTCGCACGCTGCCGGACGGCACCAGCTTTCCCTTTTTTCAAACCGATGTCTCCGTCAATCCGGACAACTCGGGCGGCCCGGTGTTTAACCGTGCTGGCGAGGTAGTCGGCATCCACGTGCAGATTTACGCGGACGGGGACAGGTATCCCAGCCTGACCTTCGCCATCCCGATCAACCTGGCGATCAAGGTGGAAGCGCAGGTGCAATCACAGTTGCAGGCGCAGATGCAAAGCCAGCTCAAGATCTCGCCGGGTGGCCTTGGCGCGGAGGTGCAGGACGTCGGCCCGGGCCTGGCGGCGGCCTTTGGTCTGCCGCGACCGGCTGGCGCGCTGGTCAATACCGTCGGGCCCGGCACACCGGCGGCCGCGAGCGGCCTCAAGCCGGGCGACGTCATCTTACAGATCGGCGACAAGCCGATCGATCGCTCCGCCGAACTCGCGGAGGACGCGGCTGCGCTGCAGCCGGGGACGAAAGCCACGCTCAAGGTCATCCGCAATCGAAGACCGATGATGCTGACGGTCGTCATCGGCACGTCCGGGAAAATCGCCAACGCTGGAACGAGCCAGGGCAGCGGAGCAGATCGTCTGGGCCTGATCATGCATCCGCTGAGCGAGGACGAGCGGCGCACGATCGATCTCGCGGTAGGTCTGATGGTGGATGAGGTTCATGAACCTGCGGCAAGCGCAGGCATCCAGCCGGGAGATGTCGTCCTGTCGCTGAACGACACGCTGGTCGAATCGCAGGAGCAGGTGGCCGAGCTCGAAGCAAAGGCTGGGAAAGTGGTGGCGGTGCTGATCCAGCGCAATCACGCGCGCAGCTTTGTTTCGGTCAAGCTTCGATGAACAGTGCGGCGCGGGCAGCCTCGGTCGCGCGAGTAGAGACGGGCGGCGTGGCAACATCGCCTTGCCGAACCGTGAGGGTCAAGTCGAGGGCATGAGAGCGTGCATGTCATGGGTTGTAGAACCCACGATTGAGGCTACCCTTTGGCGACGCACGGAGGCGGGTCGCCGGAATCGACCGGCGGCAGCGTCTGGGTGTGTAACGGCGCGTGCGCTGTACCGCCTGTCATTGGCGCGAACTCATAGATTCCAGCGTCGGCTTTGAGCGCGAGAAACAGGTGGTCGTCCCGAAACGTGTAGGTGCGCACGTATGCGAGATCCCGAAGAAAGCGGGCGCTGAGCGAACGTTTTGAGCAACGTACCCGAGTCATCACCATGTGGCTGATGCGCAACGAACTCGCGTCGTCAGTCTTCCATCCTGCCTGAGCCCGATTGCAGTCAGCCCGGATCCTGAGGCGCCCGTGGACCGCAAAACCCAGGGTGTAGCGGGTCGGATCCGCGGGTGTCAGCACGCTGTCGTCCATCGACTGAAAGCGCACCATCGTCCAGCTCGTGCCTTCAAGCCGCGCCTGCGCAAAGGCAGGAACACACAGGCCCAACAGCAGGGCGGTGGCGGCACAACGAAAGATCCGACTTGGGCAGTTCATACCGAGTCCCTCATAGTCCGCCATGCTGTCTTCCCAGGTCGCAGCATCGAAGATGCACGCATGACACGTCGCATGATAGATACCCGCGACGGATTGCGCAAAGTCGCGAGCGTCATTTTGAGTGGCTGCCGGCGTTCAGGCATGGCTGTGCGATTGCTGCATGGCGAGCCGCTGGGTCTCGCCGGATAAGTCTCTCTTAAGCCGGCGCGACATACAGTGTCGACGAATCGAAGTTACCGGCTTGAGCCTGCTACGCCGCGGCGAGCGTAGCGCCCTTACTCATGCCGCATGTTGCCGCGCAAGCCGACGCTCAAAAGGAGAGGCCGTTGACCAGATCCGTGAAAAGACCCGTCGTACGCATGCTCAACAAGGTACCGGAAGTGACGCTCGTCTTCTGGATCATCAAGATCATGTCGACGACTGTTGGCGAGACCGGTGCAGATTATCTGGCGGTCCACGTGGGACTCGGCACGGCCATCACGGGCGCACTGATGTCCTCCCTGTTGATCGCAGCGCTGCTTCTCCAGCTTCGTTCACGCAGGTACGTGCCGTGGATTTACTGGCTGACCGTCGTGCTGGTCAGTGTGGTCGGGACACAGATCACCGACGCGCTCACAGACGGCCTGGGCGTCAGTCTGTACGTCAGCACGGCCTGTTTCGGTGTGGCTTTGGCCGCCACCTTCGCCCTCTGGTACCGGATCGAACGAACCCTGTCCATCCACACGATCGTGACGAGGCGCAGAGAACTGTTCTACTGGGCCGCCATCCTGTTCACTTTCGCACTCGGCACGGCTGCCGGTGATCTGGCGACAGAAGCGCTCGGCCTTGGATTTACGCTTGGCGTTGTGTCATTCGGCGCAATCATCGCTGTCATCGCAGGCGCCCGGTATCTCGGCGGCAACCCGGTACTGACTTTCTGGCTGGCCTACATCCTGACGCGTCCCCTGGGCGCGTCGCTGGGGGATCTGCTGTCTCAGGCGCGGACCTACGGTGGCCTTGGACTCGGCAACGTTCAGACGAGCGTCGTCTTCCTGATCGTGATCCTCGCTCTGGTGCTCTTCGTGAGTCTCGGCGACGACCGCTCGACGCGGCGGGTAGGGGCAGGAGACGAGTCGTGACCCGGCAGCGACGCACAGGATGCCGCATTGATAGCCCGATCCGGTCCCGGCGGGTCCATCGTTAAGGAGAGAACGGATGATGAAGGTAAAGCGCGGCACGAGCATAGTCGCACCACTTCTGGTACTGGCCCTTCTGGGTACCGCGCCGGTTTCGCCTCACGGCATGGTCATTGCATCTGCCGAAGCGGCAACCGCATCGAAGCTGGGCGACATGTCGCCGTTTCGAGCGATTGTGGTCGACACCGCTGCGCGAGTCGACAAGGGCGATCTTGCCGGTGCGAAGGCGCGCATCAAGGACCTGGAAACGTCGTGGGACGAGGCGGAGCCGTCGCTCAAGCCGCGCTCGGCTGCCGACTGGCACACGGTCGACAAGGCAATCGACCGGGCCCTTGAGGCATTGCGCGCCAGTGCGCCGGACGCCAGGGCGTGCAGGCAGTCACTAACCGATCTGCTTGCCGTCATGGACCGTGTGAGCGGGAAAGCCTGAGCGCATTTTTCGGGCAAGAGGCGTGGAGGCTGAAGCCAGCAGTCCCTTCAGGTGCGGGAGTTTTCGGTCACACCCTCGCTCGCCCGCGACAGCCGCGCTCCCGCCTGTGTGAAGCGGGTCCGCGCGAGTCCGGACGATTCGGCGAGTTGCCAGGCGACCAGACCCGGCACAAAAACGACCAGGTCGCGAATGCGGCGTGCGCCCGCCAACGCGAGACTGGTCGTCGGATCGAGGCCGAGCGCGCCGCCGATCAGGATGAAGGCGCCTTCCTGAACACCCAGGCCGCCCGGTACAAAGAAGGCCGCGCTACTGATCGCCTGGATCAGCGATTCGATCACCACGGCTTCGGTAAAGCTGATGTGCGTCCCGAGAAAATGCAGTGCGAGCCAGATTTCGAACGAGATTCCGAAGCACTGGAGCGGCTGCCAGATGAACAGATAGCGGAGGATCACCCCGTGCCGGCGCCAGATGAGCTTGATCGACTTGTCGATGTGCGCCGATTGACCGACCAGCGCGGCAAGCTTCCCGCTCGTCACACGGTTGAGCAGCCGTGTCAGCCGCTCGAAGGGGCTGGCATGCTGAACCAGCGAGAACAGCACCAGAAGCGGCGTGAGCGCGACGATGCCCCAGGCCAGATCGCCGGCGAGACGCAGTGTGCCGGACGCCGCGTGCGCGAACAGGAAGCCGATGCCGATCATCGTGAACATCAACTGGCTGATCAGCGTGAGCTGCGTATCGACAATCAGGCTGGCCACTGCCGTGGACGGTCGCAATCCGTGCCGGCGCATCAGCCGGAACGCCACGATCTCACCGCCGACCCGTGCGACGGGGAGCATGCAGTTTATCGATTCGCGGATCCATACCAGCCGGAGCATGGTCAACAGACGCGGCCGGTCGCCGCCGCGTATCAGGGATTGCCAGTCCCGCGCGTTCGCGAGCATCGGTAGCACGTGCGCGAGGCCTGCCAGCACAAGGCCGCCGCCCGCCGCTTGCATCAGCCCCAGCACAGCACCGGGGTTGTCGCGCCAGACCAGCCAGAGCGACGCGATCAGTCCAGCAAGTGCAGTGATTCTCCCCAGATGTTTCATTAATTCGTCATCCTGCGTCCGTTACTCGTCCTGGACGGGACACAGCAGGCCGTCGCCGTCCACCTTGAAAGTGAAGCCACGCCAGCTTATCCGCGTCGAAAGGAAGCTCATGAGGAAAATGCCAAAGGACGCAATATCGCTTATCGGCAACAACCACAGCCCGTGGCGGGGTTGCCGCAACGCATGATCCGAGCGCATCTTTAACCAGAACCGCGACAGCAGCGCGGCCACGGCGAGCGGCCATGACCAGGCAGCCGCGCCCGATAACCCGACGGCCAGCATCGCAAACGCGAAAGGATGCATCAGCGCAGAACCAAGATGGCCGGCCGGGTCGATGGTGCGGATAGTCCGGCTCCAGCGCAATTCGTGTTCGACAAGCTCGGCGGCACTTGCTTCGTCGCAGGCGTGGGAAATCGCGAATGGCGGAATCGCAACTTTCTCGCCCGCCATCCGTACGGCTCGACCGATCGCGTGGTCCTCGGCGAGGTGATGGGCAAACTGTTCGAAACCGCCGATCTTTTCCAGCGTGGTGCGGTGCATCGCAATCGTCGGACCCAAACACGGATGCGCGAGACCCAATGTAAAACCTGTTACCACGCCGGGCACAAACTGATAGTCGATTGCACTCACAGACAGACGCGCCCAGATTCCCGGGGCCGGATTTCCGCGATAGATGCAGGTCACGAGTCCCACATCAGGCTTTTCCAGCTCACCGACGATGTTACGCAGAAAGTCCGGGCTCACGCTGACATCGCTGTCCGCGAAGACCAGCACATCGTGCTGTGCCTGCGGCAGCATGTTCACAATGTTGCTGATTTTCCTGTTGGGCCCATAGAGGCGTGTATCCGTGACCACTGTGACGTGCGCGTCGGGGTACAGGCGACGCAGTTCGTCGACCGTCTTCAGTGCCGGGTCTGCTGAGTCATGCACGCCGAACAGATACTGCACTTCGCCCGGGTAATCCTGCTGGCAGAAGCTGGACAGGTGGCTGAGCAAGTCCCATTCGTCACCGTGCAGCGGCTTGACGACCGTGACGGGCGGATAGCTTGCTGCCTCCGCAGTCGGGCGTGCAAAGAAACGCAGGATCAACGCACTTGCCAGCAACGTGTAGCCGATGCCGGCCACGGTCGCCGCGACACTCACGCATAGCAGCGCGAGGACGACATGATGAGCCGTTTGCAGCGAACCCTCGAACACGACCAGCCCGCTCAGAAGTAGCAGGCCGGCCGGTCCGGCAAGCCACGCAAAACGCTTCATGACAGCGCCTTGCGCGGAATGCCGAAGGTGCAGCGTGGGGTGTTCACGCCTCGTGTGCGCGCAGGAAGCGGAAAAACTCCACGCCTTCGCGCAGCCGTCGTTTCATCATGTCCCAGCTCGTCAGCATCTCGCGCAGGATTTCCCAGATCTTCGACGGACGGAAATAGAAGCGTTTGTAGAAGTTTTCGAGCTGGTGGTACATCTCGTCGCGCGACAGATGCGGATAGCCGATCGCCGCCAGTTGCACACCTTCCTTGCTGACGAGATTGATGACCTTGTTCTCTGCGAGCCAGCCGTTCTCGACCGCCTGGTTATAGAGCGTGGTGCCGGGATACGGCGCGGCGAGCGACACCTGGATCGTAAGCGGATTGATCTCTTTCGCGTACTCGATGGTCTTTTGAATCGTTTCCGGCGTCTCGCCCGGCAAGCCCAGAATGAAGGTGCCGTGAACCTTGATGCCGAGCGTGCGGCAGTCTTTGGCGAAGCGCCGCGCGATGTCCGTGCGCAAGCCCTTCTTGACGTTCAGCAGGATCTGGTCGTCGCCGGATTCATAGCCGACCAGCAGCAGGCGCAGGCCGTTTTCCTTCATGATCTTCAGCGTCGCGTAAGGCACGTTCGCCTTGGCGTTGCACGACCACGTCACGCCCAGCTTGCCCATACCGCGCGCAATTTCTTCCGCGCGCGGCTTGAAGTCGGTGAACGTGTCATCGTCGAACATGATCTCCTTCACTTCAGGCATGTTGTCGCGAATCCACTTGACCTCCTCGAGCACGTTCTCGACCGAACGCACCCGATAGCGGTGGCCGCCGACGGTTTGCGGCCACAGGCAGAACGTGCACTTCGAGCGGCAGCCGCGGCCCGTGTAGAGCGACACGTACGGATGCTTCAGGTAACCGTTGAAGTAGTTTTCGATCGTCAGATCGCGCTTGTAGACCGGCGCGACGAACGGCAGCGCGTCCATGTCTTCGAGGATCGGGCGCGCTTCGTTATGCTCGATCGAACCATCCGGCGCCCGATAGCTCAAGCCCTGGATCTGCGCAAACGGAATGCCTTCGGCGATTTCCTTGCAGGTGAAATCGAATTCTTCGCGGCAGACAAAATCGATCGCCTGGGTCGCGGTGAGCGAGTTGTGCGGATCGACCGCCACCTTGGCGCCGACCATCCCGATCAAAACCGACGGCTTGCGTTGCTTCAGGTCCTGCGCGAACAGCGCATCGGTGGGAAAGGAAGGCGTGCTGGTGTGGATGATGACCAGATCGTATTGCTGCGCGAGGTCGAGTGTGTCACTCACCGACGCCCCGTTGGCGGATGCATCGAATACGCGGCTGCCGGGCACCAGCGCGGCCGGCTGGGCAAGCCACGTCGGATACCAGAACGACCGGACCTCCCGCTTCGCCTGATAGCGCGAACCCGCGCCGCCGTCGAAACCGTCGTATGACGGGGCTTGCAAAAACAATGTCTTCATAATTGCTCCGGCGTGCTCTGCTATGTCAAATGGCTTGATGGATGTTCTGACAGTCAGCCATTATGCCGGACGGCGGGCCTGTGCGCATGATTTGCAGTGACCGGTCGTCCGACATCCTTATTGTGCAGGATTTTGTACAGTATTCGGCTAAGGGCGGCTCAGCCGAACCCTGCGGTGCGTTACGCGTTCACAAGCTACCCTGTTGTCGGGCGTCTGTCGATCACCCGATCCAGGTTTCCGAATGGGATTTCGACCGGCCGTGCGCCGCGGGAGGCGACAGCCGGAAATTCCGACAAGTGGACGAACGGGAGACGCTTTCGATTGCCTTGCCAATTTGATCAGCAAATCGTTTTGGGTATCTCCTGAGAAGACGTGTCACCTGTCCTGAATGAGCGACCCCGATGGAATATTGCCGTGCTGAAGGAAATCTTAAGAAAAATTTACCTCCAAAGGATCTTGCGCCGCCATTCTTACACACTTCTATGGATGCCGTCGGGAAGCCAGCAGGGAACACGTAACGTTGCCCGGTCTGCCTGCGCCTTCCCGGCGCGCAGTGCTTGCGGAGCCAGGGTGGAAGGCGGTGCTGGCCGTGATCCGGGAGCGGGGTTTCTGCGGCGTCTATATAGAGTGATGTAGTGAAGGGCACGTGCGACGACTGCGTAAAACTCTTTTGCGAGATTCACCTGTAATGCAAGGCTGTTGCGCCACCTGAACACACCGGCAGCCGCATAGGCGGCCGAGCCGGCAAGGACCGGCAGTGCGAGCATGTCGGTGCGGATGATGCCGGGACTGAACAGCGCGAACGCAAGTTCGCCAGCAGTCGGCTTCAGCGCTGTCTGCGTGCTCATGTGCCTGGAAAGATTTGCAGGCGAAAGGCGAGGGCCATGTCATTTGTACTCACCGCCGCGACGGTCGGAATAAAAAAGTACGCAGTATTAAGAAAAGGTTGCACGAGCTTTCGACGTTCTTTCCGCAAGCTTTCTCATGCGTTTGTCGAAGTGTCGAATGGCCCGTCTGCGCGCGGTGAGAGAAAGGCTGATCGGGAAGAACACAACACGTAGTGTTACCAGCGGTTACAGAATCGGCCGCATCGTTTCACCTCGTCGTGGTGGCCGCTACTACAATCCCCCGCGCTGACTGGTGGCGGGTGCGCCGCGCAGTGCCGGATACACGGCACCGTTCAAGAACCGGCGTCGTGTGTCGCGTGCGACGCTTCACCCGTCTTCCCTCTGCGCCATTCTTTGTTGTTACTCCAGGGAGAACTTATGATCCGCTTTTCTATTGCTCCAACGCTTGGTGCACTCGCGACTGGCCTGCTCGTTGTCACGACGGCGGCGAGCGCGCAGACTGCACAGCCCTCGTCTGGCGAGGTCCGGCTGCACGGTAACGATCAGGCGTTCATCAACGAAGCCACGAAGGCCGTTTCGACACAACGTGACGCTGCGCGGATTGCAACGTCCCGCTCGACAGACCATGAAGTCAAGGCGTTTGCAGAGAAGGTCGCCAACGACAACGCTACGCTCGCTACCGAACTTCGCGCAGCCATTCCTCATGGCGTGGCAGTGCCGAAGGACGATCCCGACAACGCCGTGCTCGAGAGCGTCCGGAACCTGCGTGGCGGTGAATTCGACAAGACGTATATCGAGAATGTCGCGCTCGCCGATGAGCAGAAAGCGCTGTCCGCATTTCAGGCGGAGATCGCCGGCGGGCGCAATGAGCAGTTGAAGGACGCAGCGCGTAAGGCACTGCCGACAATGCAGGAGCATTACGCAATGGCGCAGGAACTTGCGAAACGCAAGCATCTGTCGGAGGGCGCGCAGTAAGCGCGAGCGTCCATACCACTGCGCGGCGCGCGATCCGTAGTGGATCGCGTGCCGCGTGTTATGTGCCTCGCATCATTTCGACGATCGATCTCGCCAGTGGTGCAGCCCCCGGCGCTTGTTTCATTCACATCCGGTTACACACTCACCGCATCTGGCGAAAGACAGAGACGCTCATCTAAGCATCTGTTAAGCCACTGCTCCGTATTCTGTACGTGAGTATCGACAGTCATCAAGCCTTAGGGCAAAGCCGGAAAGGTCCGTTGCGTTCGACGATCTGCGTCGCGCAACTTGCCGCTCCGCGCGCATTGCGACTGCCGATGCAAACGCCATACCGCCAGGACAGGCCGGCGGTCGTGTTCACGTTCACGGAGAGTACACATGAAAACCTTCATCTCATCGCTTGCTGTTGCTGCCGCATTGATCGCTCCGGCGATTTCGTTTGCTCAGGCCGGAAGTAACGATCCCATTACACGCGCACAGGTCAAGTCGGAGATCGTTCAGGCCGAGCAGCAGGGTGTCCTGCATCAATCGAGGGTGCACTATCCGGATTACAACCGGCAGGACAGTATGCATGCCGACGCGGGCGCGAATATGAACACGAATGCGAACGCCAACGCGACGGCCGGCGGCGGGGAGTACGGTTCGGCGACGGTTGGCTCATCACAATCGGGTCAGCCGGCAACGTTGCCGCAACATGTCATGCCGAATTCGCTCTACTCGCACCGTTGAGCCGGATGCGCAGGGCGGCGTTATCAGCGCGGCCCTGCACGATCGTAACGAATATCACGCTCAAAGACGAAACACCGATACGGTTCCGCGCAGGCGCGCAGCCTGCTCATCGAGCGATGCAGCAGCGGCTGCCGCCTGCTCGACCAGCGCCGCGTTCTGCTGGGTCACTTCATCCATCTGCGAAACCGCGCGATTGACCTGTTCGATGCCGGTGCTCTGCTCGATGGACGCTGCCGCGATCTCGCCCATGATGTCGCTCACGCGCTTGATCGAGTCAATGATCTCGTGCATCCGTTCACCTGCCGCTGCGACCTGTCCGGTGCCTTCATCGACGCGCGACACGGACGCTTCGATCAACGTCTTGATGTCTTTCGCCGCCGCGGCACTGCGCTGCGCGAGCGAACGCACTTCGCCGGCGACGACTGCAAAGCCGCGCCCCTCGTCGCCTGCGCGGGCGGCTTCGACGGCGGCGTTGAGCGCGAGAATGTTGGTCTGGAACGCGATCCCTTCGATCACGTTGATGATCTGGCCGATCTTGCGCGATTCCCCGGCGATACCCTGCATCGTACCGATGACCTGCTCGACCGCTGCGCCACCGCGCTCAGTCGCCGCCGACGCCTGGACCGCAAGCTGGCTCGCCTGACGGGCGTTATCGGCGTTCTGCTGAACGGTCGCCGTGAGCTGCTCCATGCTGGACGCCGTTTCCTCGAGCGAGGCTGCCTACTCTTCAGTGCGCTGCGACAGGTCGGTGTTGCCCTGGGCGATTTCGCTCGAACCCGTCGCAATCGACTCGCTTGACTGCTGGATGCCTTGCACGAGCTCGCGCAGCTTCAGCTTCATCTCGTGAAGGGCGTAGATCAGGCTGGAGCGGTCCGATGCCGCCACAGTAATCTCGGCGGCGAGGTTTCCTGCGGCAATCTGCGCGGCGAAGGCGCCTGCATCGGCGGGCTCGCCGCCGAGCGCATTGCGCACGCTACGCGTCATGAACCACGCCATTGCGCAGACCACCGCGAAGATCGCCACGGAGATGGTGAGGAGCGTCGCGGCGAGCTTCCAGTAGGCGGCGTTGATGTCGTCGTAGAAGAAGCCGGTGCCGATCCACCATTTCCATTCCGGGATCGCCACCACGCCCTGCAGCTTGGCGACGAGCGGTGCATCCTGCGCGGGCCTGATGAGAACGTCGACCAGCGCGATGTGGTCGCTCGCCAGTCCGCGCTGATAGGCTTGCGTGTCGGTGAGGCCGCTGGTGGTTCGATTGCCGGCGGTTTTCGTTCCCACGAGGTCGGGGTTCGGGTGGACGAGGTTCATGCCGTCCTGTGTCGTTGCCCAGAAGTAGCTTTTCCGATCGGCGTTCAAGGCGCTCAGCGCCCGCCTGGCTTCCGCCTGAGCCTCTTCGCGGCTCAGCTTGCCGCTGGCTTCGAGGCCCCGGTAGTATTGGACGAGGTGCTCCGCCTTGGTCAGCAGATTGACGATCTGCCCGCGGCGGCTCGCTGTCAGGGAACTGTCCAGTGAATACAGCGCGGTGGCGACCACGCAGGCGATGCCCAGCAGCGCGGTCGCAACCAGCAAAATGAGTCGGGTGGAAATTTTCATCGTTGGGGCGGCTGGAGCGGTTTAACTATCTGGTTCAAATAACGGCCAGCCGCCGCCAATCTTTAGCGCCCGCGAGAAAGTTGCTTCTGGTGACAGGTGGGACGTACCGGCATCAAGCCACGTCCACCACGATCTTTCCTTGCAGGTTACCCTGGCTACCCTGGGTTAGCGCGTCGTAGGCGAGTTCTGCCGAGCGCAGATCGAAACGGCGCGGATCCAGTCTCGGCGAAAGTTTGCCTTCCTCCGCAAGACGTGTTGCCTCGCGCAGCATCTCGCCGTGATGAGCGCGGTGTTTGCCGCTCAGCAGCGGATACAGGGTGAACACCCCCGAGTAGGTGGCTTCACGAAACGACAGGGGTGCGAGCGCATGCGTCCCCCAGCCGAGCGCGCTGACGACGTGGCCGAAGTGCCTGACCGCAGCGAACGATGCGTCCAGCGTCGCCCCGCCGACCGTGTCGACCACGAGGTCGAAGCCTTTGCCTTGCGTGGCTGAATCGACGTACTGTTCCACCGTCTGCGCGCGGTAGTCGATCGGCGTGGCGCCGAGGCGCTCAACGAATGCCTGATCGCGCGTGCCGGCCGTCGCGAAGACGGTTGCGCCGAGCGCGCGCGCCAGCTGCACCGAGACGTGTCCGACGCCGCCTGCGCCGCCCTGCACGAGCACGGTTTGCCCAGACTGCAGGTGCGCACGATCGACGATGCCCGAATACGAAGTAATGAAGGCGAGCGGCAGCGCGGCGGCTTCGCGCATCGAGAGGTTCGAGGGCTTCAGCGCGAGCAGGTCTGCATCGACGGCCGCGTATTGCGCGAGCGACCCCTGAATGCCGCCGACGCCGCCGGTCATTCCATACACCTCGTCGCCAACCTTGAACGCGCTGACGTCCTGGCCCACCGCTTCGACGACGCCCGCCATGTCGATGCCCAGCACCAACGGCAAGGGATGCTTCGCATGTGCCGCGCTGCCGGCGCGGATCTTGGTGTCGAGCGGATTCAGCCCGCTCGCGACGATACGCACGAGGACCTGGCCGCGCGACGGCTCCGGCCGCGACAGGCTGGTGAGTTCGAGGGGGCCGTTGTACCGGTTCAGCACGAGGGCTTGCATATCCATGATGGGTTCCTTTGTATTGGCTTTGAGCGGGGCGATGAAGGGCATAATAGGCCATGCAAATTGGCATGAAAATCAACGTTATTGCACGGCGTCCAAACGTAAATGAATGATTCGATGATGGACTGGAGCGACGTCCGCGTGTTTCTGGCGATTGCCCGCAGCGGCACGCTGGGCGCGGCGGCAAGGCTCACCGGCCAGACTCAGCCGACGATGGGGCGGCGCCTGCGCGCTCTCGAAGCGGCGGTCGGACATGAGTTGTTCCAGCGAACGAGCGATGGCTTCGTGCTGACCGGGGAGGGCGCAGCCGTCCTGAACTATGCCGAGCGAATGGAGGAAGAAGCGCTCGGTTTTTCCCGTGCGCTTGCCGGCAAGGAGCAGCAACTGAGCGGGCTTTTGCGCGTATCGTCGTCGGACTGGTTCGGCATCCACGTCCTGACGCCGGTGTTCGCGCGATTTCTCGACAGGCACCGGCAGGTATCGCTGGAACTCGTCACCGATGCACGCCGGTACAACCTTGCGCGCCGCGAGGCCGACCTGGTGTTCCGCATTACGCCGTTCGACGAACCCGATGTCATCCAGCGCAAGCTGATGCACATCGACTATGCGCTGTATGGGCCCGTCGATTGCGTGGCCCCGGATGCGGGCGATGGTGCAGGCCAGACGCTCGTCAGCATGGACAGCGCGTTTGATGCGCTGCCCGACGTCACGTGGCTGAAGCGGATGTTGCCAAAGGCGCGCGTTGCTTTTGGCAGCAACAATCGCGGTGCGCAGGCGCGCATGTGTGCGGAAGGCGGCGGTTTCGCGGTGCTGCCGTGTCCGCTGGGCGATACGACGCCGGGCCTGCGACGCATCGATCTGGGCGAAGCGCCGCCGGGCCGCGATGTCTGGCTCGGTTATCACCGCGATCTGCGGCGGCTCGGGCGGCTGCGTGCCCTTCTTGATGTGACGATCGAAGCGCTGGCGGACGCGTGATCGGTATTCGACGCGCGTACTTCGATTGCAGGCCAACGGCAGGAGTCATGACGCGCCGATGCGCGAAACGCCAGCAGATCAGGCCTGATCGCACTATGTACGTCGATTTCGCTCGCGCAGCCGGAGCGCGAAATGCTCGGGAAAGCCCTGGCATCGTGCATCAAGTGGTTCGCGATAGTCTTGCTCGCAAGAGGAGACGAAACCATGAGACGCTTATTTAATATTGCCGTATTTGCGCTCCTTGCGTATCTGATTGCGGATCGGGCGATGGTTCACGCGCAAGCCGGAGAAAGCGGATCGATTACGTGCCAGAAGGGCGCGGAACTGGTCAAACTGGACGCGTTGGGGAAAGGGTTCGGAGAAACTGCATCCAGTGTGCAGGGCGAAAATTTCCTGTCGAGCTGCCTCGTGACTGGGCAAGGGCGCGTAGGCAATCTGATCGCGCGCGACTAGGTATCCAGCAAGATTCCTGAAAATCGGCTACGCAACGTGTCTCTCAGCCTCGCTATTCCGTGAATGACGACGGTGCATAATCCGCACAACAAATCCGTCAACGGGGTTCACACATGGCGATTGCAACCAATCCACCAGGCCTCTGGCCGCCCTTCGGGGCGTTCTCGATGGCCATGATCCAGGGCGATGGCCAGATCGTTCACCTGAAAGGTCAGGTGTCGCTCGACCGGCACGGCCATGTGGTTGGCAGCAACGATATGCGCGCGCAGGTGCATCAGGTTCTGGAGAACATCCGTCACGTTTTGGCGGCCATGGGCGGCCAGATGGCAGACGTGATCTCTGCCGTGCACTATGCGACCGATATCGGGCAGTTCATGGCCGCCGCGGATATCCGAAAGGCGTTCTTCGTCGCGCCCTATCCGGTTACCACGACGGTTCAGATCGAACGCCTGTACCACCCTGACCTGATGATCGAAATCGCCGCGATTGCCGAAATCCCCCGTATAAGGTTTCGGCATCCTGAATCCGCGACGGGTTGAGTTTTGCGCGGCTTTAGTGTGCTATCGAAGGACGTCCCTTCGAACTCCGCCACCGTATAAATTGTTCCTCGCATGGGTGCTGTTAGTTACGGCATCAGGCCGCGGAACCGGCAAGTTCGTCGAGCCTTTCGTGCGACCCGGCTGGCGTGACGCGTTGTGGCGTCGCGAAGTGTTGAACCATGTGATCGACGAACGTGCGTACCTTGACCGGCAAATGACGGCGGCTCGGATAGGCGACGTTGATCTCGACCTGCGGCAAACGATAGTGTCCGAGCAGAGGCACGAGGCGCCCGCTCGTCAGATCGTCGTCGATCAGATAGCCAGGCAGGATCGCGATACCCATATCGAGCAACGCGAACTGACGCAGCATCTCGGTGTTGTTCGCGATGATCAGGTTTGTCGGACGCACCCG
This sequence comes from Paraburkholderia sp. GAS448, assembly GCF_050435685.1. Classification (NCBI taxonomy): domain Bacteria; kingdom Pseudomonadati; phylum Pseudomonadota; class Betaproteobacteria; order Burkholderiales; family Burkholderiaceae; genus Paraburkholderia; species Paraburkholderia sp. GAS448. The sequence continues at coordinate 16,554 of NZ_JBNDKT010000029.1, forward strand.
AACCTCGCCCTCCAGTCCCCTGAACGCGCCTTCGTCGCCCCAGTACCCTGACGCGAGGCTCAGGCACGGGTGCTCCAGCAGATGCTCGGGGTGCGTCGGCGTGCCGTGTTCCGCAAGATACGCGGACGTTGCACACACAAACATGGAAGAGGTGGTGAGACGCCGGGTGACGACGGTGGCGCTGCGCATCTGCCGCGCAATCACGATGCCGACATCGAAGCCTTCGTCGACGAGATCGGCCTGATGATCGACGAGGGTGACATCGGGGATGACTTTCGGGTAGCGCTGCGCGTAGGTATGCAGCACCGGGGCGAGCTTGTGCAGCCCGAACACAACCGGCGCGACAATGCGTAGTCTGCCAACGGGTTCGTGATTGCGGGCGACCACCATCCGCTCGATATCCTCGAGCTCACCGAGCACGTGGCGAACCCGTTCGAGATAGGCCTGACCCGACTCGGTCACAGACACGCTGCGGGTTGTGCGGTTGAGCAGTCGCGTGCCGAGGCGGCTTTCGAGGTCCGCAACGTAGCGAGTCGCGACGGTGCTGGAAATCCCCACCGCATTCGCGGCGCGGGCGAATCCGCGCAACTCCGCAACCTTGATGAATACGCGCATCGAGAGGAGATGATCCATGGACGGCTCCGGAGGGCATTGCCGTGAAACGGGCAAGGGCGACCGGTGGCCGACCCCTGGTCCGTCGCTGGGCTGGCTGGCGAGCCACGGCGGAGGGCTCTGGTGCTTGCACGGAACTGCCTCTTGTTACCCAGACAGATTTGCCCGAACTACCAGCCTGACCTTCGCGACGGACGACTGCAGTCTAGGCCCGCGCTCCTGACCTCATCCTGACCGGAAGATGACAGATTTGTCAGGTGGGGTTCACAGCGCCGGTCCGGCGGCGCACGGCTCAGTGGTGCGCGGGCGCGAAGCGGGACGGCGTTGTCATCGAGGTTGTCGTCGGGCGTTATCATTTATGGCAGTTTCGCCATTTTCGCGTCATCTACCCGTTGGTGCTGACCCGCTAGCATTGACGCCGGGTGAAGGAGAGATGGGAACGTACATCGATCCGCCCCGTTATTGCCATGCCAGCGGAGGTCCGTGACGACGGGCGCCGCCGGGGCTGTTTCTACCCGCGTGGCGCGTTGCGCCCAGGGGAGGTTCGTCGGTGCAATCTCTGCGCCGGGTTCGCAGGAAGCACGGCGCGCAACTTTGGTCACGACGATCCAGCATCGTCGTCTGCATCCTTTTCGGGCACGTTTCAATGTGGATTGTCAACGTTGCGCTAAAGCGGCCATACACGTTCATCGTGATGGCCATCCTGATCCTGCTGGCCACGCCGTTTGTCCTGCTGACGACGCCAGTCGACGTGTTGCCGGAAATCAACATTCCGGTCGTCAGCATCATCTGGAATTACACAGGGCTGTCCGCCGAGGACATGGCCAACCGTATCACGTCGGTCAACGAGCGTAGCCTGACCACGACCGTCAACGACATCGAGCACATCGAATCGCAGTCGCTTGCCGGCATCGCGATCATCAAGCTGTTTCTGCAGCCGAACGCGAACATCCAGACGGCGATCGCGCAGACGGTCGCGGTCGAGCAGGCGCAACTGAAGCAGATGCCGCCCGGCGCGACGCCGCCGCTCGTGATCAGCTATTCGGCCTCCAGCATTCCGGTGATCCAGCTCGGCCTGTCGAGCCCGAAGCTCTCCGAGCAGGCGCTCAACGATACCGCGCTCAACTTCCTGCGCCCGCAACTGGTGACGATTCCCGGCGCGCAGGTTCCTTATCCGTACGGCGGCAAATCGCGCCTGATCTCGGTCGACCTCGACACCCGCGCGCTGCTCGCGAAGGGCCTGACGCCGTCCGACGTTGTCAGCGCGTTCAACGCGCAAAACCTGATTCTGCCCACTGGCACGGCGAAGATCGGGCCGAAGGAATACACGATCAACATGAACGGCTCGCCGCTCACCGTGGCGGGGCTGAACGACATTCCGGTGCGCACCGTGAATGGAGCGACGACTTACCTGCGGGAAGTCGCGCACGTGCGGGACGGCTTCTCGCCGCAGACCAACGTCGTGCGCCAGGACGGCCATCGCGGCGTGCTGATTTCAGTGCTCAAGAACGGCAGCGCGTCCACGCTGTCGATCGTCAACACGTTGCACGCGTTGTTGCCTCAGGCTGGTGCGGCGCTTCCGCCCGACCTGAAGATCACGACGCTCTTCGACCAGTCGATCTTCGTGAAGGCGGCGGTGCAGGGCGTGGTGCGCGAAGCGGTGATCGCCGCTGCGCTGACGGCGGCGATGATTCTGCTGTTCCTCGGCAACTGGCGCAGCACCTGCATCATCGCGATATCGATTCCGCTGTCGATCCTGACGTCGCTGATTGCGCTGCATGCGCTGGGACAGACCATCAACATCATGACCCTGGGCGGCCTCGCGCTGGCGGTGGGGATTCTGGTCGACGACGCGACGGTGACGATCGAAAACATCGAGCGCCACCTGCATATGGGCACGGATCTGCATCAGGCGATTCTCGAAGGCGCCGGCGAGATCGCGGTGCCTGCCCTCGTGTCCACGCTGTGCATCTGTATCGTGTTCGTCCCGATGTTCTTTCTGACCGGCGTGGCGCGCTATCTGTTCGTGCCGCTCGCCGAGGCGGTGGTGTTCGCGATGCTCGCGTCGTACGTGTTGTCGCGCACGCTGGTGCCGACGCTCGCGATGCTGCTGATGGGCCATGCGCACAAGCCGAAGGCGAACGCGAGACCCAATCTGTTCATGCGGCTCTATCACCGCTTCGACGCCGGCTTCGAACGGATGCGGGCCACGTATATCGTGATTCTGAGCAGTCTTCTGGTGCGCCGGCGGCTCTTTGCGGGTGTCTTTCTCGGCTTCTGCGTGTTGTCGATGGGACTCACGTTCGTGCTCGGGGAGGACTTCTTTCCGAGTGTCGATGCCGGCGATATCCGCCTGCATATGCGTGCGCCGACCGGCACCCGCATTGAGGAAACGGCGCGTCTCGCCGATGAGGTGGAGAAGGTGATCCGCACGGTCGTGCCCGCGAAGGAACTGGGCACGATACTCGACAACCTGGGCTTGCCATATAGCGGGATCAACCTGTCCTATAGCAACGCGGGCACGATCGGCACACTTGACGGCGAAATCCAGATAGCGCTGAACGAAGACCACAAGCCTTCGCAACGCTATATCGACAAGCTGCGCGCACTGTTGCCGCAGCGCTTCCCGGGCGTGGAATTTTTCTTCCAGCCTGCGGACATCGTGACCCAGATCCTGAATTTCGGTTTGCCTGCCGCCGTGGATGTGCAGATCACCGGCCAGGACCAGCAAGGCAATTTCGACGTGGCGCGCAAGCTGATGAAACAGGTGCGGATGATTCCGGGCACGGTCGACACACACATCCAGCAGAAGCTCGATGAGCCCGTCATCAATCTGGATATGGATCGCACCCGCCTGCAGCAGCTGAATCTGAGCGCGAGCAATGTGGCGCAGAACGTGCTGATTTCACTGTCGGGCAGCTCGCAGACGTCGCCTGGTTTCTGGTTCAACAACCGCAATGGCGTCGAGTACAGCGTCGCCGTGCAGACGCCGCAATACCAGGTGTCGTCGATCGACGAACTGTTGCGCACACCGGTGTCAGGTTCGATCAACGGGCCGACGCAACTGCTGGGCAATCTGGTGCGGGTCGCACCGCAAAGCCAGTTCGCGGTCGTCACGCATTACAACATCCGGCCGGTGATCGATCTGTATGTGGGCGTCGAGCGGACCGATCTGGGCAGCGTCGCGGCACAGGTCAACAAGCTGGTGGAGCAGACCCGCCTGTCGTTGCCGCGTGGCAGCCAGATCGTCGTGCGCGGCCAGGTGCAGACGATGCGGACCTCGTTCTTCGGCCTCGGCGTCGGCGTGGCGATGGCGATCGTGCTGGTGTATCTGCTCATCGTCGTGAACTTCCAGTCGTGGGTCGATCCGCTCATCATCATCAGCGCGCTGCCCGCGGCGTTGGCGGGCATCGTCTGGATGCTGTTCCTCACCGGCACGCACCTGAGCGTGCCGGCGCTCACCGGCGCGATCATGACGATGGGCGTCGCAACCGCGAACAGCATTCTGATGGTGGCGTTCGCGCGTCAGCGTCTCGCGGCCGGCGCGCCGCCGTTGACCGCGGCGCTCGAAGCAGGCGCGAGCCGCATCCGCCCGGTGCTGATGACCGCGTTCGCCATGATCATCGGCATGATTCCGATGGCGCTGGGTCTCGGCGAAGGCGCCGAGCAGAACGCGCCGCTTGGCCGCGCGGTGATCGGCGGCCTGCTGTTCGCGACGATTTCGACGCTGTTTTTTGTACCGCTCGTATTCGCTGGTATCCACAGCCGGCTGGCTCGCCGCCGTGGCGGCGGTGACGATGGTCATGGCGGGGCAGGCGGACAAAACCGGCACGATGATCCCCATGGCCCGTCTGGCGGCAACCCCGCCGGCGACGGCAAACCCGCATAAGCTATTTGATGGTTGACTGAGATGACCGAAAAAACTCATGCATCGCTGGCGATACCCGCGAGAGACACCGAGGGTGGCCATGCATTGCCGCCACGCCATCGCGAATGGAAGCGCGCGAAGATCGCCGTCTGGATCGTGCTGGCGCTGCTCGCACTGGGCGCGTTGCGCACCGTGATCGCGGACATGATGCAAAGCCGCTCGGTAGCGGAGACGACCTTGCAGAACGCGAAGCAGTATGTCGAAGTGGTGTCGCCCACGCAGACCGAGGGGGGCGGCAACACGCTGCTGCCCGGCACGTTGCGCGGCAATGTCGAGTCGCCGATCTATGCGCGCGCGACGGGTTATCTGCTGCACTGGTACGTCGACATCGGCGCACGCGTGAAGCAGGGCCAGTTGCTTGCCGATCTGGATACGCCTGAAATCGATCAGGAACTCGCCCAGGCCGTCGCGCAACGCGAGCAGATCAACTCGAGTCTGGGGCTTGCAAAGAGTTCGCTGGAACGCTGGCAGCAGTTGCGTCAGCGCGATGCGGTTTCGCAGCAGGAACTCGATGAACGGCAGAGCACGTACTCGCAGGATCTCGCGAATCTCGCAGCCGCCGATGCGAACGTGCAGCGCCTGCGGCAACTCGAGTCGTTCAAGCGCATCCTCGCGCCGTTTACAGGTGTGGTGACGCAGCGCAACGTCGATGTCGGCGATCTGATCGATGCGGGCAGCGGGACGAGCCGCGCGCTCTTTGCGCTTGCGCAGTCGGACCCGTTGCGGGTGTATGTGCAATTGCCGCAGGCGTATGCGCAAAACGTGACGGATGGCATGGAAGTCGTCGTCACGCAGGCCGAATTGCCCGGTCAGCAATTCCACGGCACGATCACGCATATCTCCGGTGCGATCGACGTACCGACCCGTTCGCTGCAGATCGAAGTGACGCTGCCGAACCCCGACGGCAAGCTGCGGCCCGGCGCGTATGTGCAGGTCGCGGTGCCGGCCGTCGCTCACGCGCAGATGATGGTGCCCGGCAATACGCTGCTGTTTCGCGCGGAGGGGCCGCGGCTCGCGGTTGTCGATGCACAGGGCACGGTGCATCTGCGCAAGATCGTGATCGCTCAGGACCTTGGGCAATCGCTTGAAATCGAAAGCGGCATCGAGCCTGGCGACAAGGTCATCATCAACCCGAGCGATTCGATCGCGGATGGCGATCACGTGCAGGTCGCGCAGCCGGCGAAGGCCGGCAAGGGGGCATCGTGAAGCGGCTGCGTCGATGCACGGCAGAGTCAGCGCCGGCGGCCATCGCTGCGGCGCTGGGCGCCGTGCTGCTGTCGGCCTGTACGGTGGGCCCGGATTATCAACAGCCGCAGGCCGACGCGCCGCCGACGTGGCATACCGATTCGTACTGGCGTCTGGCCGAGCCGTCGCATGCACCGCTTGCGCCCGACTGGTGGCAAGTCTTCAACGACCCGTTGCTGGCTTCGCTCGAAAGCCAGGCGCTTGCGCAGAATCAGACGCTCGTCGCGGCGAGCGCACACTATGCCCAGGCACGGGCGACCCTTGCCAATACCCGCGGGCAGCAGTTGCCGGAGGTCGATCTGGGAGGCTCGGCGGAGCGCTTCAGGATCTCGCAGAACCGGCCGCTCACCAACTACGGCGTGCCGACCCAGTCGACTGTACAGAACAATGTTCAGATCGGCCCGACCATCGACTACGACACCGATCTGTTTGGCCGGATCCGTCGCGAGGTGGAGGGAGCCAGGGCGTCGGAGGAACAGTCGGCCGACGATCTGGCCAACGCGCGTCTTGTGTTGACCACCGATCTCGCCACCGACTATTTCTCGATGCGCGAACTCGACGCCGAGATCGACGTGCTGAACCGGTCCGTGACCTTGCAGCAGAAAGCGCTCGATTACGTGACTTCCGAGCACGATCTCGGCGCGGTGTCGGGACTCGATGTGCTGCAGCAGAAATCGCAACTCGACGCGACGCGTGTGCAGGCGCAGTTGCTGCTCAACCAGCGCGCGCAGTTCGAGCATGCCATTGCCGCACTGGTGGGCGTGCCGGCCCCGCAATTTGCGATCGAGCCGAAATTGACGGACACAGGCGTTCCGTCCATTCCGCTTGGCGTGCCGAGCGATGTCCTGCAGCGTCGCCCGGATATCGCCTCGGCAGAACGCGCGATGGCTGCGGCAAACGCGCAGATCGGCGTCGCGAAGGCGGCCTTTTTCCCAAGCCTGACGCTGACGCCGGGCATCGGCTGGGAAAGCACGCAGCTGGCGAGTCTCTTCAGCGCGCCGAACCTGATGTGGACGCTAGGCGCGGCCGTCGGACAGGTCATCTTCGATGGCGGCAAGCGTGCGGCAAATGTGGACTTCGCGAATGAAGGGTACAAGGCCGCCGAAGCGAATTACCGTCAGACCGTGCTGAATGCGTTCCAGCAGGTGCAGGATGGCGTCACCGGGCTATCCGTGCTGGACGGCGCGGCGAAGCAGTCGAAAGATGCGGTGGCCGACGCCCAGCGCCTGCTGGAGCTTGCCAACGATCGCTATTCGGGGGGCCTCGTTGCTTACCTCAACGTGATTACCGCGCAGGAGTCGCTGCTGACGAGCGAGCGCCAGGACGTGCAGATTCGCGGCCAGCAGCTGACGCTGTCGGTGTCGCTGGTGAAGGCGCTCGGCGGCGGTTGGGACGTGAGCGCGCCCGCTGCGGACAAAGTCACGGACAGGCTGATGGACAAACCCGCCGGGAAACTCGCTGAAAAGCAGCGGCCAATGAACCCGCCGCAGTGATTTGACGCGATCCGGCCAGGAGCAGGTGGCAAGAGGAGTAGTGAGCGTTTCGTATAATGCCAATGTAAGGGGACGGGGAGACGCGAATGAAATTGCTGATCGTTGAAGACGAACACAAGGTGGTGGACTACCTGCGCTCCGGCCTGACCGAGCAGGGGTGGGTGGTCGACGTCGCGCTCGACGGCGAAGAAGGCATGTACCTCGCAACCGAGTTCGACTACGACGTCATCGTGCTGGATGTGATGCTGCCCAAACGGGACGGTTTCAGCGTGCTCAAGGCGTTGCGCATGCGCAAGTCGACGCCCGTCATCATGCTCACCGCGCGCGACCACGTGAACGACCGTGTCCGCGGTCTGCGCGAGGGCGCCGACGACTATCTGACCAAACCGTTTTCCTTCCTCGAACTGGTTGAGCGCCTGCATGCACTGGCGCGGCGTACGCGTTCGCAGGAATCGACGCTGATCTCGGTTGGCGACCTGTTCGTCGATCTGATCGGCCGCCGCGCGACGCGCGATGGCGTACGTCTCGATCTCACCGCCAAGGAATTCCAGTTGCTCAGCGTACTGGCGCGACGCCAGGGCGACATCCTGTCGAAGGCCGCGATTACCGAGCTCGTGTGGGACGTGAATTTCGACAGCCATACGAACGTGGTCGAGACCGCCATCAAACGTTTGCGCGCAAAGCTCGACGGACCGTTTCAGGTCAAACTGCTGCACACCGTACGCGGCATGGGCTACGTGCTCGAAGTCCGCGAAGAAGCAGAACTGCCATGAATCCCTCAATTGCACGCCGCCTCGCGTTGATGTTCGCGCTGGTCGCGTTGTCGGTCTTTACGCTGGTGGGCAGCGGGTTGTTTTTCGTGTTGCGCTCGCAGCTCGAACATCATCTGCGCGAGTCGCTCGACGGCCGCATGGAGATCGCGAAGATCATCGTGTCTCACTCGACCACCCCTGAAAAATGGAAGATGGCGCGCGAGAAGCTCACCGACATGACGCCGCGCGACGGCACGACGACCTACTCGGTGTCGAGCGACGACCCGTCGTTTCGCTATGGCCATCCCGTCGACGGGCAGGTCATCACCAACTGGCCGGACAACTATGCGCGGGTACGCGCCGCGGGCGACGGGCACGACATGCTGACCAGCACGCTGAAGCTACCCGCGAATGGCGTACGCCCGCCCGTGGAACTGCAGGTTGCCACCAGCTACAGTCCCAATGTGCGCACGATGCGCGCCTTCGGCCTGGCGCTCGCCGCGCTGTCGGCGGTGGGCAGCCTCGTCGTGCTGCTGCTCAGCTACTCGGTGACGAGAATCGGTCTCGCGCCGCTCAGGCGGCTGACGAAAGACGCGTCGGAGGTCAGCCCGAACAACCGCTCGCAACGCCTGAACACGACATCGTTGCCGCATGAACTGAACGATCTCGCCAATTCGTTCAATGGCGCGCTGGAGCGTCTGGACGCCGCCTATGGCCGCCTCGAATCGTTCAACGCCGATGTCGCCCATGAACTGCGTACCCCCGTGACGATCCTGATCGGGCAGACCGAGGTGGCGTTGACGCGCAACCGTTCGGTCGAAGATCTGCGCCACACGCTGCAATCGAATCTTGAAGAGTTCGAACGCATGCGCACGATCATCAACGACATGCTGTTCCTCGCGCGCGCCGATCAGGGCGAACGGGCCACGGAACTCGTCGAGGTGTCGCTCGCGGCCGAGGTGGCGCGCACGCTGGAGTTTCTCGACATTCCGCTCGAGGAAGCACGGGTGCGCGCCGTCTCGCACGGCGACGCAGCCAGCCTCGTGAACCGCTCGCTGTTCGGACGGGCGTGCACGAATCTGGTGATGAACGCGATCCAGCATTGCGCACGCGGCGCGACGATTACCGTGAACATTGCCCGTGAAGCGGACCACGTGCGCATTGCGGTGGCCAATCCGGGCGATCCGATCGATCAGCCTGTGCGGGACCATCTGTTCGACCGCTTCTTCAGGGCGGAAGTATCGCGCACCAACAGTCGGGAGAATCATGGGCTGGGCCTTGCAATCGTCAAGGCGGTCGCAGAGATGCACGGCGGCACGGTATTCGCGAGCAGCGCGGCCGGTGTGAACACGTTCGGCTTTTCGGTCGCGCTTTCGCGGCCTGACACGCCGGGTATGCGGGCGAGCGCAAAGCCTGGCGTCGATGGACGCGTGTCGGTGGACCTCGCATCGGCGAATCGCAACGCGCGCAGCGAAGGTGCTGGCTGAAGCTGGCGCGGCGAACGGTTACAACCAGCGCGGGTCGCGTGTGAACGCGACAGTCAGCCAGCGGTCGGGACCCGGCTCACCGATCGCGTGTGAGATCTTGTCCCGGATCAGATCGAGTTGACGGATACCGACGTGTTCCATCGCTTCGGGCAGGACGATATGAACCTCGACGAAGAGGCCTCTGCCCACGCGTGTCGCGTAGTGTGAGTACGACAGAAAGCCATAGTCTGCCGTCAGTCCCTGCATCAGCTCGCTCACGGTGCGGTCCAGATTTTCCGGGGTAATCAGCAGCACTTCCTTGACCGCGCCGATCACCGTACCGATTGGCATCGGGATCAGAACCAGCGTCAGGAGAGCGAGCACGCCCGGGTCGACATACGGCGTTAAATGACCGTACCGCGTGCCTTCGAGGATCCACGCAATCGAAAAAGCGAGCAACAGCGCCGAACTGACGCAGGCCGACATCAGCCAGCTTTTGGTATCGAGACCGATCAATTCCGATTCGATGGTGCGATTCACCCTGCGCTGTCTGAAGAACATGAAGAAGCAGAAGATACTGACCAGCACGGCATAGCAGATGGCCCAGCCGAACTCCAGTTCATGACCGCCATCGAGCATGCCTTTGACCGCATTGAGGAACGCGTAAAAGCACAGCACCGACAGCAGGCTGCCATTGAAGGCGAGCACCAGGGGTTCGATATGCCAGAAGCCGTGCTGGAAACGTTTGCTGGCCTGCTGGCCGAGCAGGCGGGTCACGAGCAGGGACAGGCTGCACATGGCTGCATCGAGTGCGGAGAACATCCCGTCGAAGATGATCGACAGTGAACCGCTGAGAATACCCACTGCAATCCCGAGGCCCGCAATCATCAGGGTGCAAAGCAGCGATCGTTTGAGTATGCGCTGTTCGAGTTCTGTTGCCTGCATGGTCCGGGCCGCCCGTGGCAGAAAGATACGCTAAGGGGGACAACGGATGCAGTATATCGAGGCCAGGGATTCGGGTCTTCAGGGCGGCGGTTGATACCGCGGGAGGGCTTGTGACTTGTTCGCGGCACGCGCCCGATTCTTCTCCTTCCAGTGGCCAGCAGGTTTGCCTTGAGGGATCATTGCGAAGCATCAGGCGCGGCGGGCGAGGGTTCCACCATCGCCATGCTGCAAAACCAGCCGTCATCGGGGGCCTGGCGTCGCCAGCCGGTGTTCTGCTTCAGAACCGTGGCACATTGGTCGTGCCAGGTCATGCCGAGATCGGTTGCCGTGCATTGACGCACGAGGTTCTTTTCTGTCAAAGGCACACCCGCAGCGAGTGCGCGCGTGGTGCCGGCGCGGGGACTTTGTGGCTGCGGCGGGGGCGTGGTGCCGGCGCGGGGACTATGTGGCTGCGGCGGGGGCGTGGTGCCAGGCTGGGTATCGGCGAGCAATCGCTGCAATTCCTCGATGCGGCCGGAATACCAGACCGTCAAACATACCTCGTCGGTGCAGTTGGCTTCGCGCCATGCCCATTTGCTGTCGCTGTCGTTAATGAATGACCGGCGGTTGGACGTGGCACGTCTTGCCTTCCAGTAGAGTTTGCCGAGCTGATCGTCGAGTTTCGACAGGTCGGCGTTATGGCAGATCAGCCTTTCAGCAACGGAGTGGCCCTTGTTGCAGTCGAAGCTGGTCGCGTGCGCCGACGTGTCCGCCAGCAGCAAGCCGGCGAGCAGGATATAGCGGGAGATCTTCATTGCGGTCTCGGTAGAACATGGGTTCTGTCGTGCAATGAATGATCGGCTGACCAGGTTTTGGGGAGGCGCCGAAAAAAGCATGACTTCGGCATCTGCTTACGAGATATTTCCTGCTGGTAATATCCGGCGACGAGGCAGCCGGTAACGGTGCGACCGTCCGCCAGACCAGCGAAGGTCTGGTGACGGTCTATGAACGTGCTGCCGCGCCTGGCGCTGCCGTGCGCGAGGCGCCACTCAATGAAGCAGCGACCTCTATCGCTGCGCCCCCGCGTTCTACCGGCCGAGTGCAGGATCGCTCATGCTGCTGCGGCCTGTTTCGACGTGCCCGGCGAGTCTGCGCTCGAAACTCGCGTCGGAGTCGACCGTCACGGTGAGGTCGTACCAGCCATAGGCATTGCGCAGATCGAGGTAGAGCGGGTCGGTGTCACCGCCGCGCACGACGTGCGTGATGGTCGCGCCCGGATCGTAGGCGTTGACGATGGTGAACTGGCAGCGCGCGGAGCCGGGATTTTCCAGGCGAAGCTGGAGATTGCCGTTCGCCAGGTCATAGCCTTCAGCCACTTCCGGACGCGCCTTGTCGGCTCCGCCCCACCAGCCGGTCGCGGCGGGCTTGCCCGCGAAGCGCCGCAGGAAACCGTTCGGGCCGTGCACCGTAAAGTCATAGCTGCCGTCGATGGCGAGCGGCAACTGGTCTTCGAGGCGCTTGCCCGCTTCGACCGTGTAGCTGCGCGGCGCGTCCGCGCTGTTGCCCGTATAGACGAGAAACACCGCACCAGCACGTCCGGTGTTGAGGAAGCGTATCGACACCTTGCCTTGCGAGCCTTCGGCGCGTAAGCGCACGAACAGCTCGTAGGGCAGCGCGCGCGCCGGCCGCACACCGGCTTCCTGTTTCGGCACCGCCTGCACGGACGGCGGCAGTGGCACGTAGTCGGGATGGCGTTGCTGGTCCGGCGGCACGTAGGCGTTGGTGCTGGGCAGCGAAGGAAGCGAATCGTTAGGGTTGGTGAAATTGAACGCGGACGTCAGGTCGCCGGATATGGCGCGGCGCCACGGCGTGATGTTCGATTCGCCCAGATCGTGATGGTCGCCGAAACGCTTCTCGATGAAGCGGATAACCGACGTGTGATCGAAGAGCTCAGAGCACACCCAGCCGCCCTTCGACCATGGCGACACCACCAGCATCGGCACGCGCGGTCCGAAGCCGTACGGGCCAGCCGGATTCTTCGCATCGCCCGGGTAGATCTCGTTGCTGATGCTGACCGTCGAAAGGCCGTTGGCGCTCGTTGCCGGCGCAAACGGCGGCGCCATGTGATCGAAGAAGCCGTCGTTCTCGTCGAAGTTGATGAGGAGCACCGTCTTGCTCCATACGGCGGGATTCGACGTCAGGATCTGCAGGACCTGATCGACATACCATGCGCCGTAGTTCGACGGCCAGTTCGGATGTTCCGAATAGGCTTCGGGCGCCACGATCCACGAAACCTGTGGCAACGCGTTGTTCTGCACGTCGCGCTTCAGGATGTCGAAGAACGTGCCACCGTTCGCGACGTTCGTACCCGTGCGCGCATTGTCGTAGAGCGGATTGCCCGGCCGCGCGTTGCGGTACTGGTTGAAATAGAGCAGCGAGTTGTCGCCGTAGTTGCCGATGTAGGCGTTTTGCGTCCAGCCCCACGAGCCGTTGGCGTCGAGGCCGGTGCCGGCATCCTGATAGATCTTCCACGAGATGCCTGCGTTCTGCAGGACTTCCGGATACGTCGACCAGCCGTAACCCAGCTCGGCGTTGTCGATCACCGGGCCGCCGCCGTTGCCGTCGTTGCCCACCCAGCCCGTCCACATGTAGTAGCGGTTCGGGTCGGTCGGACCCATGATCGAGCAGTGGTAGGCGTCGCAGATGGTGAACGCGTCGGCAAGCTGGTAGTGGAACGGGATGTCGTCGCGCGTCAGGTAGGCCATCGTGGTTGCGCCTTTGGCGGGCACCCACTGGTCGTAGCGGCCGCCGTTCCAGGCGAAGTGCGTGCTGGTCCAGTCGTGGGCGAGATCCTGCAGGAACTGCAAGCCGAGGTTGGGCGCACCGGGGCGAAACGGCAGCACATAGCCTGGTTCAACAGCCTGCGGCTGATACCAGACGGGCTTGCCATTGGGCAGCGAGATCGTGCGCGTGTCGCCGAACCCACGCACGCCTTTGAGCGTGCCGAAATAATGGTCGAAGGAACGGTTTTCCTGCATCAGGATCACGATGTGTTCGACATCGCGGATGCTGCCGGTCGAGTTGTTCGCAGGGATCGCCAGCGCGCTGCGGATTCCGGCCGGCAGCATGCTCAAGGCGGTGGCGGACCCTGCCACGTGGGCGGCAGTACGTAGAAAGTCACGGCGGTTTTTATTCGAGGTCATGGGGAGTGTCAGTCGTCAGGAAAAGAAACAGGCGCGACCGGTGCCCGCAGGCACGGTACCGGGGCGCGGCTCGGTCGAACTCAATCTACGGTGTGAATCACGGGTGGAGCGAGACTGCCGGATGCGGCCTCGCCAGGTTGCGCAGTGGCCTGCGCGGTCGCTGCGTCAGAGGACGGGTCGGTGGCGTGCGCCGGTGTCTGGATCGTGAGGGCGGCAGCGGGCAGCGCGTTCGGCGTGTCGACCGATGCACCTCGCGCATCTGACGCGGAGCTGTCATGCGCCTGAACGGCGGCTGCCGGGGCAGTGGCCTTGTCGTCGTCGCTGCAGGCACTGACGAACATGAAGCACGATGCGGCGAGCAATACCGTCGAGAGCACGCCGGTCCAGCATTCGGGCGCAGAGGTTAATCGTTTGCGTCCCGGCGCCCGGTGGCGAGTGAACCTGACAAACATGAAAGCCTCCCGCGTGACGTTGGGAATGCCGGCGTGTGCAGATGCACGGCTCGATGACGCGGAAGCATATCCGGCGAGCTGTGTAATATTTGTGAAGAGAAAGTAAGGGGCATGCGTGTCAATCGGATCAACGGCCGCAACTCAATATTTGGGTAGGGATTCATTTCGCATACGCCGTGCCGTAAAGACCTGGATGAGGGTCTTTGCGCCATCAAGCCGCGCTGCCATGCGCGCTTTCCGACGTTTTGTTAAGCCTCCTTCCCGATGAAACTGACTATCAAATTACCTCTGGCCTTTGGCGCTGCACTTCTGCTGATGTTTGCCGGCGCAATGTATGGGCTTTATTCGCTGAACAACTCGATTACCGAATACAACACGGTGGTTCGCGACAACGTCGCAAACGAGCGGGCAGTGTCCAGCGTGCTGGTGACCTTCAAGCTGCAGGTTCAGGAGTGGAAGGACATCCTGTTGCGCGGCAAGGACCCGGCGAAACTCGAACACGGATGGGCCGCTTTCGAGCAGCAGGAGCGCTCCGTCGACGACCAGACCCGGTCTCTGCTGACGAAGCTCGACGAAGGCACAAGCCGTGCACTGGTGGAGCAGTTCGCGGCTGCGCATTCGACGATGGGCGTCGGCTATCGAAAGGGTTTTGAAGCCTTCAAGGCCGCGGCTTTTGATCCCACCGCCGGCGACACCGCCGTCGCGGGCGTCGATCGTGAACCGGCGCGCTTGCTGGCCCACGCCGCGCAGGAAATCGCGGCAACGAGCGCGGACGTGTCGGCGAAAGCGGCTGCCGACGCGAGGCAGGCTTCGGAGATCAGTATCGTGCTGATGCTGGTGGCGTTCAGCGCGGGGCTGGGTGGGGCGGTCATGTTCAGCCGCTCGATCACGCGGCCGCTCAGGCGGGCGCTGGATGTCGCGCGCACCATCGCGCTCGGCAACCTGACGACCGAGTTTCACGCGACAGGTTCGGACGAGATCGCAGACCTGCTCGCCGCGCTGAAGGAGATGCAGACGAGTCTGTCGAGTGTGGTCAGCAATGTGCGGCGCAATGCGGAAGGGGTGGCGACAGCGAGTTCGGAGATCGCGGCGGGCAATCTGAGCCTGTCGGCACGGACCGAAGAGCAGGCCGCATCGCTCGAAGAAACCGCAGCCAGCATGGAGGAACTGACCAGCACGGTGCGGCAGAACGCGGGCAACGCCCGGCATGCGTCGACGCTCGCGGGCACCGCCTCTGAAACGGCCGCGCGCGGTGGCGATGTGATGGGGCGCGTGGTCGAAACGATGGCGGGTATTTCGGAAAGCTCGTCGAGGGTCGGCGAGATTATCGGCGTCATCGAAAGCATCGCGTTTCAGACCAACATTCTTGCGCTCAACGCCGCAGTGGAAGCCGCGCGTGCGGGCGAACAGGGGCGCGGCTTCGCCGTCGTCGCGAGCGAGGTGCGCACGCTCGCGCAGCGCAGCGCCGGCGCCGCGAAGGAAATCAAGGCGTTGATCGAGCAGTCGGCGAGCCGCGTCGATACCGGCAACGAGCTGGTGCACGACGCAGGCGGGATCATCGCGGAGATCGTTCGGTCGGTGCAGCAGGTGACCGCGATCGTGGCGGAAATTTCATCGGCTTCCGATGAGCAGACCACCGGCATCGAACAGGTGAACATGGCGGTCAGCCAGATGGACGAAGTGACGCAGCAGAATGCGGCGCTCGTCGAGCAGGCGTCGGCGGCTGCGCAGTCGATGGCCGAGCAGGCGACGGCGTTGCGGGAAGCGGTCGCGGTGTTTCGCATCAACGACACCGCTGACAGTGCGGCCCATACGCACAGCACGCGCGGCCAAATCAGGCGCGCGGCAACGCCGTCCGTCCGTGCGCTGACATCGTGAGGGCAGCGTGCTTACGTTGCACCCGCGCCGGTTGCACAGGCCCCGGCCGGTGACGACTGGCGCACGTTCTAACGGCGTATCACGTTGCGAGCGGGTCTAGCTGGCCATCTTCCTGAACGCTTCCAGCACGGCGTCGCCCTTGAACGGCTTGACGATCCAGCCTTTGACGCCCGCCGCCTTGCCTCTTTCCTTCATTGCCGGACTGCTTTCGGTCGTGAGCATCACCACATTGACGGCGTTGTTCGCCAGCTCCCCGCGAATCTTTTCCACCATCGTCAAGCCGTCCATGTTGGGCATGTTGACGTCGCTGATCACGAGCTTGATGCCGGGGCTCATCTTCAGCTTGCTCAGCCCGTCCTTGCCGTCGACTGCGGTATCGACGTCAAGGCCATTCTTTCGCAGGAAGCCGGCGACCTCGTCGCGCACGGTGCTGGAATCATCTACAACCAGAATTTTCGCCATTTCATTTTCCTGTAACGACAATTGGAGCGGGGCGGCATCGCCAGTCTTGACAGCGCTCAAAAGAACTCGAGTTCGCCGCTGGTTTCTTCGACGGTGCTGACGTCGGCGATGAAATCGATGGGCGCGTAGGCACATACGCAGACTGTCGCCGCGAGGTGAACGGACCCGTTTATCGTGATCGCGTGCGACGACAGATACCCAGGCTTCAGCTCTTCCAGATGGGACACGCAGCGAGCGTGCAGCACGTAAGGCGTGGACATGCCCAGATCCGGAAAATACCGGAGCAGTTCCTGGTTCATGGCGCCGCAGCAGAGGTTGCAGATCTCCAGAAAGACCTCCTGAAACGGTCTTTCCGCCGCATTCCTTGCGAAATAGTCGCGCGTGCTGGCGTCCTCATCGAAGTGGATCACGAGGATCAACCTGAACACGATCGACGAGATCGTCAGTACGACGACGTCGCCTGCGAGGCTTGCTCCCGTTTCGCCTTGCCCGAGCGGGGTAATGTCGCAAGCGTCGCCCGAATCCAGTGTCAGCCGTGACTGCGCCGCCTTGCGGAAAATGCGTTCGAAACTGTCCTTCGCGTGGCTACTGATCACGTTGATGCCTGATGAAGCGTTGACTGAAACTGGTTGGCAAGCGCCTCGACGCTGGCAAGCGATGCGGTGATCATCTTGCCGCCGGCCTGGATATCCTGGAAGGTCGCGGTGGTGGTCAGGTCGCTGATGTCGAGGCTGTCCCTGTAGCTCTTCGACAGTTCTTCCGAGCGGGCCGCGAGCGCCCTGACTTCACTTGCGACCACCGCAAAGCCGCGCCCGGCCTGGCCCGCACGGGCAGCCTCGATCGACGCATTGAGCGAAACGATCACGACATGCCTGACGATCGACGAAAGCTCCTGGTTCTTCGCATGCATATCCTTGTTCTGCGTCATCAGCGAGATCATCTGCTCATGCCATCGCTCGAACGTCGCGCCAAGACTTTTCAGGCGCAAGGCTTCGGCCGCGATCCGGTCAGCGTGCTGCGCCAGCTGCTCGCGGACTTCGACGGCCGCATGCAGCGACACGCGGATTTCCTCATTGGATTCGACCTGATTCGCAAGGTCGTCGCGAAGCTGCGCGAGCGTTGCTTCGAGTTCCTGCGTCTGCTGGTTCTGCTGGTCGATCAGCGCGCTCTGCTGCGCATTGGTCTCAGACAGCATGTCGATCCGGGCGCCTGCTTCAACGCGTGGCCGGCGCATTGCTTTCGCGCGGGACACCCTGTGCACCGAGAGCGCGAGCACGGCAGTGACCGCGCTACTCCCGAGTGCCGCTACTAGATACTGTTCAATCACAACCAGTCCTTCCGGATTTCATTTGATGCGAGAGGGTAGGGGAGACTCAACGGCTTAAGCGACTCAAGCCGCTTAACCGGTGACCGCATCGAGCAACGCATCGGTTTCGCGGCGTGCGTGAATTCCGCCGCTGTTCACCGCGACGTTATCCGGCAGCACCACGACCGTCTGGAACCGGCGGAATTCCGCGCCCTTGCGATCGTCGGTAAAACGCAGTTCGATCCGGCCGTTCTCGCGTTTGAGGAAGTCCTGTACCGCGTCCATGCCCACACCGCGTCCCGACACCTCCGTGATTCTGTCGGCTGTCGAGAAGCCCGGCCTGAAGATCAGATGTGCGATTTGCGCATCGTCGAGCGCGTCGTCGGCGCCGATCCAGCCGCGCCCGATTGCGATGCTGCGAATCCGGCCCAGCGCGAGACCGCGTCCGTCGTCGCTGAGGGTGATCCGAACGCTATCCTTGTGTGCGCCGACTTCGATGTCGATCGTGCCGGCGGCGGGCTTGCCCTGCGCGGTCCGCGCGTCAGCGGTCTCGATGCCGTGATCGACGGCGTTGCGCAGCAGATGCATGAACACGTTGTTCAAGGTGCCGCTCACCTCGCGGCTCACGCGGTAGCCGTTATCGTGAATGCGCACGGCCGGCGCCACCTTGCCCAGTTCGTTTGCCAGCGAAGGCAGCGATTCAAGCACGCCGGACAACACTTCGCCAATGCTTTCCGTCCCAAGCATGCGCAAGGTGCGCTGCACCGCGTCGCGCATGGCGATCAGATCGCGCAGCTCGCCCGAATTCGCCTTTTCAGTGAGACGCAGACTTTCCTGGATCTGCGCCTTGTCGACCATCAGGTACTGTTCGACGTTGCCGCGGCGGCCCGGGCCTTTGCGGCCAAGACTGACTTCGTTGATCGTGGCGTAACTTTCGACCGCTTCCCGCACGCGGGCCAGTTCCTGCATCAGACCTTCCTGGTCCCAGGCGCGCTCCGCGTCCGACTGGCGCAGTTGCTGGTAGCGCTGCTCCGTTTCGTGCACCACATTAGTCAGGTACTGAAGGTTGTAGGTGCGTGCGTTACCCTTGATCGTGTGCATGTTGCGGAACAGTTCGGCGATCGCCTCGCCGTCCGCCTCGGAATGCTTGCGGATGATCCGCTCGTTCTCGCTGATGAAGCCCGCCGAACTCTCGATGAAGTGGTGGAACTTCTCCTGACTGACCGCAAGGATTTCGCCGATCATCTCCAGCCTGCGCCTCTGTTCGCTGGCCTCGGCCGCGAGCTTGCGCAGTTCGGTGACATCGCGCACGCACAGCATCAGTCGAACGATGGTGTCGCTTTCATCGGTGATGGCCGACCAGCTCAGGTCGAGAATCTTGACGCGCCCATCCGGCATGCGCCGGGCGACTTCGCTCACCAGCAGATGCTGGTTGAACTCGAAGTTGATGCAATCCTCGCCGAGACAGGCGTGAGTCGCCGCGTCGACCTGCGACAGGATATCCGCGCCCAGATCGGTATCGGCAAAAACAAGCTCCATCAGGCCGCGTCCGGCGATGTCCTTCGTTTCGAAGATGGCTTCGAGATACGCCGAATACTCTGCATGGATGACCGCCCCTTCGACGACGGTCAGAATACCCTGCTGCATGTTCTGCAGCATCGCCTGGATGTCCGCGGTCTTTTGCTTGAGCAGCGCCGAATTTTCCTGAATCTTTTCGATCATTCCGTTGAACGCGACGATCGAATGACCGATTTCGTCCATGCGGCCCACCGGCACGCGGCGCGTGAAGTCCTGGCTCGACGCGATCTCGCTCATCATCGCCTGCATGCGGCTGAGCGGCCGGGTAATCTGGCGATACAGCAGCAGACCGATGGAGATCAGCAGAATGACTGCGATACCCGTGACGGCGCCGATCGCGGTGGTGGTCGTCGCGAGGGTGCTGTTCAGCGTCGCGATGGCCTCATCCTTCTCGCGGTTCTTCTCGACGCGAAGCGTCTCGACGATGCCTTCGAGTTCGTCGCGATACTGGGCCACGTTGGCGAAAAGATAAGCCTGCGCCAGCTCATTCTTGCCGGCGGCTTTCATCTTTGCGGTTTCGTTGATCGCGGAGAAATAGTTCTCCAGGCTGTCGCTGGCCTGCGATACGAGGCCTTTCTGGGCATGACTCGCGGCATCTCTCGCCTGCAGCGCGAGTGCCTGTTGCAAAGACGCTTTCTTCGCCTTGAGTTCTTCCTGCGCCTGCGACATCACGTTGCCGTCGGGCGCGTAGACCAGCGTCATCGTGGCCAGCTGGACGTCCTTGACCTGCGACACCAGATTCGCCGACGCCAGTGCGCTTGGCACCACACCTTCCGTCACCTGCCTGACCTCACGGGCGCTGCCCCGCGTCTGGTAGACCGCATAGCCGCCGATGGCCGACAGTGCGACGAACATCAAGATTACCAATAGCGTGATGCGATGACGAATGGTCATTTGAGTGCTTCCCCGGAGGTCAAACCAGCGTGTCGAACTCCTGACTGGAGTTGGCCGCCTTTTTGTGAAATTGCCGAATCGTCGGGCGCCCAGATTATCGTGGATGGATTGTTACTGATCGATGACGAAAGCCAGATGAATGACTCCGTTTTCGTGCGGTTACCCTGGAGGGGCATGCGCGGGTTGAGACCGGATCGAGCGTTGAAATCGATCACATGCTCCACAAAGTGAACTCGCCAACGTTTGCGCGTCGACACGCGGTGCGTTGAGTGCGACAGCGAGGCACGTACATCAGCGAGACCGGTTTTGCATCAAGGCTGCTGACAGGCAACGACACGAAATCGTCACGCGCAGGCTGAAGGTTTCCTTAAGACCTTGCACGGGGCGCGGCGCACCTCGTTCACGATGGGCAGCATTGGGCGGAATAAAGGCGACGCGAATTCGTTTAAGCAGGGCGACTGCCCGCGTCAAAGCACCGCGAGCGCTCGCTGCCCGGCCGTCAGTGTGCGATGTCCGCGGTCGGCGTGTTCTTTGCCAAAAGGAGTCGAGTGATGAGAGCGTTCAAGCGTGTCCCCGTCTTCGGTGGTGTCGACGGAGCGGCTGGTTCCGTGCAAGCCGCGCCTATGTCGGGCCAGCCTGGTCATCGACTGCGCAAGGTGATATGCGGGGCCTGCCTCGCTGCGCTATCGACCGGTTATGTGTGGGCTGCCGGCGATGAGCCCATTCTTCCGCCTTCGTCCGTGACTGCGTCGACGGTTCCTGCCAACGGCGACGTCAATCCCTATGGTGTGGCGTTCGTACCAGCTGGGGTGCCGTCCTGGAGCACGTTAAAAGCGGGCGACGTGGTGGTGTCGAACTTCAATGCGAAATCGAATCTGCAAGGCACCGGAACGACGATCGTCAAGTTCGTGCCGAACGGCACGCCCATTACCTTTTTCCAGGGGCACAACCTGGGGCTGACCACCGCGCTGGCGGTGCTCAGAAGTGGCTTCGTTCTGGTCGGCAACCTGCCCACCACCGACGGCAAGACACCGACGTCGCAGGGTTCGTTGCTGGTCGTCAACCCGCAAGGCGGACTCGCGGCTGAGCTGAAGAACCCGACCCTGTTGAATGGACCATGGGATCTCACCGTGATCGATCGGGGCGGAAGCGTCAAGGTATTCGTGTCGAACGTCTTGAGCGGGAATGTCGCCAGACTGGACCTTTCGATAGACGAGACCGGTGTCCACGTGCTGCCGACTTCGCGCATCGTCGCCTCCGGCTACATGCATCGCAGCGACCCCACGGCGTTCGAACTCGGGCCGACCGGACTTGCTTACGACGCCGATCACGACGTGCTGTATGTCGCATCGACTGCAGACAACGCTGTGTTCGCGATCTACGGCGCCGCTTCCGCGACGCACGACGCGGGTGTCGGGCGACTCATTTACCAGGACAACGCACATCTGCGCGGACCCTTGGGCCTTGCGCTTGCACCGAACGGCCATCTGGTCACGGCGAACGGCGACGCGATCAATCCCGATCCGCAGCAGCCGAGCGAGCTGGTCGAGTTTACGGTGGACGGCCGCTTCATCGCCGAGTTGTCGGTTGATCCGTCGCAGGGGGCCGCTTTTGGTCTCGCCTTCGGGCGAGACCGGCATGGTCGGGTACGTTTAGCCGCCGTGGATGACGCCACGAATACGCTGACCGTATGGACGTTGGGGGAAAGCGGCAACAACTGACGGAGAGGTGTCACACACCGCGGCCGGCGGCATGGGCCGGATCGGATTCGCGGGCGTTCGGCGCGATTCGTTCTTCTTCGCGCCATTGTCGCCGCGAACGGTACATTCTGCCGACCGCGAGTCTCGCCATCATTGACGGACGCGAAAGACGCCGGCGACCGTGCTAGTCCCAGCAATTGCGAAATGCCACGGCGGCGATAACCGGCACCGTGACGACAAGCGGGATGGCGAACACCGGCGTGTCGTTCAGAATCAGATAGGCAAGCCCCGCAGCCAGGACCCCGAGGCCGACCAGAACGGTCAGCAGGTTCAGGACGAGGTTGGACGGACGCTTGCGGGCCCGCTTTTCCGTGGGTTCAGGTTTCATCGCTTGCTCCATGTGATGCACGCGCGCCCGCAGCGCTGACCGGCTTCTTGATTTTGGCGTGGGCGGGCGATACTCGCACCCCCCACAGCAAATTCTACCCTTCAGACCGGCACGCGAGGCACACGCAGCAGGCGGCTGCCGACAAATCAGTTTGCGTAAGCTTCTGGAAAGAAATTGGCGGTTCCACCCTCCCGGCGATCACGCGCCGAGCAATACGCCGGTGCGCACGGGCCGCGTCCCGGTGACGCGGCCCAGCGGCGCGCCGGTCGTCACAAAACGGATCGCGCGCCGCATATAAAGCACGCCGTCGGTGTGGCTCTCGACGGTCGTCGTTTCGTCGGTGAGCGGGTCGATGATGTCGAAGAGCGGATCGCCTGCGCGGATGGTGTCGCCGATCTTCGCGCGATGCACGAGGATCCCGCTTGCCGGCGCGTAGAACTGCTCGCTGCCCGCGAGCGGCGTCGCCGGCATGGGCAATGCCGGCTGCGGCTTCGCGTCGCCTTTGATCGCTTCGCGCCAGATCAGGTAATCGATGATCGCGTCCGCATCCTGTTGGGCAATCTCATACGACACGTCGCGCTGGCCACGGCATT
The DNA here is from genome assembly GCF_050435685.1 of Paraburkholderia sp. GAS448. NCBI lineage: Bacteria > Pseudomonadati > Pseudomonadota > Betaproteobacteria > Burkholderiales > Burkholderiaceae > Paraburkholderia > Paraburkholderia sp. GAS448. The sequence continues at coordinate 39,428 of NZ_JBNDKT010000029.1, forward strand.
CGACCGTCACCGCGAGCGTGCCGATGGGGACGGGCCTGTCCGCGGGCAGATCCGCCTGAAGGTGCCACCAGAGCAGGCTATGCGTCTCGTCGAACGCCTGGCCGCCGGAGTTGGTCGCGAGCAGCGACGCCTCGGAGCCGAGATAGCGCGCAAGCGGTTCGATCTGTGGCCACGCGGCTTCGCTGGTGTACACGTGCATCACGGCTTCCAGCGAACAGTGCAGATCAATGACGAGATCGGCATCGAACGACAGCTTCAGCAACGCCAGTTGCAACGACTCGAATTCGGTCAGCGGCTTCTGCTGTTCAAGTTCGTCGCGAACCAGTTGCCGGACGATCTGCTGGTTCTCGAGCGGATCGGCGCCCAGCGCTTCCTTCGCGCGTTCGACGAGCGAAGTGAAAGGCAGGAAATGACGGTTGAAGTTGCGTCCGCTGGCGAGGTCGAAGCGTCCCACGAACTGGCCCATGACGTACTGTCCGAGGCCGACCGGGTTGGCGACCGGCACGAGTACGATGCTGGCCGCCAGTGCCCCTTCGGCTTCGAGCGCGAGGAGGCGCCGTTTCAGCATGACGCTCGTCAGCATCGCGGGCGTTTCGTCGGCATGCAACGACGACTGGATATAGATCTTTTGCCTGGTGTCCGACGGACCGAAATGGAAGCTCGTCAATTCGCGGCGGGTGCCGATGGCGGGCGACAGGAGCGGGGCGTTTTGCGTGTACATGGGCGTGTGAGATAGAGAGGGGATTCGGCCCCATGCTACGGCGCGTTGGCGATCCGGAGAAGTGCGCAGCGGTCTATCATGATCATTTTTACTGATCGCAAAAAAACAGACATGTCTCTGACGATCTCCCAGTTGCGCGTATTTACCGCGGTCGCCGAGCACGGCAGCATCCGCGCCGCGTCGCGAGCGCTTGGGACGGCGCAAAGCGGTATCACGCAGCAACTCCAGAACCTTGAGTTGATGCTGGGCGCCACGCTTTTTACGCGCACCAATCGCGGCGTGGCGCTGACTGCGCTTGGCCAGCGCCTGCTGCAGCGCGCTGGCGCGATTCTCGGGGAATGCGGGCGGGCGGAGCAGGAGGTTCAGCAGTTGCGCGGAGAGTATGCGGGCGAGGTGTCGTTCGGCATGACGACCGAGCCGCTGATCGATGCGCTCGCGCCCGTGTTGACCGAATTCCGCTCGCGTTTCGAGCGGGTTTCGGTGCACCTGAGAACAGGCACGTCGCGGATGATGATCGCGTGGATACGCGACGGCACGCTCGACTTCGCTGTCGCGCTGGTATCGAAGGACACGGACACGACCGACCTTTCGGTGATGACCCTCTATCCGTCCGACCCGGTGGTGGTCTGCCGTCGCGGACATCCGAAAGCAGGCGCGAAGTCGCTCGAAGAACTGGCGGACTGCACGTGGATTGCGACGCGCTCGCCGAACCTGACCGGCGACACGTCATCGAACCGGCTGCTCAGCTTCTTTGAAGGCCATGGGTTGCCGCCGCCCAGAATCATTGCGACGGTCGAAGGCCTGTTCGAAGCGCTGCACCTCGTCGGGGAAACGGATTGCCTTTCGCTGGAGTCGTCGATCGTGACGCAACGCGGGCCGTTTGCCGGCGCGCTGAAGTCGATTCCGCTTCGCGAGCGGCCCACGCAGCACAACGTCTGCCTGCTGCAGCGCGCCGCGATTCCCGTGACGCCTGCGGCACAGGAACTGGCCACGATGATCGCGTCCTACACGCGCACGGTGCGTGCGCGTGCCGGGTAGTGCGTGCCCGGTAGTGGGCGATCGCGTTGCGACGGCGGGGTTGTCCGATCGCGCCGGGCGTGTGCGGGGGTGAAAGCGGATTGTCGGGGCACCTCGGGCGATGTCGATGGCGGCAGGGCGCGCGAATTCGTCAGTCGAGATCCTCGCCACGTCATCCCCGAAATCGATCCATCACGAAAGTGGCATATGCTATTCTCGCTGCCCGGAGACGGTGCACACCCGCCATTGAATTTGAAAACCGACCAGCCGAAGCGCGCTCGATGCTGATCCGCCATATTTTCAGACGCCTGCTGCCTTGGCTCGTCTCGCCATGGTTTGTGATCGCTGGCGGCGTGCTCATGGCGCTGACTATGCTTGTGGTGTGCGCGGTGCTGTTGTACGACGGTCGTGAAGACGCGCTCGCGCTTGCCAATGAGTCGTCACTCAACACGCTGCTGGTGGTCGAGCGCGATATCGCGCGTAACGTCGAACTTTATGATCTTTCGCTGCAGGCCGTCGTCGATGGTGTGGGCGACCCTGAAGTCATGGCGCTGCCGCGCGCGCTGCGCGATTCGGTGCTGTTCGAACGTGCCGCCACCGCCAAGGACCTGGGTTCCATGCTCGTACTGGACAGCGCCGGCAACGTGATGATCGATTCCGGCTCGGCTACCCCGCGTCAGGCCAATTTTGCGGACAGGAGCTATTTCACCGTACATCGGGACAACCCCAATGCCGGTCTTTATCTGAGCCCACCTTTCCGGTCGCGGCTGCGCGGCGGCGATCCGAGTATCGCGCTCAGCCGGCGCATCAACAAGCCTGATGGATCGTTTGGCGGCATTGTGTTGGGCACGTTTCGGCTCGAGTACTTTCACAGGCTGCTGGCGGGGCTGCAACTCGGGCCGAATGGCACGATGGCGCTCATTCATACGAATGGACAGTTGATCATGCGTTCGCCCGACGATCAACGCGTGGTCGGACGGGACCTCAGCGGCACGAGGCTTTTTCTACGGATGAACCTGCAGCCCGAGGGCCGGTTCAGCGACGAGTCCCCGATCGACGGTATCCGCCGCGTCTACACGTTCAGGCACCTGCCGGGCCTGCCGCTGATCATGGAAGTCGCGCCAGCCGAGATGGATATCTATGCGGCGTGGCGGGTGCGGGCCATCAGAATGGCGATCCTGATAACGGTATTCGGCCTGATCGTCGTCGGCCTTGCGGTGCTGCTGGCTTATTCACTGGCGAAGAAAGCGCAGGCGGAACGGATGCTGACGATGCTGTCGAGAATCGACAGTCTCACGGGGCTGTACAACCGCCGCTCACTGGACGACCTGCTGAAGCGCGAATGGCAGCGCGCGAAGCGCTCGGGCGAAGCGCTGTCGATCCTGTTTGTCGACATCGATCATTTCAAGGCTTACAACGACGGGTACGGTCACCAGGCCGGCGACGACGCGCTCGCCTGCGTGGCGCGCTGCATCTCAGGGAATCTCCGCCGTCCTGGCGACAGTGCCGCCCGCTACGGCGGCGAGGAATTCGTGATCGTGCTGCCCGCCACCCTGGGGCCCGGCGCGTTCAACGTCGCAGAGACGATTCGCGACGAAGTGTTCAGTCTTGGGATCGAACACGCCGGGAGCGAGCAGGGACGCATCACGGTGAGCATCGGTGTCGCGACGTGGCAAGGGAAAAAGTCGAACACGGTGGAGTCGGTCGTGAAGGCCGCCGACGAAGCGCTTTACTCCGCCAAGGCGGCGGGACGCAACAGCGTCTTCGCGACCATTCTCGCCTGAGCGCCTCGTGTCACATCTCACGCCTCACGTCGCAGGCCGCAAGCCGTCATACCTCGCCACTCCCGCAGGCATCCTCAGCTGTCGACGAGCGAACTGAGGTTGCTGCGCACCCTTTGCAGCAAGGCGATCAACTGTTGCGTTTCCTCGTCGCTGAAACCCTCGAGCGCTTCGGCGGCGACCTCGTCGCCTACGCGTCGGGCCCGGCCGAGTGTCTGCTCCGCTTTTTCGGTCATCCGGATGTGCCTTTCGCGGCGATCCTGCGGGTTCATCGAGCGCTCGATCCACCCACCTTCTTCCATGCGGTCGAGCAGGCGGCCGGCCGAAATCGGCGCGACTTCGAGCAGATCGGCAAGACGCGCCTGATTGACGTCGCCGTAGTGCGACAGATACGCAAGTGCGCGGCACTGGGCACGCGTGAGATCGAGTGACGACTTCGCCAGATCGTCGAAGCGCTTGCCGCACAGGCGCCCTACGTCCGACACCAGAAAGCCGAAGCGCTGTTCAAGATGGGTTTTCATCCGGCGATTATACGAAAGCCCGACGCGGAAGGTGGGCGGCAACGGCAGCCCCGCGAAGCGACGGCATGGGATCTCGACTCTACCAATTGCGCGTTGAACCGTTATCGATATAATAAGCATGCTTACTATTTGGAATAGCCCGGTGATCCACCCCAATGTCATCTAAATCAGGTTCGGAAAGCGCTGCTGTTCCGCTCAACCGGTCCATGATCACCATCTCGATCATGCTGGCGACGCTGATCCAGACGCTCGACAGCACGATCGCCAACGTTGCGCTGCCGCACATGCAGGGCGCGTTGTCCGCGTCGCAGGACGAGATCACGTGGGTGCTGACGTCGTACATCGTGGCCGCGGCCATCGCGACGCCGCTGACGGGCTGGCTGTCCGACCGGCTGAGCGTCAAGCGTCTGCTGGCACTGGCGATTGCCGGATTCACGCTTGCGTCGGCGCTATGCGGGCTGTCGGAAACACTGACCCAGATCGTCGCGTCGCGGCTGCTGCAAGGCATTTTTGGGGCGTCGCTGGTGCCTTTGTCGCAATCGATCCTGCTCGACATCAATCCGCACGAGAAGCAGGGGCAGGCGATGGCCGTGTGGGGCATGGGCGTGATGGTCGGGCCGATTCTCGGGCCGACGCTTGGCGGCTGGCTGACCGACAGTTACAACTGGCGCTGGGTTTTCTTCATCAACGTGCCGATCGGCGCCTTTGCGCTATTTGGCGTGCTGACATTCCTGCCCGCGAGACCGGCGAAACATGACGCGAAGTTCGACCTGTTCGGTTTTCTGACACTGAGTCTCGCCATCGGCGCGTTGCAGGCGATGCTCGATCGCGGCGAGCAGCTCGACTGGTTCAACTCACTCGAAATCCGCATCGAGGCGCTGGTGGCGGCGCTGAGCTTTGCGTTCTTTCTGGTCCATACGGCGACCGCTGGCGCCCGCTCCTTCTTCCGCTATGAGTTGCTGAAGGACCGCAATTTCGCTACCGGAACCTGCTTCATCTTCGTGATCGGGGCGGTGATGTACGCCACGCGCGCGCTGTTGCCGCCGATGCTGCAGACCCTGATGAACTATCCCGTCGCGACAACCGGGCTCGTGACTGCGCCGAGCGGCGCCGGCACGATGATCGCGATGCTGTTCGCCGGCCGCCTGCTGAAATATGTGGACGCGCGCGTGCTGCTGCTGTCCGGCTTCCTGATTTCCGCCTTCGCGCTCTGGCAGATGATGCAGTACACGATCGTGCTGTCGGCGTCCGATATCATCTGGCCAGGCGTGATTCAAGGCTTCGGGCTGGGTCTCGTGTTCGTGCCGCTGAGTACGCTGACGTTTTCCACGCTGGTTCCGCAACTGCGCGCGGATGGCACGGCAACGTACAGCCTCGCGCGCAATATCGGCAGCAGTATCGGCATTTCGATCGTGCAGACGCTGATCACGCGCAATACGCAGATCGCTCACGCGGATCTCGCGGCGAACGTCACGCCGTTCAATCCCGCCATTCAACCTATGCTTGCCAGCGGCTCGAACTACGATCTCGCGGTGTTGAACCAGTCGATCACACAGCAGGCATCGATGATTGCCTACCTGAACGACTTCAAGCTGATGTTCGTGGCGACACTGCTGGTCGTTCCGCTGATTCTGCTGATCCGGCCAGCGAAAGCCCAGCCGACGTCGATCGCTCACGCGGCGATGGATTGAGCCTGAGCCTCGACGTGGCGTGCGAGGCCGGTCTGGCATGCCCGCAACGCAGTTCGCGCGGGCGTTTTTCAGTCACTGTACAATCGTTCGGCTAATTCAGGCGTGAGGCGTCGTCGGATGAGACACCTCGACGATGCTGTTCGCACGCTATCGACGCAACAGCGTCGCGACGGACCAGCGCGCCGCCGTCGAATCGTTCGAAGCCAGGAGACGACATGTTTGACCTCACTACATTGGGCGCTTTCGTCGCGGTGGTGCTCGGTCTGTTCCTGATTCCCGGGCCTGCCGTGCTGCTCGTTCTGACCCGCACCGTGCAGGGCGGACGCAAGACCGGCATACTCACTGGCCTTGGCATTGCGAGCGGCGATTTCGTTCATACGCTATGCGCCGCCGTGGGTCTGTCCGCCCTGTTGATGACGTCCGCACTCGCATTCAACGTCGTGAAGGTGGTGGGGGCGGCTTATCTCGTGTATCTCGGCATTCGCGCGCTGATGGAGAAACCCTCCGGCCCGGCGCAGCCTGAAGGCGCCTCATCGAAGGCAACCCAGCCGAAGGTGGCTGCCGTTACGCCTGCCAAAGCGTTCTTTCAGGCCATTCCCGCCGAAGTGCTGAACCCCAAGACCGCGTTGTTCTTCCTCGCTTTTCTCCCTCAATTCGTGCATCCCGAGCACGGTTCGTCTTTCCTGCAATTCGCGGTGCTCGGGCTGATTTTCGTCGGACTGAGCGCGGCGTATACGACGCTCATCGCGTTGACCATCCGCCCGCTCGGCAGGCTGGTCAAGCGGCTGTCGTGGCTCAGCCGCTGGCAGGGCAAGATCGTTGGCACGATTTTCATTTCGCTCGGGCTGAAAGTCGCCACCCAGCATCGATAAGCGCGCGGCCGTTCGCTGCGCCGTCAGCCCTCCAGTTCACCTGCCTTCACGCAGGGCCGGCCATCATCAATTGCCACGACACGCCGAAGCGGTCGTTGAACCATGCGTAGCGCCTGCTGAACGGATAGGTGTCGAGCGGCATCAGCAGTTGTCCGTTTGCCGACAGTCTGGCAAAGAGCGCGTCGACTTCGCCAGCGCTCTCGCACGTTACGTGGAGCGACATCGCGGGCGTGAATGTGAAGCCGTGCTTGACCACGCTATCGATGCACATGAAGCGTTGTCCGAAGAGCGAAAACACGGCATGGCGTACCTTGCCTTCCGGGCCGTCTTCGCCCGCGCCGTAGTGCGAAATGCTTTCGATAGCCGAGTCCGGAAACACGGAGAGATAGAAGTCCAGTGCTTCCTGCGCGTTACCGTTGAACATCAGAAACGGGGTGACCTTTTGCATCGTCGTGAATTCCGGGTGTCAGTGCGCGCGGCGAGCGACGGATACTACGCCACTACGCCCACGCGATAGCATGTCACCTGCCGGTATGTCTCGCCGGGGCGCAAAACGACCCGCTCGCGATCGTCCATGTTGATCTGGTTGGGAAACGCACTGGCTTCGAGACACAGCCCCGCATGCCGGCGATAGACGGCACCATTGCGGCCGGCGATTCCTTCGAGGTAGTTGCCCGTATAGAACTGCAAGCCGCGCTCGTTGGTCGATACGGTCAGTTCGCGCCCGCTGCCCGGATCATAGGCACGCGCGACCTGACGCACTGGGCGCAACACCGTATCGGCCGCTGCGGCGGGATCGCGCAGCACATAGCAGTGGTCGAATCCGCCCGCACGTGCAAGCTGTTCATGCGGCCAGTCGAGCCTGGCTCCAAGGGGCGCGCTCTGGCGAAAATCGAATGCATTGCCCGCCACTTCCGCGCGACGGCACGGAATCAGGCCCGCGTCGACTTCGAAGAACGCGTCGGCGTCGATGGTCATGACGTGGCCGCGAATGTCCGTATCCGTCTGGCCCGTCAGGTTGAAGTAGGGATGACTTGTCAGGTTGAGCGGTGTCGGGGCATCGGACACGGCTTCGTAATCGAGCGTCAGCGTGCCGTCGTCGTCGAGCGTGTAGCGTACCTGTACAGTCACGTTGCCGGGAAAGCCCGCATCGCCTTCCGGCGATTCGAGCCGCATGACGAGCGTGCCGTTGTCTTCGCTGGCTTCCCAGATCGCGCGGTGAAAACCCGCCGCGCCGCCGTGCAGCAGATTGTCGCCTTCGTTGCGGTCGAGCGTGTATTCGATGCCGTCCAGCACAAAGTGCGCGTTCGCAATGCGGTTTGCCCAGCGGCCGATCAGCCCGCCCATGTAGGTCGTGCCCGTGAAGTAGTCGGCGGGTTTGTCGTGGCCGAGCAGGATGTCGTCGAGGCGGCCGGCGCGGTCGGGCGTATGCCACGAGACGAGCGTCGCGCCGAGGTCGCTGATGGCCACTTTCATGCCGTGCGTATTACGCAGCGTGAACAGGCGGGCGGGGTCGCCGCTCGGCAATGCGCCCCACGAATCGGAGGAAAGACGTGCGGTACTGATCATGTCGTCGGAAAGTAAGAAGGTGATGAGGATTCAACCCGGCGCAGCCGACGACTTCGCGCGCTCCTGATACTCGCGCGGCGTGCAGCCGAGTTCGCGACGAAATACCGCGTACATGTATTGCAGCGACGTGAACCCGCAGCGGATCGCCACTTCCGCGCTCGACGCATCGCGCTTCTCGAGCATCGCCTTCGCCGCATCGAGCTTGTGACGCAGGATCTCCTGATGCACGGTGCACTGCAACTCGCGGCGGAAGTACTCTTCGAGCGACGAACGCGAGACGCCCACATAATCCGCGACCTGTTCCGTGCGGATGCCCTGGCACGCGTACTGGCGGATAAAGTGCCGCGCCCGCATCACATAGGGGCTCGCCAGCGGTTGGTGCTTCGTCGATGCCAGCACGTTGATGCCGACGGGCGGCACGAGAATGCGTCGCCCGGGAAAACGCGCGCCGTGCAGCATCTGGTGCAAAAGGTGCGCCGCAGTGCGGCCCATTTCCTCCGTGCCCTGTATCACTGACGAAAGGGGAATGCGCGTCAGCGTGCGCGTCAACGGATCGTTGTCGATGCCGATGATCGCGACTTCCTCCGGCACCGGAATGCCGGCCATCAGGCACGCCTGCAGCAGATGCCGCGCGCGGGCGTCGGTCACGGCGATGATTCCCACCGGCTTCGGCAGATCCTTCAGCCAGGCGGCCAGCTGCTCGATCGCCTGATTCCACTCCGGCGCGCTGGTCGGCAGGCCGCGATGGATGTCGACGTCGAGTCCTTCCGCCTCGAGCAGATGCCGGAACGCCAGTTCCCGCTGTTGTGCCCAGCGGTTTTCGGGCGCTTCGGGCAGGCTGTAGAACGCGAAGCGCTGCAGGCCGGCGCCGATCAGATGGGTGAACGCAAGCGACACGAGCTTCGCGTTGTCGGTCGCTATGTAGGGGAGGCCCGGCGGATACTGCGCCGGGTCTTCATATGATGAACCCACGGCCACCACCGGCAACGCGAAGTTGCTCAACGCTTCGCAAACGGCAGGATCGTCGAAGTCAGCGATGATGCCGTCCCCGTCGAAACGCTCGATGCCCGCGAGGCGGCAGCGGAAGTCCTCTTCGAGAAAGAGATCCCACGCGACGCGGGTCGACAGCAGGTAATTGCCGATGCCCGTGATGATCTCGCGGTCATACACCTTGTTCGCGTTGAACAGCAGGGCAATACGATGGGTCTTCTGGGGCGCCTGGGCTCGAGTCATCGCAAGGGAGGGTGCGGCGGCACTCAGATGCCGGCGGACCATCGTCTCCTGTTGTGCGCAGCAGCCAGCGCCGCGCCGGTTTTAAGTGTCCGGTTATTTTAGGCCCGGAAACCCGCGGCAGGGCAACCGATTCGCGCCACTGGCGAGAAACATCACACAGCCTGCGCAATTTCGCAATTGCCGGTATATGCCGCGTGCTGGCAGCATGGCTTTACCTTGCCGCACAGGCTTTCCGCGACGCTCGATCTGGTTGCGGCGCAACATAAAAACTGGAGACGTTATGTCCTTTTTCGAACACATCCCCGCGATCCGCTACGAAGGTCCACAGTCGGACAATCCGCTCGCCTACCGCCACTATGACAGACAGAAGCGCGTGCTCGGCAAGACGATGGAAGAGCATCTGCGGATCGCCGCATGCTACTGGCACACGTTTGTCTGGCCGGGCACCGATATTTTCGGGCAAGGGACGTTTCACCGTCCGTGGCATCAGCCGGGCGACGCCATGGAGCGTGCCCAACTAAAGGCCGATGCCGCCTTCGAGTTTTTCACGAAGCTCGGCGTGCCGTACTACACCTTTCACGATACCGATGTCGCGCCCGAAGGCACGAGCATCAAGCAGTACGTCGAGAATTTCTCGCGCATGAGCGACTACCTCGCGCGCAAGCAGCAGGACACCGGCATGAAGCTGCTGTGGGGTACGGCGAACCTGTTTTCGAATCCGCGCTACGCGGCAGGCGCGGCGACCAGCCCGAACCCGGAAGTCTTTGCCTTTGCCGCGACCCAGGTGTGTCACGCGCTGGACGCGACGCTCAAGCTCGGCGGCGACAACTACGTGCTGTGGGGCGGTCGCGAAGGCTACGACACGCTGCTCAACACGGATCTCGTGCGTGAGCGCGACCAGTTTGCCCGCTTCCTGAACATGGTGATCGAGCACAAGCACCGCATCGGTTTCAAGGGCACGCTCCTCATCGAACCGAAGCCGCAGGAGCCGACCAAGCATCAATACGATTACGACGTGGCCACCGTACACGGCTTTCTGACGCAATACGGCTTGCAGAACGAGATTCGCGTGAACATCGAAGCCAACCACGCGACGCTTGCCGGTCATTCGTTCCATCACGAAATCGCGACGGCCTTTGCGCTTGGCGTCTTCGGCAGCGTCGACGCGAATCGCGGCGACCCGCAGAACGGCTGGGATACCGACCAGTTTCCGAACAGCGTCGAAGAAATGACGCTGGCGTTCTACGAGATCCTGCGTCATGGCGGATTCACGACGGGCGGCATGAACTTCGATGCGAAGGTGCGGCGCCAGAGCGTGGACGCGGAAGACCTGTTCTACGGACACGTCGGCGCGATCGATATCCTCGCGCTCGGACTGGAGCGCGCGGCGGCGCTGGTCGAGAACGATCGCCTGGAGCAGTTCCGTCAGCAGCGCTATGCGGGCTGGGATACGGAGTTCGGCCGCAAGATCCTGTCGGGTGGCTATTCGCTGGCGACATTGGCGACGGACGCGGTTGCCCGCGGCGTGAATCCGCAGCATGTGAGCGGCCATCAGGAGCGGCTCGAAAACGTCGTGAATCAGGCGATTTACGGACCACGAAAAGACACATGAGGCACCGCTAAAAAACGTTAGTGCGACCCGTCAATTTCGCAATGGAAGGCGGGTCGACAAAGCGCACACTTGCGCGAAAAAAGGATGGAGACACATGTTCATCGGGATCGACCTCGGCACGTCTGGCGTCAAGGCCGTGCTGCTCGACAGGGACGGGCGCGTGCGCTGCACGGCGCAGCGCGCGCTTTCTGTCAGCCGGCCGCATCCGCGCTGGTCCGAGCAGGCGCCGGACGACTGGTGGAACGCCACTTCGGCGGCGATCGAGGACCTGCTTGCCCAGGTCCGCGTCGAGGGTATCGGGGCGGACCGTATCGAAGCGATCGGACTCACCGGCCAGATGCACGGCGCGACGCTGCTCGACGCGCGTGGCGCCGTTTTGAGGCCAGCGATCCTCTGGAATGACGGACGGTCCGATACGGAATGTGCGGAACTCGAAGCTGCAGTGCCGCAACTGCATCAGATTGCCGGGAATCTGGCCATGCCCGGGTTTACCGCACCCAAGCTGCTCTGGGTGCGACGTCACGAGCCCGACGTTTTCGCGCGCATCGCCAGGGTGCTGCTGCCCAAAGACTATCTGCGCTACAGGTTGACCGGCGATTTTGCGACCGATCCATCGGATGCCGCGGGTACCTTGTGGCTGGATGTTGCGAAGCGCGATTACAGCGATGCGCTGCTGGCCGCGTGCGGCCTGTCGCGTGAGCAGATGCCCGATGTGTACGAAGGCAACCGCATTACCGGAACCTTGAGCCCTGCGCTAGCCAGCGAGTGGGGTTTGCGTGAGATTCCGGTCGTGGCAGGTGGAGGGGATAACGCGGCGGGCGCCGTCGGCGTCGGCATCGTCAAGCCGAAACAGGCGATGCTGTCGCTCGGGACCTCGGGCGTCTATTTCGCGGTGTCGGACGGCTTTCTCGCGAATCCGGCGTCGGCAGTGCATAGCTTCTGTCATGCGCTGCCGCAAACCTGGCACCTGATGTCGGTGATGCTCAACGCCGCGGGTTGTATCGACTATTGCGCGCGTCTGACCGGTTACGCCGACGTGACCGCTTTGCTGGCGGATGCCGAAGCGAACGGCGGAAACCGCCGCCCATGGTTCCTGCCGTACCTGACCGGCGAGCGCACGCCGCACAACAACGTCAACGCGAAGGGCGTGTTTTACGGCATGACCCCGGAGACGGCGCGTGCCGATCTCGCGAACGCAACGCTCGAAGGCGTAGGCCTCGCGTTGCTCGATGGCATGGATGCGCTGCACGCTGCAGGACTCGTGCCGGATGAAATTACGGTGATCGGCGGCGGCTCGCGCAGCGCCTGGTGGACGCAGATGCTCGCCGATATCGCCGGTCGCCCCTTGACATTGCGTTCGGGTGGCGAAGTGGGCCCGGCCCTGGGAGCGGCGCGTCTCGCTCATCTTGCCATCGAGCCGGATGCGTCTCTGGATGACGTGTGTCCCACGCCGGAAGTCGTTGCGGTCCGCGAGCCGGATGCGACACGACACGCGTGGTATCGCGACGAACGCCGGCCCACGTTTCATTCGCTCTATCGCGCGCTCGAACCGGTGTTCGCCAGTAGTCCGTAGCGCAATATCAGGCAGCACGACGCTCACGGCCAGCGTAGCCGCGGTGCAACGGGTAGTTCCTGGGTTGTCGTTTGTCCGGCCGCGCGTCTCGCCGCGTGCGCCATTAATTCAGCATGACCAGATCATAACGAGGAGTGAGACATGAAATTCGCTACACGTCGTTCCGTACTCAGTTCGCTTTTGTGCGGAGCAGTACTCGCCAGCCTGTCGCTTGCCGCGCCACTCGCGCATGCGAGCAAGGACAATCCTGAAATCGGCTTCTGTATCGACGATCTGCGCGTCGAGCGCTGGTCGCGCGACCGCGACTATTTTGTCGCCGCTGCGCAGAAGCTCGGCGCGAAAGTATCGGTGCAATCGGCCGATGCCAGTGAAGAGCGCCAGATTGCGCAGATCGAAAACCTGATCTCGCGCGGTGTCGACGTGATCGTCATCGTGCCGTTCAACTCGAAGACGCTCGGTAATGTGGTCGCCGAAGCGAAGAAAGCAGGCATCAAGGTCGTGTCATACGACCGGCTGATTCTCGATGCAGATGTCGACGCCTATATCTCGTTCGATAACGAAAAGGTCGGCGAAATGCAGGCGCAGGGCGTGTACGACGTGAAGCCGAAGGGCAACTACTTCCTGCTCGGCGGCGCCCCGACCGACAACAACGCCAAGATGCTGCGCGAAGGCCAGCTAAAAATCCTGAAGCCGGCGATCGACCGCGGCGACATCAAGGTGGTCGGCCAGCAGTGGGTGCCGGAGTGGAGCGCTTCGACGGCGCTGCGCATCATGGAAGACGCCCTGACCGCGAACAACAACAAGATCGACGCCGTGGTTGCCTCGAACGACGGCACGGCTGGCGGCGCGATCCAGGCGCTCGCCGCGCAGAACATGGCGGGCAAGGTGCCTATCTCCGGTCAGGATGCCGACCTTGCAGCCGTCAAGCGCGTGATCGCAGGTACGCAGACGATGACGGTCTACAAGCCGCTGAAGCTGATCGCAGGCGAAGCCGCCAAGCTGGCGGTGGATCTTGCGAAGGGCACGAAACCGGCGTTCAACGCGCAATATGACAACGGCAAGAAGAAGGTCGACACCGTGCTGCTGGAACCGACCAAGCTGACGAAGAGCAATATCGACCTTGTCGTGAAGGACGGCTTCTATACCCAGTCGCAACTCGCGAGCCAATAAACGGAAGGCGTGCGCGGTTTCGCTCGCATGTTCGCATGGCCACGTGGTTAGCGTGGCTAGCATGCTCATGTAGGGGAAACCGCGCATTTTGCAGCGAGGCAGACGCGAATGGCGCAACCATTGCTGACGATGCGTGGCATCGTCAAATCGTTTTCCGGCGTGAAAGCGCTCGACGGCATCGACCTTGCCGTATCGCCTGGCGAATGCGTCGGGCTATGCGGCGAGAATGGCGCGGGCAAATCGACGCTGATGAAAGTGCTGTCGGGCGTGTATCCGCACGGCACGTGGGACGGCGAAATCCTGTGGGAGGGCAAGCCGCTCAAGGCGGCCAACGTGCGCGACACCGAGCATGCCGGTATCGTCATCATCCACCAGGAGCTGATGCTCGTGCCGGAGCTGTCGGTGGCGGAGAACATCTTTCTCGGCAACGAGATCACGTTGCCCGGCGGGCGCATGAATTACGCGGCGATGTATCGCCGCGCCGATGAACTGCTGCGCGAACTGGGCATAGAAGGCATCAACGTCGCGCAGCCGGTGATGAACTACGGCGGCGGCCATCAGCAACTGATCGAGATCGCCAAGGCGCTGAACAAGCGCGCGAAGCTGTTGCTGCTGGACGAGCCTTCGTCGTCGCTGACGGCTTCCGAAACGCGCATCCTGCTCGACATCGTGCGCGACCTGAAGAAGCGCGGCGTGGCCTGCGTGTACATCTCGCACAAGCTCGACGAGGTCGAAGCCGTGTGCGACACGATCACCGTGATCCGCGACGGCCGGCATGTCGGCACCGAACCGATGCGCGCGCTGACCACTGACCGGATCATCGCGATGATGGTCGGCCGCGAAATCCGCAACCTGTTTCCGCGCGAGCCGCATCCGATAGGCGACGTGATCTTCGAGGCGCACAACGTCACCTGTTTCGACGTCACCAATCCGCGCCGCAAGCGCGTGAACAATGTGTCCTTCGCGTTGCGGCGCGGGGAAATCCTGGGTGTCGCCGGGCTTGTCGGCGCGGGGCGCACGGAACTGATGCAGGCGATCTTCGGCGCGTATCCGGGCACGAGCGTCGCGTCGGTGACACTCGAAGGCAAGCCGCTGAAAATCCGCGCGCCGCTCGACGCCATTCGGGCCGGCATCGCGATGGTGCCCGAAGACCGCAAGCGGCACGGCATCGTTCCGCAACTGGGTGTCGGACACAACATCACGCTGGCGGTGCTGCAACGCTTTGCAAAAGGCGGGCGCATCGACGCCGCGGCGGAACTCGACACCATCCACACGGAGATTCGCCGGCTGTCGATCCGCGCCGCACATCCGATGCTGTCGATATCGAGCCTCTCGGGCGGCAACCAGCAGAAGGCCGTCCTGACGAAGATGCTGTTGACCAACCCGAAGGTGCTGATCCTCGACGAGCCGACACGCGGTGTCGATGTCGGCGCGAAATACGAGATCTACAAGCTGATTTTCCAGCTCGCGCATCGCGGTATCGCGATTGTGATGGTGTCGTCGGAACTGCCTGAAATCCTCGGCATCAGCGACCGCGTGCTGGTGATCGGCGAAGGCGAAGTGCGCGGCGATTTCGTCAACGACGGCGCAACGCTGACCCAGGAACACATTCTCAGTGCCGCGCTGAATGCGGTGAATCCCTCTATGTCCCAACCCGGAGCGAGTGCCGCATGACTCCCGACGTCACTTCCCATAGCCCCGGCGATGCCGGCTCGTCCTCTGCCTATGGCGGTGCGCAGCGTTTTCAGCAACTGTTCGCGCGCTACAAGATTCTTGCGTTGCTGCTCGCCGTTGCGGTCATCTGGGCTTTCTTCTCGTTCCTGACGCATGGCGCGTTCGTCACGCCGCGCAACCTGTCGAACCTGCTGCGGCAGATGTCGATCACCGGCATGCTGGCGTGCGGGATGGTGTTCGTCATCATCTCGGGCGAAATCGATCTGTCCGTGGGGTCGCTACTCGGGCTGCTGGGCGGCGTGGCGGCGATTCTCGACGTGAACCGCCACTGGCCGCTGGTCGCAACCGTGCCCGCGGTGATGCTGTTCGGCGTGCTGGTCGGCATGTTCAACGGCTGGTGGTCGACGTATCGGCGGATACCGTCGTTTATCGTCGGGTTGGGCGGCATGCTCGCTTACCGCGGCATCCTGCTCGGGCTGACCGGCGGCTCGACGATCGCGCCGGTGTCCGACGGGCTGGTGTTCATCGGCCAGGGCTATCTGCCGCGTATTGCCGGCGATACGCTCGCCGTCGTGCTGTTCGCCTTGCTCGCGCTCCTGACGGTGCGCCAGCGGAGCAACCGGCAGCGCTATCAACTGCCGGTCGTGCCGGTCTGGCAGGACGTCGCGAAGATCGTCGGTGCGGGCGCGATCCTGTTTGCGTTCGTGGCGACGCTGGACCGTTACGGCGGCATCCCGGTGCCGGTTCTGCTGCTGCTCGCGCTGCTCGCCATCTTCACGTGGATCGCGACGCAGACCGTGTTCGGCCGGCGCATCTATGCCGTCGGCTCCAACCTGGAAGCGACGCGCCTGTCCGGCGTGAACACCGACCGGGTGAAGCTCGCGATTTTCGCGTTGATGGGGCTGATGTGCGCCTTCGGCGGCATCGTCAACACGGCGCGGCTCGCGGCAGGTTCGCCGTCGGCCGGCTCGATGGGTGAACTCGATGCGATCGCCGCATGCTTCATCGGCGGCACGTCGATGCGCGGCGGTTCAGGCACGGTCTATGGCGCATTGATTGGCGCACTGGTCATGGCGAGCCTCGATAACGGCATGTCGATGCTCGACGTCGACGCGTACTGGCAGATGATCGTCAAAGGGACCATTCTGGTGCTGGCCGTCTGGATCGACGTGGTGTCGGGATCGAACCGGCGATAGCGTCGTGGCGCCATGGCGTGACAACCGGCGTTCGCGATCAATGCCGGACAACGTGGGGCAACGCCGGTCAACCGGGGTTCTAGCCGGCGAGCACATCGGTCGCGACGTGGTTCGCCGGGACGGCGTCGATCAGGATCACGTCGCCGATTGAGTTTTCCATTCGCAGCGGCAGGATCGCCTGATAGGCAGGCGATCGATACCAGTCCTGCGCCGCCTTGCGCTCGGGAAACTCAATGACGATCAGATCGCCGCGCCATTGCCCTTCGAGCCTTTCGTATTGGCCGCCATGAATGATGAACCGGCCGCCAAACGGGGCAAGCGTGGCGTCGATCCGCTCCAGATATTCGACGATGGGCCGGCCCATCGTGACTTCATGCAGATGCGCGATGGCGTAAGTTGACATGGTGGTTCCTCGCTTCGTGGTCGATGCCCGAGGGCAACAGGGATGAGGCGAGGATATCGTCGTGCGCGGCGCAACTCGATTACCTGGGAGGTAATGAAAGGGGTCTGCGCATTTCGTGGTTGATGGCTGATTCTCACGCAGAAGGGAGGTCCATTCGAGCTGAGCGTGAAGCGCCGTGCAGCAAAATCAATCGGAAAACATCCTTTACGGATGGGAAACGCTCGAGACGGCCTGGCCGGCGAGGCCGTGGTAATCGAGAATTGAAGAGCCCGGGTCAGGTTTCAAATCGACCGTGATCATTCGTCTCATTGGAGAGGGACTTCTTTCGACAAGGCTGGGCTGACCGATCGCCTGGCGTTGCAACCTCTTGTCAGCGCACGCGTTCAAGGAGGGCAGATGATGAAGTATTTAATTCCACCTGCTGCTTCAATTGCACGACGCTGTTTATACGCATTAACGGCGTTCCTCTGCACCGCGCCCCTCGTCTCGCAAGCCGCTTACCTTGCGGGCAATCCGCCACCCATTGCCGCTGCCCCATTCGCCGGCACCTGGGTAAACGTGGATGAAAATACGCGGGATATTACGAGAATTGAGATAGCACAGAACGGAACGACTTTACGCGTCCACACCTGGGGAAGGTGCCACCCTACCGATTGCGACTGGAATTCGCAGTATGGCGCGATCATAGGCAGTACTGGTCACGTCGATTGGGATCAGTCGTTTGTCCTTCGCAAGATGACCCTTTCGCTGCGAGGTCCAGATCGGATGGTCGCGGTGACGGAGTCTGTCTACAAGGACAGCCGGGCGCCGGGACGGCAGATCGATCTTCTCGAGAGGCACTGAACCGTCGACGTTCTCTGGACGCGCTGCGTTTCGTAGCTCGACGGAATGTCTTGCAACATGAGCGACCATCCCATCCACGGCCAGCGGTTTCGGCAAGCGCTGCACACACTCGCCTCGTGCCTGTGCGCAGTCCAGCTTTTGGCCAGTCAACCCGCCTGCGCCCAGGAGGGAGCCCCGCAGCAAGGGCACGGGCAATCATCGGGCGGCGGTGTGAGTGGTGGCGTTGGGCTGCCGCTGGATTTGCTTTTCGGAGTCCTGCGGCATGCTCACGAAGCATCGTCGGCTTCCGCTGTCGCTGCGCCACCGCCTAATGTACCTACACCCGAAGCAGGCCCGGGTGAGGTAAAGGAATTGCTGTTGGACGGCCCGCAATTTCCGCAAACACGTGCGCCGGACCAGTTCGAGGTCACGGCGCTTCTCAAGGGCGGCTGGCCCTTCGTAGTCGATTTCATGCCCGCGCCGGCTTCGTGCACCTTTGTCGTGATATTCATCGGCGACCAGGCGTCGAAAGCGGTGGTGATCGATTCCGATGGCCGCCAGGGCCGCCACCTTGTGCGGCTCGACTTCCCCGCAGGCCCGCCTGAAAGCCCCTTGCCAGCCCGCTATCGAGTGCAGTCGCAGGCGCCGCCCTGTCCGTCGGGCAATCCCGCGGCCTACGGTTCGTCGGCGAGGCCATCGCCGCTGGAAATATACGGCATTGGCGCGGGTCCCCGGGCGGTTGGGTCTGTAGCGGTGACAAACCTGCATTTCCAGCCGCCGCGACCGAACGTCCGCACCGACAGGATCACTTACGCCTTCACCACGAAATCCCTCTTCAACCGGGCAACGGTGTCGTTTCTCCGGTTCGAACCCGCATCGGCCAGCAGCGGGATTCGTGCGACGCTGATTCGCTCCATCCCGGTTCAGGATCTCGATCCAAAGGTTCATACCGGAAGCTGGGACGGTCTGGACGACACCCGGACCCTTTCGCTCGGCATTCACCGGCTCGAGGTGCGCGCGTGGGACAACCAGGAGGACGAATCGAGCTGGGCGGGCGGAATCTCGGACGACCTCGTGACCATCACGCGGCCATGACAACGAGGCGCGTCCCTTCAAGAAGACCGCTTGGACCGCTTGCCAAGGCGAGGACCTTTGGGCAGAAGATCGCCGGTGCCGTTGGTGCCATCATCCTCGTGCTGGTCGTCGCGGCGGCGTTCCAGTATGCGATCACGCGCCCCTTTGCGCACACGATCGAATCGACGAAGTGGTCGGTCCGCTCAGACGAGGAAGTCGTCGCGTCGCCGATCGCCGCGGGCTCACTGCTTTCCATCGAAGGCGTGAACCATGAAGGCGTTGACGTATATTTCGACAAGGCGCGTCTGGACCTTGCCACGCAGCAGTCGTTGGCGGCACTGCAGCTCGATTCACCGAACGTCGAACAGGCCATCACCTGGCGATCCATGAGCCCTGATGTCACCGGGCATACGACAATCGATGTCGACGTCGGGTCGGTTCAGCCCGATACGGAAATCCACCTCGCATCGCATGACGAAAGATCGAATGCGGTGCTCAGTCTGATCGCGCGGCACGCAACCTTACGAGTCAGGCTGACCGTCGTACCCGGTGACGCCGACATGTCGGCCACAGCCGAAGCGAAGAGACTCGAGTGGGCCAATAAGGCTCACGTATCGTTGCCAGGCGCATTCCCCGTATTGATGGACGTGCCAGAAGGCGCACGGGTCAGGTTCGTCTTTCCGAACAACCAGCCCCGCTCAATTCTGACTTTAGGAGCCGGAGACAACGGCACAACGAAGCTTGCGGTGCGCGATATCGGCGTGAGACCGCTGGATACGGGGGACTACCGCATCTACGCATGCGGGGCGGAACATGCGCGGATTTCGTGGCGACTCGCGGAACCGAGCCGGGGGATGTGCTCGCCGGGACACCTCTTTGCGAAGGAACTTCGGCTGGCGCCCGATTCGCTTGACGTGCTCGTCGTGGGCAGCGCGTGGGTGGCAAAGGACGGGCGTTTCGACCGCTCGGAATGGTACAGCTGGCTGGACCAGAATCCCGTGATCAGCAAGATCGGCGAGGTGCTGATCTCGGCGTTCGTAGCCTGGGTTGGCTACAAGCTTACCGGCGTCCGACCGGGCAAGAAGCGATAAATGCCGCCGGCATTGCGGCGGCCGGCGCTTGCGCCTGTCTTGCCGCCCCCGCATCCGGCCCTCAAGACCTGGCAAAAGCGGCCGATATAAAGCCGTTGGGGCAATGACCTGGCCCCGCTCTGCCCATTCCTGGATAACGTGACGAACCTCGCCCAAACGCCGCTTTCCGACCGCCTGCGCGCGCTGATCGATACCGTGCAGCACAACGAGCGCACGTTGCGCCGTTTTCAGGACGTGGAGCTCCACCTGATTGGCGCACAGGATTTCAAATCCTTTCTCGACACGCTGTTCGAGCGCCTGCCGCGCGAATTCACGCTCACGACTGTGATCCTGTGGCTCGACGAGCGTGCGCCGATGCTCCATGATCTCGTCGCTCCGGACCTGCCGCGCCGGCCGGGCCGCCATCAACTGAAGACCGGCCATCGGACCAGCGAGGCCGGGGCACAGCTATGCGAGGAAGGCAGGCCCTGGCTAGGCACCGCGCAGGAGATGGGCGAGGCGGCCTGCGGCGCATTTTTTGGCAGCGACGCGCCGCCCGCCAGCGCAATCGTGCTGCCGCTCAAAACCGCTGGGCGCACCACCGGATATCTGTGCCTCGGCAGCGACAACGCCGGCCGTTTCGCGGAAGGCATGGCGACCGACATCCTCGAACGCTTCGCAACGGTCGTCAACGCGAGCCTCGACAACGTCGCGCACCGCGAGCGGCTGAAGCAGCTCGGCATGACCGATCCGCTGACGGGTCTTGCCAACCGCCGCTATTTCGACGAACGCCTGCGCGAGGAAACGACGCGCGCGGCACGTTACGCGCTGCCGGTTGCGTGTCTCTTCATCGATATCGACGGCTTCAAGCAGATCAACGATACCTATGGCCATCCGACTGGCGACCGCGCACTGGTGATGGTGGCCGCGTGCGTGCGGCAGCAGCTGCGGCTCGGCGATACGCTTGCACGTTATGGCGGCGAAGAATTTGCCGCGTTGCTGCAGGGCGATGCCCGGGACGCACGGATCGTCGCGGAGCGGGTGCGGCAGGCCGTGTCGGCGCTGGAATGCTTCGACGATGGCGGCTCGCGGATCGTGTTGACGGTATCGATCGGCGTGTCGGCGCGTACCAGCGCGAAGCGTGACGACGCTACGACGCTCGGCACCGCGCTGATGGAGGAAGCCGACCGCGCGATGTATCAGGCGAAGCGCAATGGCCGCAATCGCGTGGAAGCGCTCGAGAGCGAAGCGCAGTAGGAGCAGGTGGAAACGCGCGGCGTGATTTGCCGCGCGCGGCATGGAACGATGCGCAAGGAGCGCGCACGTTGGGACGCTACCGCCGGCGATGGCACGAAGCCCCGTCGACGGCATGGCATGAGCCGATCCTCACTTCAAGGCGGATTCCGGAACAGGCCGAAGCGCCGGCCGCGGTCGTCGACGTACGATACGTCATGGCTCTTCTTCCTTTGCATGTGTTGCTGGGGAATGCGCCAGTCTTCGGCTGCGCCTGGCGCGCGAAGCGTTGCCGGAGTCTGGATCGTCCGGCGTCCCGGTAGTCGAGCAATCTCTCGCGACAATGCCAGCGAGGGTGCGTGACGTCTTTGCGTGTTAGTCGCGTGACGTCGGTATTCGACGTATGCAGCGTGAATCGAGCCAGGCGGTTCGGATCAGACGTCTGGTGGCACGCCGAGCAGTTGCAATGCACCGCCCGCGATCGACGAGAACACCGGGCCGGCCACGGTGCCGCCATAAAAGGCGCGGCCGGCCGGGTCATCGATCATGACCGCGACGATCAGGCGTGGATCGCTCATCGGCGCCATACCGACGAAAAGCGCGCGATAGCGGTTCTTCGCGTAGGTCGCGCCGATCTGCTTGCGCGCGGTGCCGGTCTTGCCGCCCACCCGGTAGCCATCGATGACGGCCGCGCGGCCGGTGCCCCCGGGGCCGGTGGCCATTTCCAGCATCGAGCGGATCGAAGCGGCGGTGGCGGGCGTCGTGACGCGATGCCCGGCGCGTGCCGCTTGCGGGTTGCCGCCTGAACTGTCATCGAGCAGGAGCGTGGCTGGATGCATCGTGCCGTCGCCGGCGTAGGCTGTATAGATCTGCGCAATCTGCAGCAGCGATGTCGACAGGCCATAGCCGTAAGCCATCGTCGCCTGTTCGATCGGGCGCCAGCGTTTGTAGGGCCGCACCTTGCCCGACGCTACGCCCGGGAAGGTCAGCTCAGGCGAGCGGCCGAGCCCGTATTCCTGATATTTCGTCCAGATCGTTTCGGCCGGCAGGTTCAGCGCGAGCTTGGCGAGCGCGATATTGCTCGACTTCTGCAAGGCTTCGGCGACGGTGATGCGGCCATGATCCGACGTGTCGTGAACCACGTTCGGACCGATCCTGTACGTGCCCGGCGCCGTGTCGATGAGCGTTTGCGGACGCACCTTGCCTTCGTCGATCGATAATGCGACCACGACCGGCTTGATCGTCGAGCCCGGTTCGAAGGTGTCCACCACCGCGCGGTTGCGCAGTTGCCTGCCGGTCAGCCGTTTGCGGTCGTTCGGATCGAAGGCGGGCCAGTTTGCAAGCGCCAGGATTTCACCGTTGCGGGCGTCGAGCACGACGACGCTGCCGGCCTGCGCGCCGTGCTTGCCGATCGCCACCTTGAGTTGCGCGTAGGCGAGCTGCTGGATGCGGCGGTCGATCGTCAGGTGGACCGTCGCGCCGTTCTGCGCGGGCACGAGCGGCCGGGTTTCGGACACCACGCGGCCCAGCCGGTCGCGGATCACCTCGCGGTGACCCGGCTCGCCGCTCAACTGCGCGTTGGCCGCGAGTTCGACGCCTTCCTGGCCCTTGTCTTCGATATCGGTAAAGCCGACCACGTGCGCGGCCGCTTCGCCTTCCGGATAAAAGCGTTTCGTATCAGCGATCTGGGTGATGCCGGCGAGTCCCAGCCTGTCGATGTGCGCGGCGGTGTCGGCGTCCACCTGGCGCTTGAGCAGCACGAACTGCCTGTCGGCGGTCAGACGCCTGCGCAGGTCGGTCGCCGGCAACGCGAGGAGCTTTGCGAGCGGTCCGAACGACGCTTCGTCGAGCAGCTTCGGCGTCGCCCAGATCTCGTATGTCGCGAGGCTGACGGCGAGCATCGCGCCATGCCGGTCGACGATCCGGCCGCGCGTTGCGTCGAGTTCGATGGTGCGCTGATAGCGCTTTTGCCCCTGCTCGATATAGAAATCCTGGTTGACGATCTGCACCCAGAACGCGCGCCCGACCAGCGCGGCAAACGCCATGAAGACGATCAGGACGACCAGTTTCGAACGCCACATCGGCAATGCCGTCGCCAGCACGGGATTCCTGGCGACGGGGGCGTACGGGTCACGGTGCGACGATTTCTTCCTGTTGTTCATGGGTGCGAATGCGGGCAGCGCCGGCGAAACGCATCTGTCCGGCTGCATCCTGCGAGGCCGGGCGACGCGTGTTTCGAGGCTGTCAGGCGTGCTCCTGTTGCGAGGGCGCCCGCCAGATGACGGGTCGCCGGGTTAATGTGCGCGGCCGGCGTCGATGCCAGCGTCGGTCCAGGTTCTGAGCCGCCAGTGAAACCGCACGGCATGCATGCGCACGGCAAAGCCGCCGGTCAGCGCGATCAGCGATGCGGGTCCGTCACCGATCGGTGCAACAACTTCCGCGGCACCGATTGTAATGAGAACGTAATCAGGATGCGAGATCCATGAGGGAGTCCGGCGAACGCGGACTAAAAAAAGCGGCCCGGGCGGCGATTCTTTTCAAAGTCGCCCCGGGCCGTTCGTCTTGTTGTTGCGTCGTCCCCGACGCGGCGTGTTTCGAGGCGCTACGATCTCCGGGCGCCTTCTTTTTTTGTTTCTGAGCCTGAGCCTGCGTTTGAGCCTGAGCTGCCGCCGTCAGGCAGGCAGCGAGAAGCTGGCGATCGCTTCGCGCAGCACGCCGACCTGATCCTTCAGCGAATGCGCGGCCGCCGCAGCCTGTTCGACCAGTGCCGCATTCTGCTGCGTCACCTGGTCCATTTCCCCCACCGCTCGATTGACCTGTTCGATGCCCGCGCTCTGTTCGCGCGAGGCGTTGCTGATTTCCTCGAGAATCTCGTTCACGCGGCGTACCGACTGCACGATCTCCGTCATGGTCGAACCGGCGTTCGTCACCAGCGACGCACCTGCTTCAACCGTATCCGTCGACGTTTCGATCAGCGCCTTGATTTCCTTCGCTGCGGTGGCCGAGCGTTGCGCGAGGCTGCGCACTTCCGCTGCGACGACGGCAAAGCCGCGTCCCTGTTCGCCTGCCCGTGCCGCTTCGACCGCTGCGTTGAGCGCGAGGATGTTGGTCTGGAACGCGATGCCGTCGATGACGCCGATGATGTCGCCGATCTGGCGCGAGCTGTTGGTGATCTCGCCCATCGTGCGGACCACGTCGTCGACGACCTGGCTGCCGCGCGTCGCGACGTCCGCCGCCTGGCCCGCGAGCGCGGCGGCCTGCAGGGCGCTTTCGGCGTTCTGCTTCACGTTGGACGTCATTTCGTCCATGCTCGACGCGGTCTCTACGAGCGCGGCGGCCTGTTCCTCGGTGCGTTGCGACAGATCGGTGTTGCCGGCGGCGATTTCGGTCGCGCCGACGTTGATGTTTTCGGTGCCGGTCCGCACGCGCGACACCGTTTCGACCAGCCCGCGCTGCATCGTGTGCAGGGCATACAGCAGACTGCCCCGGTCGGTCTGGCTGACAGGCACCGGCATCGAAAGATCGCCGTGCGCCATGCGCTGCGCGGCATCGACGGCCACCTCGAGATCGCCGCCGAGCGCGTGGCGCACGCTGCGCAGCACCAGCACCATGACGGCCGTGGCAATCGCGCCGAGCACGACGGTAATCACGAGCCAGCGCAGCAGGTTCGCATAGAAGGCCGACTGCACATCGTCCATGTACATGCCGGTCACGAGGTACCAGTCCCACGGCGTGAAATGCGCCGCATAGCTCGTCTTCGCGACGGGTTCGTCGCTGCCGCTGCCGGGCTTCGCCCACAGATAGTTGACGAATCCGCCGCCGGGCTGGTTGCCAGCGTTGACGATGTCGACGAACAGGCGATTGCCGGAAGAATCGGTGAACTGGGACATGTTCTTGCCGACCATTTCCGGCTTGAACGGGTGCATCAGCATGACGGGCTGCGAGTCGTTCACCGAAACGTAGCCGTCCTTGCCGTAGCGCATGGCGGCGATCGCCGCGAGCGCCTGTTTCTTCGCTTCGTCTTCAGCAATGACATGTTGCTGCGACAACGTGTAGTAACGGTTGACGATGCCCATGCCCTGCTGAACGAGCGAAGTCAACTGGTCGCGCCGGTCGGAGATCATCGACGAGCGGTTTTGCCATGCACCAAAGGCGCCAATCAGGATCAGGCCGATCCAGAGCACGGCAATCATCGAAGCAAGTTTCTTGTTGAGCGTCATCTTCTGCATGGTGTGCGCGTTTTCCATCGGTCAAAGCGGGGAACTGGGTAGGGCGGCAGGCGATGCCATGCTCGCGTTAACGGCCGGGTGTGCGGCGCAGCACAGCGAGGGGAAACCCGTAATGTTCTGATGAATTGAACGTTCCGCCTCGCGGAACACGGGTTTAAGGAGGGTTTTGAAAATAATCCGGTTTCAAGGTTTTTTTAATCTACCGGAGCGTGATCGATTCGGGCGAAGCGATCGAAGTGCAGTACGTGCATGGCCACTGGCGCGGCGTGAACGATCTCGAAGACTTCCGTCGTGCGGGCGATTTTTCACACGAGCAGACGCCGTTCACGCCTTCGGTGCACGCGTATTACGCGCTGGTCGACGCGCTCTCGGCAAACTCGAGGGCGAAGGCGACTGGTCCGCCCGTCATGCGCGCCATGCCGTGCTCGCCAATCGCGGTCCACGCACCCCGAACTCATCTCAGTCGATATCGACGATCGGGTCCTTGTCCGGTGGACCTTCAGGCCGTTGCGGTTCGTCGTTGTGATGGCCGGGCGAAGGCGGTACGAGCGGATCGGCTTCGGGGTCACGCGTGGGATCGGCAAGCGGATCGGGAATCGGGTTGGTGTGCATGCAGTACGTCATGACGTCACCTCGCGGGTATCTGAATGCCCGTTGATTGCGGTGGCCGGGTCGGCGGCATATTTCTGGGCTGACGTCTTTAGCGTAGACGAAACGCTGCACGCGTGCAGGCGCTTTGTCAGTGCGGCGCTCATTTTTTTGTATGCCGGGCCGGTTGGCGCGTCGCGCTGAGCTGCCAGTAACGTTCGGGTGCAAACACGTCTTCGCAGTCTTGCGGTCCGAACGCGTGCAACTGACTCACGTACGCATTGACTGCTTCGCGCTTGATGAGCGCCTGGCGTTGCGGATCGATCGCGTACGAGCCAGCGGGATGCGTCGGCGTCGCAACGATGCCGCGTTGCGCGAGATCGGCGAGCCGCGCCTGCATCACGCCGGGCACACGCCGATGAATCGCTTCCTCATAGCCGAACCACGACAGATGCGCGAGGCGCGGCAGGATTTCGCTGCACGCTTCGAACACTCGCTCGTGATCGGGATCGTTCAGACCGAGCGGCATCAGCAGCGTATTCGCCGTGGAGCCATAGATGATCTCTTCGAGCGCGGCAGCGAGCTTGCTGATCGACGGCGAGTCGAAATACTGGCCATCGCGAAACGGCAGACGGACAGGAATCGCTTCGAGTATGGCGAGCGCGTGATTGTCTTCGATCGTGCGGGCGTGGACGGCTTCGTGCGCGTTCGCAAATCCGGACTTCGCGTCCCACCCGGTGTGCATTTCATGCTCCGGCGGCGCGGCAAAGACGGTGCACACGGTGGCATCGGGATGGGCCGCCAGCAATGCGCCGCAACTGAACACCGCATCGTCGAAATGAGGGGACACAATAAAGAGACGCGGACTGGTTTCACTCATGGGTTCGGCGTGCGACGGTATATCGGACTGCACGGCAGCGGGTGCGTCGGCGCATCGGGTCGGACGGTTGAGTTCAGCTTAGTCGCAAACAACGCGAAGCGCCTACGCCTCAGCTCAACCCGTGCAGATCATCCGGGGTATCCACATCCCGGAGAATCCCCGGATCGGCGACATCCAGCCGCGTGGCTTCATTCCGCCTGAACAGATCGCGCGCGCCAGTGTCGCCGTCGAGTGCGGCCAGCGCCGCGAAATGCACCGCGCCGAAGCCCACCGGGTGCCCGCGCTCTCCGCGATAGAAAGGCGCGACGAGCGATGCGCCTTCGTCGAGCGCACGCGCCACGGCTTCGATCGTCGACACGGCGATGCATGGCATGTCCGCCAGCGCGACGATCCAGCTTTCCGCATCGCGGCTTGCTTCGACACCGGCGGCGAGGCTTGCGCCCATACCGCGCTCTGCATTAACGGAAAACACGACTTCGCAGCCCGCGTCGTTGAGTACGCGGGCAAGCGCTTCCGAACCCGGCCGCACAACGGCCACCACGCGGGGCGTGACCCGCAGCAGGCGATGAGCCGCTTCGTGCGCGACGGCCATGCCATCGGGGAGCAGGGCAAGCAGCTTGTTATGGATGCCGTCGGGGTCGAAACGCGACCCGTAGCCGGCGGCGAGCAGGACGCCAGTGGCGGACGACGCATAAGACATGGGGCGGCACCGAAAGAGGGGATGCATTCGATTGTGCGGTGCAACGCCCGGGCAGGCAAGCGTCAATCGTTACGGCGACGTCATGGCGGGCACAAAAAAGAACGCGGTCCGTGCCTTGCGGACACGACCGCGCGTCGATGCGTTTCAGCGCAGTTGCATCGCGACATCGATCGCGATGCGCAGATCGCTTCACGCAGACGTGGGACCCGCCATGATCTTGTCGAGCGTAATCGGCAGATCGCGCACACGGACGCCGGTTGCGTGATACACCGCGTTGGCGATGGCCGCCGCCACGCCCGTAATGCCGATTTCGCCGATTCCCTTCGAGCCGATTGAGTTGATGTGCGGGTCGGCCTCGTCGAGTAACGTGATGTCGAGCGTGCCGATATCGGCGTTCACCGGCACGTGGTACTCCGCCAGATTCGCGTTGACGAAGCGGCCGTAGCGCGTGTCGAGCTGCGTTTCTTCTTCGAGCGCCGCGCCGATGCCCCAGACGATCCCGCCCATCATCTGGCTGCGTGCGGTTTTTTCGTTCAGGATCCGCCCGACGCCGTACACCGCGACGACCCGCGCGACTCGAATAGTGCCGAGATCGGCGTCGACATGCACCTCCGCAAACACCGAGCCGAACGAGTGGAGCGAATATTGCTGCCGCTCGTCGCCAGGCTTCACGCTGGACTGGGCCTCGATCGGCTGGCCGCCCGCCCGCGCGAGGATCGCACCGGCGGGGTCGCGCCGCGACGCATCCTTCACGCTGACCACCCAGCCGTTCGCGACGGTCACTTCTTCGAAGGCCGCACCGTGCACCGGAGAATCCGGATCGGCGAGCGCCATCGCGACCAGCTTGTTGCGCACCTGCGTAGCGGCATCGCGCACGGCCGGCGAAACACTCGCGACCGATTGCGAGCCGCCCGACCCGGGTGCCGGGGGCAAGTTCGAATCGCCGAGCGCGAAGCGGATGTTGTCGGGCGAAAAGCCCAGCGCATCGGCGGCGACCTGGGTCATGACGGTGTACGTGCCGGTGCCGATATCCTGTGTGCCGGAGGCGACCATCGCCGTGCCATCCGGCAGGATGCGAGCGATTGCCGCCGCCGGGCTGCGGTTGGCCGGATAGGTTGCGGTGGCCATGCCAAGGCCGATCAGCGTGTTGCCTGAGCGCATCGAGCGCGGCGTCGCCGTGCGCCGCGACCAGCCGAACTTCTCCGCGCCGACGCGGTAGCACTCGCGCAACGACTTGCTAGACCAGGGTTTGCCGTCCTGGGGATCGATCTCCGCGTAGTTCTTCAGACGCAACGCGATCGGATCCATCTTCAGCGCCCACGCGAGTTCGTCCATGGCGGATTCCTGCGCGAACGACCCGGTTGCTTCGCCTGGCGCCCGGGTGAAGGTCGGCGTGCCGACGTTCAGCGGCACGAGCCGGTGCGTCGTCGCCTGATTCGGCACGGCGTACAGCATGCGCGTGACCATTGCGCAGGTCTCCGTCCAGTCTTCGAACATCGACGTGCTGGCGAACGTGTCGTGGCGCATGCCGGTCAGCGTGCCGTCCGCGCGCGCGGCGATCACGAAGTGTTGCTCGGTGAGTGGCCTGGCGCCAACCGGCCCGAACATCTGCGGCCGTTCGAGCGCGAGGCGCACCGGCCTGCCGGTCTGCTTCGCCGCCATCGCGCACAGCGCCACATGCGACCACGACGAGCCCTTGCAGCCGAACCCGCCGCCGATGAACGGCGAGATCACATGAACATCGTCGGCGGGTATGCCGAACGTCTTCGACACGGCATTTTTTGCGCCGCTGACCCCTTGCGTCGAGTCGTACAGCGTGAGCCTCGGGCCGTCCCAGATTGCCAGCGTCGCATGGGGCTCCATCGGGTTGTGATGCTCTATCGGTGTCGTATAGACCGCGTCGATGCACGTCGTGCCGCTCGCAAGGCCCGCTTCGATGTCGCCGCGCTGCGTGTCGGTCTGCCGGCCTTGCGGTCGGTCTGGTGCATGCGCGGTGCTTTTGGCGAGCGTGAAATCGAGCGTCGCCGGCGAGCCTTGCCAGGTGATGCGCAACTGGCGGGCGGCGTCGGTGGCCTGTTCAAGTGTCTCCGCGACCACGACTGCGACGGGCTCGTTACTGTAGTGGACCTGGTTGTCCTGCAACAGCGTCAGATGACGCCCGGCGGGCGGCGCAAGTGCGGGGCGTCCGCCGTTCGGCAGTCTCATTGCGTTCTGATACGTCATCACGAGCAGCACGCCGGGCAGCGACTGGGCGCGTGCCGTATCGATAGCCGCGATGCTCCCGCTCGCGATCGTGCTGGTGACCAGCACGGCATGCGCCAGTCTCGCGGCTGGAAATTCGGCGGCGTAGCGCGCTTCGCCTGTGACCTTGAGCAGACCATCGGTACGGTCGAGCGGCTGACCAATCATGTTCATGCGACGCCTCCTGGTTCGCCTGCGGCCTGCTTGAGGGCACGCACGATGGCGCGCTGCGCGAGTTGCACCTTGAACGCGTTATCGCGCTGCGGATGCGCGTCGCGCAAAGCGGCGGCTGCGGCGGATTGCAGCGTTGCATCGGTGAGCGGCGCGCCGGTGAGCATCTGTTCGGTGACGCTCGCGCGCCACGGTTTGTGCGCCACGCCTCCCAGCGCGATACGCACGTTCTTCACTGTGTTGCCGTCGAGCTGCAACGCCGCCGCGACCGAGACGAGCGCAAACGCATAGCTCGCGCGGTCGCGCACCTTCAGGTAGTGCGCGTGCTCGCTGGAGAGCGGCGGCGGCAGATCGACCGATGTAATGAGTTCGCCGGGCTGCAATGTCGTGTCGAGATCGGGACGCTCGCCTGGCAGACGATGGAACTCTGCAAATGGGATCACCCGTTCGCCGCGCGGACCGCTCACGCGCACCGTGGCATCGAGTGCCGCGAGAGCCACGCTCATATCCGATGGATTCACGGCGATGCACTGACTGCTCGCGCCGAGGATGGCGTGCATGCGCGTATGGCCGTCTAGCGCGGCGCATCCGCTGCCGGGCTGACGCTTGTTGCACTGAACGAAAGCGACGTCGTAGAAGTAGTGGCAACGCGTGCGCTGCATCAGGTTGCCGCCGACGGTGGCCATGTTGCGCAGTTGCGCCGATGCGCCCGCCAGCAAAGCCTGTGTCAGCAGCGGATAGCGTTCGCGCACATCCGCATGATTCGCGGCGTCGCTGTTGCGCACCAATGCGCCGATGCGTAGGCCGCCGTCAGGCAATGACCCGATCGTATCGAGTCCGCGGATATGGGTGACGTCGACGAGTCTGAGGGGCCGCGCGACGCCGCCTTTCATCAGGTCAAGCAGGTTCGTGCCGCCGCCGATGAATACGGTGCCTGGCTGTTGTGCAGCACGCACTGCGCTCGCGACATCGCTGGCTCGTTCGTAGGAGATCGCTTCCATGGGCCGATCCTCCTCAGGCAGTGCCTTCGTTCACCGCACGCACTGCGGCGACGATGTTCGAATACGCGCCGCAGCGGCACAGGTTGCCGCTCATGCGTTCGCGGATCTCTTCGTCCGAGAGTTGCGCAGGACGCCTTCGCACATCGGCGGTGACGGTGCTTGCCGTGCCCGCCTTGAACTCGCCAAGCATGGCGGTCGCAGAACAGAGCTGGCCGGGTGTGCAGTAGCCGCACTGAAACGCATCGTGTTTGACGAAGGCCTCCTGCAGCGGGCTTAACGTGCCGTTGCGCGCAAGTCCTTCGACGGTGGTGATGGCCTCGCCCTCATGCATGACGGCGAGCGTCAGACACGAGTTGATGCGCCGTCCGTCGACCAGCACCGTGCACGCGCCGCATTGCCCGCGGTCGCAGCCTTTTTTCGTGCCCATCAGTCCGGCATATTCGCCCAGCGCATCGAGCAGCGTGACGCGCGGCTCGAGATGCAGCGCGTACTCGCGTCCGTTGATGTTCAGCGTGACAGGGCGCGGCGGCACCGGTGCTCGCGGGGCCGGAGGCGCCGCTGCGACGACGGGCTGCTGCGCATACAGATGAGGTGCTGCGCCGGCTGTCGCTGCCGCTGCGGCGGATTGCAGAAAGCGTCGACGCGAGACGTTAGGGGAGGCGGATCCCTGCTGCGGATCCTTGGAGTCGGGATTCCTGGGCATGACGTTCTGCTTGCTCCATGAGAGGTCGATGCAGACTCGCAATACAAGGTCGGGCTGCGTCGAAGGGACGTCAGTTCAATCAGCAATTCAGGTGCCACTGGGTCTCGCGCAAGGCAAAGCCTGCTGCGACGCGGCACATGTGAAAAGCGCCGGGACCACGCATGGCAAACGACAGGAATAAACTGGCAACGCACGTTTCAACAATGCACGTTGCGCTTAACGAGGAAAAAAGTAAAGCCGTGTTCTAAAGGATTTTTATTTGAAAGGAACCCGTATTGGACTGCTAAAGACCCGCGTTTCTGGCAGGTATTTCAAACACCTGTCAGATCCAGGTTATATGCGTTTTGCACTGGAAAATACGGCTCGTTCACGCATCTTCGTTGCAACTGCATCGATATTCATGGCATTCATCTTGAGCGCGGCATATCGAGTTGATGGCCTTTAGCAGCACGGTCATCTGTAACCAGCCGTTATTATTTCTCCCGGCAGCGGTATCCAGCGCGAAGGTCTTTAGAATGCCGCTACTTCTGTCAGCATTTCGCGTAACCAGACGATCGCTGGATCGGTCTGATTGCGCGGGTGCCAGCCCGCAAAAAGCGAAAAGCCGCGCGCCTCGAATGGCAGATCGAACAGGTCGAGACGGTCGGCGTAGCGGGCGGCCAGCCGCGCGGGCAGTGTCGCAACATAGTCGGTCTGCGTGATCAGCTCGGGTACCAGTGTGGAGTGCTGCACGGACAGCACGACGCGCCGTTCGCGTCCCAGGACTTCGAGATGCTCGTCCATGAAGCCGTAGAAACTGCCGCCACTCGTGGAAATGAGTACATGGTCGAGCGCGCAATAGGCATCGAGATCGAGTGGTCCGGTGCCGCGCGGATGTCCTTTGCGCTGCACGAAGACGAAGTGTTCGTCGTACAGCTTCCGGGCTTTGATGGTCGGCGGCATCATCCGTTCTGAGCCGAGCAGCAGATCGATCTCGCCGCGTTCGAGTCGGCTTGCCACCGTCGGTTGATCGACGAGTGCGAACGCGATCTGCACGCCGCGCCCCGCGATCTTCGACAGCCGTTCCATCAGTCGCAGACCAAGCACGGCCATCGAGTTGTCGTGCGCCGCGACGATGAAGCGTCGCGTGTCGGTGCGTGGATCGAAGCTCGGCTGGTGGCGAACCACCGTTTCGAGATTTTTCAATGCCGCGTGAAGCGGTTCCATGAGTTCAAGCGCTCGGGCGCTGCGCGTCATGCCGCGCCCGGTTTCGGCGGGAATCAGCAACGGGTCGCCGAAGATCGCGCGCAGCCTCGCGAGCTGCGTCGAGACGGCCGGCTGCGTCAGATGCAGCCGCGCGGCGGCCCGTGTCACGTTGGATTCGCTCAGCAGCGCGTCGAGCGAGACGAGCAGGTTCAGGTCGATACCGCGCAGATCAATCATGTTGATACGTCGTGTATGAGCAATTGATTTGAAGGATAGGTTGGCGGAGCCTACAGTACAACCCGTCGGTCCCATCAATCGAACGACTGGAGAAATCAGCGATGAAAGCCTGGCTACTCGATCAACCCGGCACGCCGCTCGCACTGCGCGAGGTTCCTGAGCCGGCGCCACGTCGCGGCGCCGTTCTGGTCAGGATGGAGGCGGTGCCGCTCCTGAGCTACACGCGCACCTGGCTTGCGGGCAAGCTGCCGTACGCTTATCCGCCGGGACCGTTCTCACCGGGGACCAACGGCGTGGGGCGCGTGGAGGCGGTAGGCGTTGGTGTGCTGGCGTTTCGTGCCGGCCAGCGCGTCGCCGTGAACCCGCATTGGACCGCGAACGAAACCACGCGCGAGCCGGAACAGGTGCTGATCGGCCTGACCGGCATCAGCGCCGGCAGCGCGCCGATGCTCGCCGAATTCCCGCACGGTACGTGGCGCGAGCTGGCCGAGTTTCCGGCGTCTACACTGATCTCGCTCGATGGGCTCGATGGAATTTCGTCTGAACGCCTCGCGGTGCTCGGCAAATTCGCCGTGCCGTTCGGCGGCTTGCGGCGCGGCCGGCTGACGGCGGGCGAAACTGTCGTGATCAATGGGGCGAGCGGCTATTTCGGCTCGGCGGCGGTGCTCGTTGCGCTGGCTCTCGGCGCGAGCAGGGTGATCGCGCTGAGCCGCAGGCTCGAACCGCTGCAAACGCTGGTCGAGTTGGGGCGTGGCCGTGTCGTGCCGGTTCTGCTCACCGGCGACGGCGCCGCCGATGTCGCGGCGATCCGCTCGGCGTCTGGCGGTGGCGCGGATCTCGCGTTCGACATGGTCGGCCAGGCCGGCGACCCGAACGCGACGCTCGCGGCGCTGCGCAGCCTGCGCCGCAACGGGCGGCTGGTGCTGATGGGCAGCATGCAGGTCGATCTGCCCGTGCCGTACGGCGAGATGCTGCGCAACAACTGGGAGTTGATCGGCAACTTCATGTACACGGGCGCCGACTATCTCGCGCTGGTCGCACTGGTGAACGCGAAACAGTTGTCGCTCGAACCGGTTGAACTGAAGTCGTACGCGTTTGCCGACCTCGAAGCGGCCATCGACGAAGCGGGCCGCATGCAGGGTCTGCAATGCACGGTGGCAGCGGCGACCGCGGCGAACGCCTGGGGTTGAGAGGCGCGAGCGCGGGCAGGGGACGACGCGATCACTGCTTTTGACCGCCAGTTCGACATCGTTGCCCAGTGCGTCGCCGCGAGGCGACGGGATGCCTCGCCCCAGGTATCGATGGCCCGGTCGACGCTTGATCGACGTTCGGCCGACGCTCAATCGATCCCGTGAAACACCGCGTCGTCCGGACCGAGATACGTCGGCGGGCGCCATGCGGCGTCGCGCATCGAATGCTGGACCAGCTTCTCGACACCCAGCAGCACCGCGAAAATCGCCATCCGCACGGGGATGCCGTTATCGGTCTGACGGAAAATCGCGAGCCGCGGATCGTGGTTCAGGTCGACGCTCAGATCGTTCGCGCCGGGCCGGCTGTCGCGCGGCAGCGGGTGCATGATCAGCGTGTCCGCGCCGCACACCGTATCGACCAGCGCCTGATTGATCTGGAAATCGGGCGTGTAGCCTTCAAACGACTCGTCGGTGAAGCGCTCCTTCTGGATGCGCGTCGCGTAGACCACGTCCGCACCGCGCAGGCCGGCCGTGAGGTCGGGCGTCTGTTCGATGACGTGCCCGTTGCGCGAAATCTGCTCGACGATATACGACGGCATTTCGAGCATCGGCGGCGAGACCAGCGTGAACTTGATGCCGCGATAGAGCGCCAGCAGCTTGACGAGCGAATGCACGGTGCGGCCATACTTCAGGTCGCCGACGAGCGCGATATGCGCGCCGTCCACGATCTTGCCGAGGCGCGAGAATTCGCGCTGGATCGTGTACAGGTCGAGCAGCGCCTGGCTCGGGTGCTCGCCGGGGCCGTCGCCGCCATTGATCACCGGAATATTGGTCGCGCGCGCGAATTCGGCGACCGAGCCCTGCTCGGGATGGCGGATCACCAGCGCATCGACGTAACCGCTCATGACGCGGCTCGTGTCGTAGATCGACTCACCCTTGGCCATCGACGAAAACGTGAAGCCGGTCGTGTCGCACACCGAGCCGCCCAGGCGGCAGAACGCCGCACCGAAACTCACGCGCGTGCGGGTGCTGGCCTCGAAGAACAGGTTGCCGAGCACCGCGCCTTCCAGCACGCGGGAGATTTTCCGGCGGCGCGCGATGGGCTGCATGATGTCCGCGACGCGAAAGAGCGCTTCGACGGAGTCACGCGAGAATTGATCGACGGAAAGCAGTTGCGGCCGGCCCTCGAACAGGATCTGGCTTGCCAGCGACTGGGAATCTACGCTTTGCGTATAGTTTTCGCTGGGCGCGCCATTCACGACGATTTCGGACACGAAACGCTCGACGATTTCCGGCATGGCGCGCGATTCCTGCGAATCGTCGGGCAGCAGCCAGGTGTCGAGCGCCCGCCGGGAGACGCCAATGCGGCTCGCGAAGGTTTCGCGGGTCATGTTCAGACGACGCATGGCGTCGCGTAGGAAGGCTTGTTGCGGAACGCTCATGCGGGTCACCCTTCGGTGGTGGTTGAGGATGGTTGATATACGCGGTGCGTATATTAGTTTGATGGCGGGAGAAGTCAAGCATTTTTGAGACAGGCAGACCCCGCCGCGCATAGACCCCTTTGCAGGATGGGGCGAAGGCCGGTTACACTGCGATCCATGCAAACCAGCCAGATCTTCCGTCTTCGTGCGACACGCCTCGCTTTCGCGAGCGTCGTGTCCGCCTGCGCGGTCGCTGGCGCGAAAGCCAAAAAACAGCTGCTCATCTGACCGGAGCCTGCTGTTCCGTCAGATGTGCGACGGAACAGTCAGTCAAGGCCCGCCTTCGACGTACCTTCCCCCCGCACTGCTGAACGGAATCGATACGGTCACGTTCGAGGTATTGTCATGTCGATTTTTTCAGGGATCTGGATTCCGCTCGTCACGCCGTTCGCAAACGGCGCGGTCGATCACGATGCGTTGCGCGCGCTGATCGAGGGGTATGCGAAGGCGGGCGTGTCAGGCTTCGTCGCGCTCGGGACGACCGGCGAACCGGCCGCGCTCGAGGCGTCGGAACAGGACGCCGTGCTCGCGACGACGCTGGCGGCGGCCGGCGATCTGCCGGTGCTGGCGGGCGTATCGGGCAACCACGCGGCGAGCCTGCGCGAGCGCATCGCGCAACTCAACGAACAGCCGCTGGCCGGTGTGCTGATTTCCGCGCCGTACTACATCCGGCCCTCGCAGGCGGGGTTGATCGATCATTTCTCGTCGCTTGCCGATCTGAGCCAGAAGCCCGTCGTGATTTACGACATCCCTGCGCGCACCGGCGTGCGTATCGAACTCGACAGCCTGCTGACACTCGCTGCGCATCCGCGCGTTCAGGCCGTCAAGGACTGTTCCGGTTCGCCCGATACGACGCTCGCGCTGATCCTCGACGGCCGGCTGCGCGTGCTGGCCGGCAACGATAGCGAGATCTTCACGACGCTTTGCATGGGTGGCGCCGGCGCGGTCGCTGCATCGGCCCATGTGTGCACGGAGCGCTTTGTCGCACTGTACCGTGCGCTGGCGGCGGGCAGGCTCGACGAAGGGCGCTCGCTTTGGCATGCACTCGCGCCGCTCGTGAGCGCGATGTTCGCGGAGCCGAATCCGGGACCCGTGAAGGCGGCGCTAGCGGCACAAGGCAGAATCGAAAACGAACTGCGCGCGCCTATGACGCGCGCGTCCGAAGCGTTGCATCTGCGCCTGAAGCAGCTTGCAGCGGCGTGACCAGCGAGGCTGGATACAGCATCTGCGCGGCTACATCATGCCGACGCCAATACCGCTGCCGCCGGAGTTGCCGGTGCCGCCTGTCGAAGCGGGGGGCACCGGCAATGCGTGCGCGGCGCCTGCCGTCATTATCAGCGAGACCGCGGCGGGATCGGGCTGGCCGTTGCTGTCGATTGCGCCGGCTTTTTCGAGCGCAACGAGATCGCTATCGACGCCCGGTTGTCCGGCTGTGAAAGCCGTCGTCAGAAAGCTCGGCACCGACAGCGTCAGCGCATAGCGCTGCTGCAGGTTCGTGACGACGGCAGACTGGGCGTTCAGCACATCGGTCGAGTTCGCCAGCACCTGCTGAAACTGCATATTGGCGGGGAGGCCACCGATGAGTCCGGTCTCGGTCGTGCCAAGCTGTGCGGCGAGATAGATGAGCAGCAGTTCGGTCTCTGGTGTCGTGTTGAACGTGCCACCCGCGAATGCGAGCGAATGCAGCGTCATGCCGTTGGCCGTCGCCGAAATGAGGCAGGGTGGGGTGCCCGTCACCGTGAGGGTGTAGTTGCCGTTCGCGTCGGCGGTGGCGCTTGCCGTGCCAGGCGAGCAGGTGACGCTCATAGCCGCACCGTTCAGCGCCACGCCCGTTGCGGCGGTGCCCGACATCGTGAGCGTCGGCATCGGGTTGCTTCCTCCGCCTCCGCCACCGCCACCGCCGCACGCTGTCAGTGCCGACAGCGAGGCGACGCAAAGCAGAGCGGATACCGGACGAACGAGATGCGCGCCGTGAGTGTTCATGACAGCCTGCCGTTGGTCGATGAGTCGAGCGGGACTGCGCCCTGCGGTTTTGGCCGCCTGCGTGCCCGCGTCACTACCCGGTATAAACGACCGGCATCGCCTGTCTATTCCGCAGCGCGTGAGACACGTGCGTTTATGTCCCGACGACCGGCGCCGCCTCAGGCCTCTCTGGCCCGGCCAGTTCAAACCCTTCGTCGAGCCAGCCTGTCACCCCACCGATCATGATCTTGACGGACCTCCCGAGTTGCGCAAGCCGGATCGCGCCGCGCGTTGCGCCATTGCAGTGCGGACCCGCGCAATAGGTGACGAAGAGTGTGTCGCGCGGCCATGCGGCCAGCTTCGATTCGATGATCTTGCCGTGCGGCAGATTGATCGCGCCCGGCACATGTCCCTGTGCATACAGAACTGGGCTTCTGACGTCGAGCAGAACGAAGCCGGTGCGTCCGTCGCCCGCCGACGACAGCGCATCATGGACATCCCAGCAATCCGTCTCGAACTGCAGCGTCGACTGGAAATGAGCCAGCGCGGCGGCGCTGTCGGCGGCGGGAACGGCGGTGACGTGAGACATGGCAGGGTTCCTGTATGTAGTCTGGAGTGAATCTGCAGCCACCATTATTGGCTGTGGACGTGTCCCGGATAAGTGGCGTAATCGACAATTACCGGTAACATCACGCCATGCAAGATCATCTCGTTGTCGCGCTGGTCTATGACCGGCTCTGTACCTTTGAATTCGGCTGCGTGACCGAACTGTTCGCGCTCGAGCGGCCGGAACTCGAAGTCGACTGGTACCGCTTCGCCGTCTGCGCTGGCGAGCGGGGGCCGATCCGTGCGGCGGGCGGCATCACGGTCGCCGCGCCGTATTCGTTGCGGATGCTCGAGCGCGCCGCGACGATCGTGATCCCCGGCTGGCGCGATCCCGACGAAATTCCACCTGAACCGCTGCTGAAGAAAATCCGTGCCGCCTACAGGCGCGGCGCGCGGCTCTGCACGATCTGCTCCGGGGTATTCGTGCTTGCCGCGGCGGGCGTGCTCGACGGCAAGACCGTGACGACCCACTGGCGTTATGCCGAGCGTCTGCAACGACGCTATCCGCAGTTACGGGTGAAGCCGGACGCGCTGTATGTCGACGAAGGTCAGATCATTACCTCGGCGGGCTCGGCGGCCGGACTCGACATGTTGCTGCATCTCGTGCGGCGCGATTACGGTAGCGCGGTGGCGAACCGCGTCGCGCAACGGCTCGTTGTGCCGCCGCATCGAGAGGGCGGCCAGGCGCAGTTCGTGCCACGCCCGATGCCGCATGACGAAGGCGGGCGGCTCGCGAAACTGATGGACTGGGTGCGCGTGAATCCGGCGTTGCCGCATACGCTGCGCTCGCTCGCCGAGCGCGCGGCCATGAGCCCGCGCACGCTGCAACGTCAGTTCCGCGATGCGACCGGAATGGCGCCCTACGAATGGCTGGTCCGCGAACGGGTGGCAATTGCACGCGAGTTGCTGGAGCAACAGGCGTCCATGCCGATGGGGCGCGTCGCGGAACTGGCGGGCTTCGGGTCAGAGGAATCGCTGAGGCGGCACTTCCGGCGCGTTACGCTGACCAGTCCGGCTTCTTACCGTCGCAAGTTTGCCGTTTGCGAAGCGGGGACATGAGCGTGTCAAAACTGCGTGTTCCCATCGACATCGACCGTTTCAAGTCGATCAACGACCGGTGTGATGGCGCGCGCCGACGCAGCGCTGTATTCGGCCAAGGTCTCAGGACGGGATCGCGTGGTCGAAGCGGTATAGCGGCCGACCGCCGCTCATCGTGCCGCTGGCGGTCATGCCCCGGTTTTTTCGACCGGATGAAAACCCGCCGCTTCGATCGCAGCCAGCAGACTCCCGGGCGCTGCGCCTGAGTTGATTTTCACGTTCCGCGTGGCGACGTCGATGTCCACTTTCGCGCCGCTATCCAGATTCGTTACCGCGCGCGTTACCGCAGTGGCGCATCCGCCGCATGTCATGTCGCTGATCTGCAGTTCCATATGCTTCTCCTTCGGTGGTCAGTCGGAAGCCTTTAGCTTCGACGTTCCCACGGTGGCAAGGTCAAGCGTCAACTGACTCAAGACGCGATAGCGTGACGACGGCAAGCCGAACCCGACGCAATCGCAACCAGTATGACGCGCACCCGCACGCTCGACGGCGTCGCTATCCGATCGTCAAGGTTGGCGTGACCTGTCGCTTCCGATCGATGCTGGAGGCGCGCCGGGGAGAACTCCGCCCTGCACGCAAATGAGAATTCGTGGCTGTAGAGGCTAAAAATGTACAGCAGCTGGTACACGACGCCGATGATGGAAAAGAACTGGTGATAACGCCTGTTGCGCGTCGCGATGGCGATTGCGCAGCCGGCGATAAAGACGATTGCCCGTAAGGCATACGCCATCCCAAGATGCAGGTAGTACTGACGCCCCTTCAGGAGCGTATCCACGAGGTCGAGCGCGAACAACGCGATCAGCAGGCCAAAAAACCACTGGCGCCGTGAGTAGAAGTACTCCTCGTAGCTGGGATAGTCAGCCATCGAGTCGGGAAACAGCATCGCACACGTCATGTAGATCAACACGGCGTACGCGATCGTGAAGAGGTATATCGCAAAGCTCCAGTACCTCAGCTCACGGAGCCAGAATTCCCACCACCAGTAGTGCAGAACGTAGATGAACATGAAAAGGGCCCACATCATATGCACCCAGTAAATCTTCTGCTTTCCCGGATGCTGGATCATGTGGGCCGCGCTGCGCAGCAGATGGGTCAGCCCGAGGCTGATGACCACTCCGACGATGATGCGTACATGAGCGTACAGATCCATGTGACGAGATCCGGAAGGGCTGCATGCGCATGCCATTATGAGCGCAACATGCGGTGAATCCTGAAGTCATGCGCCGGGTGAGGGTCCGCTTACGTTCTCGATTGTTTCAGGCGGACCTCTGACTTTTGCTCCTTCC
Organism: Paraburkholderia sp. GAS448; assembly: GCF_050435685.1. Taxonomy (NCBI): domain Bacteria; kingdom Pseudomonadati; phylum Pseudomonadota; class Betaproteobacteria; order Burkholderiales; family Burkholderiaceae; genus Paraburkholderia; species Paraburkholderia sp. GAS448. Next base: position 80,218 of record NZ_JBNDKT010000029.1, read on the forward strand.
AGCAGCGGCTGGCGCCTCAGACGCTGAAATCGGCCGCCATGTCCTCATCGGTACGCGCTTCCAGTTTGCCCGACCGGCACGCGTGAAGAAAAGCGTCGTAGTCTTTCTCGTTCTGCTTCGAACAGGCAAGCGAGTAATGCACGAGTGCCTCTGCGAACTGGTCGCCTTTTCCCATGTAGCTCGCCAGTTCTACCGCTTTGCCGCCCGCTTTCGCATGGGCACGCGCCAGGACCCACGCGCACACTCGCGCATACCCCTCCAGCATGGTCGTATCGAAGAGTTCGATAGCGGCGGATACTTTCATGTCGCGAAGTTGCCGAAGGTAGAAGTGACGACTTTGGGGGCCAGTCGTCCAACCGAGAAATATGTCGCTGGCCGCCTGCAGCAAGCGCTGCCCGACTACCACGCGCTGTCCTTCGTGGCCCAGCCCGGGGGCGTTGAAATACTGGGCGACCACCGATGCGCGCGCTTCCTTGATCTGCAGGAAGAGAGGCTTTCCCCAGCTATCGATCAGAAGCATCACGAGGCAGAACGTCCCGACGCTGCCCACACCGACAACCTTGAACGCAATGTCCTCTACGGTAAACCTGGAGAGCAGTTCCCGACGGTCGGGCGCGAGCGTGTCGAGGTATTCGTGCCACGACTTGTGGAGCTTTTTCTTCCAGGCGTCCGTTTCGGCCCAGTCGCTCTGAGCGCCGAGGAGTGAGTTCGGGCCGGCCGGGTGAAAGAGCGCGGGCGGCGCGTCGCGCATGATCCATCGGCCATCCTGCTCGACGGCCATCTTGCTGAGTACGCTCTCGTGCGTCCGTCCGGCCGCCTTTTCCATGCCCTTGCGGACCAGACGGCGACCTTCGGGGGTGACTGCCGTTTCGATCATCCCTTCGAACGTAATGCGCTCGTACCAGAGTTCGAGTGCGCTGCACTGCGCATACTGGGCGATGCGGTCGCGATAACTGTTGACGACGACCATCACCAGATCGCTTGCGACGCCACGACCGAGGCCCATGTGCTGCGCGGCGATGGCGAAACTTGCCGCGAGCCGCTTGATGTCCCATTCCCATGGGCCGATTGCGACCTCGTCGAAGTCGTTCAGGTCGAAGATAAGTTGACGCTCCGGCGTGGCGAACCCGCCGAAGTTCATCAGGTGGGCGTCCCCGCAGATTGGCGAGACGATGCCGGTGTTCGGTGTCCCGCTCAGGTCATGCGCCTGAAGAATGGCGCTGCCGCGAAAAAAGGTGAACGGCGAAACCGCCATCCGGCCATAGCGCAACGGAACGAGCGCCTCGACCCGTCCCTGGCTGCTACGTTGCAACAGTTCGACGGGGTCGCGATCGACTTTGCCCACTTCGCGATGCTCCGAGCGCTTCGTGCGCTCGCGTGCTTTCTGGCCTGCCGCCCGTTTATCTTCGATACTTTCCAGGTCAGCCATCGCAGTGCTCCTGAAGGGTGTGGCGTTGGATCGAAACGGCGAGGTACGCTGTTACTTTACATCGGCGCCATCCCGCGAAACCTGCGCGGCAGCGGCAGCGACAAAGACGGCTCGTACCGAGTCGCCCACCTTCAGGTTATCGAGCGACACGTCCGGTGCAACATCGAGCACCTCAGTGCGGGTTGGCCCCCGTAGCGTGACCTGACGGTGTTTGCGATCGATCTTCTGCACGGTCGCCAGTACTTCGACCCGACGAGCGGTAGCGACGACACCGCCTGATGCAGGCATAGCGGTTTCGGTGTCGATGCGTTCGCGAATGCCACTTGTCGCGACCTTGTCGACGCCGATGAGAATCGCGTTCTTGTAGGCGATGTCCACGACATCGCCAATTTGCAGTTTCTTCACGTCCGCGACTTCCGGGTTCACCTCGATGACCGCGACGTTCCCGCGCGGCCCACGCAGCGTCACGCTGTTCGAATCCGGCTCGATACCAATGACACGCGCCTGAACGTGGGCTAGCGCTGCCGCGCCGATGACCTGTTGACCCTGCTCAGGGTTGGCATCCTGAGCCATCGCCGGATACGCGGAAGCGACCAGAAGCGCGAGCGCTACCTTGGTTGCGGTCGCACGATGCCGGCTCGAATTCGATGTGTTGCACGTCATGACAGACTCCTTTTTGTGGCTGCCTGGCTACTACGGGAAGGGGTTGAAAACCGGGCTGCAAGCGATCGCCGACATCGATGAAATGACATCCGTGTCGTGGCTGTATCGGCTGGCAAGCTGGTTCCCTTCAATGCGGGGCGCGCTGGCGCGGTGCGCATGCGTATCGGTCGTCGAAATCCCGAGCAGCAGGACCGCTGCGAAGCAGACGGCGATATGGACGGCAGGGGTGGTGGCTGCCGCCTTGCTGCCGGCACAACGGATTTCAGGAGCATCCCGCTGCGTTTCCGGCGTCGGGAAATGCGTTGCCACGTGCGCATAGACACGAGCCCGCTCGGTATCGACAATCAACCGTTGCTGCTTCATCGTCGCGTTGTGGTAACGCGGGTCTCCTGCAACAGCGGTGTATTCGTCCAGTCGATGTTTCCTGAATCGCTGGAAGAATTCAGGTCCTGGCAGACCGTTGTCGCGCGCGAGCAGCACGCCGTAGTCGGCCTGCTGAGAGTCGGAGAGATGTTGAAGCACAGACTCGAGCGCGGCGTACCTGGCGGCGAGGGGTATCGTGTGCGGGAAGATCGAGTGAAAGCGGGTATAAGGCAGTACGCGCCTGTTTCTGGCCGCGTGCAACAGCAAACGGGTCAGATGCGTAGTCAGAGTGGTATCCATCGGCTTTCTCCAGCGTGTTCCTTGCGCGCGGACCCTGGCGTCACGCGCCGCCTACCTGCATGGCGTGTCGCCCGGACCTGGCCGCGGACAAGGCGGTTCGGAGTGTTCACAGGACTCCCCCTCAGGTTTGGTTCAGGGCAGCCATGCGCTCATTGCTTTTGCGGCGCCGGAAATTTCCACGATCCATCGAACACCGTCGCATCGGGCCCATAAATCCGGGCGATAACGATGTATGGGCCATCGGGAGCGGGAAGCCAGTTCGATTCCTCGTCCTTGCCAGGCGACGCGTGCTGGATGTAGATATCGAGCGAACCGTCGTCGTTGTATTGGAGCCCTTTGGTCCGGTCGCCGATCGAATAACGATGAATCGGGTTGGCCACGAGGTGCCGGCCGGGCAGGTCGTACATCGTCATTGACCAGAAGAACTTCGCAGGAGGGAGGTCTTTTTTGTCGAAATGAATCACGTAGGGTTGAGAGCCCAGCAACTGCTGATGATCGGCGTCGACACGTGTGCCGACATACACCGCCTCGTCCTTCGTGTTGCCGTAGATGCCCATCGCCGCGGCAACCGCGCGCTTCATGTAGTCGCCATTCAGGTCCTCCCGCGAGCCGAAGAGGTCGAATGAGCTTGTTGTGTGCTTCTCCGCTTCGGCAAGCGCGGCCTTGCCGTCGTCTACGCCCGCTTCAATGGCCTCTCGCGTTTCCGGCGGCAAGCTTGACGCATCGAAGTGCCTGCGCGGGCCAATGCCGATCTTCGCGAAGCGCTGCATCAAGTCGACTTCCGACGGGGCAGTTGGTTGCGTGAATTGCAGCAGGAAATTGAGGTATGCAATGAAGTCGATCGATGTTGCCTTTGCTTCATCCCATTTGGGGAATGTCAGCTTTGGCGCTGCCGGCGGCGGCGCGCCATGCTCAAACGCAGACAGTGGCGTCAGCCTGTAGCCCTTCTGAATCGCCTGGACGTTCTTCACATCCGACGGACCGTTCAACGCAGTGCGCCCGAGCGTCAGGATGAAATCCGTCTCCGAGCGGAAGACCTGGTCGACGCCCCTGGGCGTCTTGCCCTTCCAGTTGGGGCCGGCGAACAGGTAGTGGCCTGCGCGTTCACCCGTCGTGCGCGAGCCGACGTACGCAAAGTTGTAGGTGAAGAGGTCGATCGACTGGAATACGTAATAGCGTTTGTCCTTGATAGCCGGAACCGTGAGTACCCATGGCTCGCTTCGCAGGTCGAGCCAGGCCCACGAGTAGGGTGTGTCGTTGTTGGGCGTAACGATTGCCCTGTTCTCCGGACCATATGGCCGGGAGTAATTCCGGAACTTGCCGAAGCCACCCACCCAGGTTCTCGCTTTGGTGTCAACGGCTTGCTGGTACATCGTCTTGTAGTTGAAGAGCATGGGATACGCGTAGATGAAGGCGTCTTTTGCAATGCTGCGTGCCTCGTCTGGAGAAACCGTCACGCCTGCCGCTTCGGAAGAGCCCGTGGCCTGCGCCTGCACGGGCGGCAGCGTCAGCAACGAAAGTCCCAGGACAAGTGCTCCTGCCCGAACGACTGTCCGAAGGTTCATGGTTCCCGCCTCTGTGGGTCTGTCCGCTACTATCCGAAGATTATGTTCAGGCCGGCAAAAATCTGCCATCGGGATACGCCATCCCCAGATTGCGCGACCGAATACTGTGGTTCGACGAGCGTGTTGAAGATGATCGAGCCAGCGTTCCATGCCTTACCGCCACCGGGACCGACCGGCATGTAATCGTTGCCGCGCTGAAGGTCGAACGTCCAGATTCCGGTCGAGCGGAGATACGAGCCATCGGGAAGGTTGAAGATGCCGAACGGAGTGTCATCCGGAAGATCTGTGGCTCCGGTACCAGGCCGTTTGGCCCAGGCGGCAGGATGGGGCGCAGCAGGAAATCGTTGGGTCGAGCACTTGCGTCGAACAGACCCGGCGCGAAATAGTTCTGCAGATTGAATGAAGTTGCCAGATTCAGCGGGTTGTTACTCCGGTTCGCGTCTTCAGCCGCACTTTGCGCCCATGTAAAGGTATTTGAGATGCAGAAAAAAGCGGGGGCTAATACATTTAATAGGTTTAAACGGCTTCTTAACATCGTATTCCCCGCGCATTATAAAAAGACCAATGCCACTCTTCGCACAAAATGGCTGTGCGGGAAAATCAACGCGAAAAGCCGCCGCCTTGTTTGGAACGTGACGGTTTAAGCGAGCCGTGGCCAATCGATGACCGGGCGCATGCAGCGGAGCGCCGCAATCGGCGGTGCTGCGTTAAACGGGGCGAGAATGTGGAGCCATACAACGTTCCTCAGAAAACGTGGCAGGCGCACTGTGAAGCCTGTGCGGCGGGACTTTGAACAAAGGCCTTACTAGCCGTTTCAGAACGATAGCTAACGTACCAAAATAAATCAAGGCGAATTGTAGGTTATTTGAAATATGTAGCGAGCGCCCAGATTGTTTCAGGCGATAAAACGGGGATGGTTGCCATAGTTCACGTGATATAGCGCGTCAACGCAATTATTTTTCCTGAGGCTTTACACGAAGCAGACGAAAACATTTATTAGTAAGCGTGCCCGGCTTCGGCATCCACCATTGAACGCAGTTCGTTGCGGCTTTGGCCGGAGGAACCGTGCAGCGGCGATTCAACGGGCAACTGTACGAGCGAGCGCGCATGGCTGAAAGACGTACCGCCGTGTCGCGGGCCTGAGAGTTCCCACCCATGGGTAATCAAATGCCTACTCGAACTGACGAACTGCCAAGCGTCGTGCGAAGGATGGCCGCCGGGCAAATGCTGGCGCAAGGCGCGTCCATTCCCGAGGTCGTCGAAGCGTTGCGCATGTCCGCGGATACGGTCAGGCGCTATAAGGCCATTCTGGACAGGGGTGGTCTTGAAGCCCTGAAGCAGGTGAGCGTGGGCGGACGTACCGCGGCGCTGGACGAGCATGCACTTCGGTGGCTCGCTGCTGCCTTGCAAGGCTCTGCACGCGAACATGGATTTCCGACCGACGCCTGGACCAATGCACGTGTGCGCGAGGTCATAGCGACGCGTTTCGGCACGAAGTATTCAAGGGTCCATACCTGGCAAATCGTGACGAATCTTGGGTTGTCGCACCGGTTGTCAAAATCGACTCGCTAGGCGCTTGCGCCGATGCGCTGCGCCGACTGCGGCCGGCAGGTTGAGCGGGAAGCATCGTGCGCGAGATTTTTTGACGGCGATGTCGATTTCGGTTATCACGATTCGTCGTATTGACAGAGAGCGGCCGTCGATTCTGGACCGACTTCGGGGTCGTGCGGCCCCAACAACCCATTCAAGGAGAATTGACGATGCGCGTCATGGTGATGGTTAAGGCTACAAGCGAGTCGGAGGCCGGCAAAATGCCGGGCACCGAGCTGCTTGCAGCGATGGGCAACTTCAATGAAGAACTCGTCAAGGCAGGCCTGATGCTCGCGGGCGAGGGCTTGCACCCGAGTTCCAGGGGCAAACGGGTGCGTTTCTCGGGTAGTCAGCGGACCGTGATCGATGGGCCGTTCGCCGAAACCAAGGAACTCGTCGCGGGATTCTGGCTGTGGCAGGTCAAATCGATGGAGGAAGCCGTCGAATGGGTCAGGCGCTGCCCCAACCCCATGGAAGGCGAGTCCGAGATCGAAATTCGCCCGCTGTTCGAGGCCGACGATTTCGGCGCCGAATTCACCCCCGAGCTGCGCGCGCAGGAAGAGCGCCTGCGCGCTGAAGCCGAAGCCGCCGCGCACAAGCCGCGCTGAAGCGAGCACGTAGAGCACGTAGAGGCGCCAGCACGGCGCCTCGTCGACTTCGGCTCTTGCTCATGCGAACTGCTCCACAGTGGGCTGTCACGCAGTTCCGCCTCATCGCTCGTCCGTGCGGAGGGCGGATTCCAGCTCGAACGTCTTCAGTTCGTGCTGTTGCCTCGCGCGACTGCACGCCTCAGTGCCGGCATTAAATCCCCCGCAGGTACTCGACGATTCTCATTGGTCGTGCAACACACGGCGTAACCGGTTACATGGTCGCCTGACGACACGCTGACAAAAGCGACGCAGTTTCAATTTCCGCGGGCGCGAGTCGTCTGAGCAGCATATGACTCTCGTTCACAGGCGAGGCGAATACTGCCTCGTCCGTCGCGCGCGGGAGTTTTGCGAGTACCTGTCATGCCTTTTCTTCCGGCAAACCCGGACCCGGGCGCGCGGCGTCGCCGCACGCTGCGTCGTCCGTCTGGCAAAACGTCAACTTCGCAGGGAGATGGCGACCTTTGCGCGCGGCTGACAAGCTGGGTGAAGACTGCCGGTTCGTTGATTCTGGTGATCTGGCTGCTCCTGACCGTCGGTATGCAGTTGAAGCCGCGCACGCTGGTTGAGCCAGTCGCAGTGCCGAAAAGTCTCGCCGAGCGGGGTGTGACCGGAGAGGTCGTTCAGCAGCAACTGGCAGCCCGCCTCAACCAGGTCCTGTCGGAAGCCGACAGCGAGATGCCCAGCCAGATCCGTGAGAGTATCGAAGCCGACGAGCCCGAATCGAGCGTCCAGTTGCTGAACACGGGAATATCGCTGGACGCGGTCGCCTACTATACGAAGCGCATGTTCGGGATCAACGATGTCTACATCCGCGGTTCGCTGAGCCCGACGGCCAGCGGGGTCTGCGAATTCGCCATCACGATCAGCCAGGGGGCGCTGGAGCAGTCGTTTGCCGTGACGTCTTCAGACAACCAGATGCGATGCGCCGACGTGAAAGACAGCACCGGGCCGACCGCGCAAAACGCGGCATCGGTGGAGGCCACGACCGATCGGCGCGATCTGGTTTCCCTGGCTGCGGACCAGGTCATGGAAAAGCGCAATCCGTTCGTCTATGCCGAGGCGCTGTCGAACCGCGACCGCATAAAGTGCTACGAGCATGGCCCTCAATGCGACTACCGCGACGCAGTGGACGCCTTCAACGGGATACTCAACGACGTGGAAGCCTCGCATTACTACAAATGGAGCTGGCTTGCGCTATCGAAGATCCATGAAGATCGGGGCGAATACGCCAGCGAGGTCCAAAGCGCGATGCTGTCCGTCGCAGAAGATCAGACCTTCGCTTGGGGGTACTACAACTGGGGCATCGGACTGGCCGAACTGGGGTGCGGCGAGCAGGCGCTGGAGGCGTTTCTGACGGCGGTGAAATATCGTCCCGCGACGCCAGCTTTCGCCTTTGCCTACAACGCGGCCGGGCGGCAGGCACTCAACCTCACGCTCACCGACCGTGCGCTGAGCCGCGACGACGTGATCAGACTGCGCAACTACGCCACGAGCTACCTGATGACGGCCACGGAATTGCAGCCGGATTACGCTGAAGCCTACGTCAACCTTGGCGATGCAATCGCCGACCTGCCTGATCGTGCTTCGCGCGAGGAGGCGCGAGACCAGTATCTCACTGCGATCCTGCTTCAGTCGCAACAGGTGTTGCGTGCTGTCGCATCGATGAAAGCACATGAGTTCGAGGTGCCGGTCCACCTCGCGCAAGGCCCGTCGCAGTCGATTATTGATGTGCTCAGGTCCAACCGTACACTTCCGCCGGTCTGCCGTTACGATAGCTTTGCGCGCGCTCTCCGGGACAGCAACGGTTGCCTGTCGCCCGCACAGCCGCAGATCATGCGCGACAAAGCCCAGGTTTCGAAGGCGGCGGCGCGCGTCGAAGCGGGTTACGGCCGGGAGGACTGTCGGTTCGTCAGTGTTGCGAACAACGTCGGCAATCTGCAGCCTTTCGTGCTCAACCCGGTGTACAGCGAAGCGGAGCCGCGCAGCGGCAGCAAGCCGGTGCTGATCTGGCCTTGACGGTGTGCCTCGTACACACCCGCGTTGCGGATTCGCTCTCGTCTCCTGGACTGGCTCACCTCCTGGAAAGGCTCACCTCCTGGAAAGGCTCACCTCCTGGATTGGCTCACCTCCTGGAAACGCTCACCTGGATGACTGCGTCTCCTGGAATTCCTCACCATCCTGGAACTTCTCACCTTTCCGTGTCCCTGCGGCAGGGCAATACGACTGGGGACAGCCTCAAGCCGCCGCTCGATCAGCGAATGGCTGACGGGTGCCGGGCGAGTGGCGTGACCTGCATCGTCATGTAGGGAAAGAGCGGCAGGGCGGACAGCAGCGTGTGCAGCTCGTCGTGCGTTTCGACATCGAAAATGCTGTAGTTGGCGTATTCGCCTACCACGCGATGCAACTGTTGCCACTTGCCATTTCGCTGCAGGTCTTGCGAATAGGCCTTTTCGCGCGCCTTGATTTCGTCCGCCTGTGCAGAGGGCATGTCCAGCGGCAAATGAACGTCCATTCTGACGAGGTAAAGCATGATGTTTCCTTGAAGATATTGGCCGTGTCGTGCGACCGCGACCGCTCGGCGCGCAGCGCACACAAACGAATGAGGATTTCAGGCCGCCGCGGCGGGACGTGATGTCACGCGAACAGAATCGCGGCGATAGAACGCCAGCTTGTCCTCGTCGATGACAAGACCCAGGCCCGGTCCCGCCGGAAGATGCAGGTCGAAATCACGGTACACGGGACGTTCGGTCACGATGTCGTCTTTCACGAGCAACGGACCGAACAGTTCAGTCCCCCATGCGAGTTGCGGCAACGTGCAAAAGCCATGTGCGGCGGCGAGCGTGCCGATGCTGCCTTCGAGCATCGTGCCGCCGTACAGTGCGATACCCGCTGCGTCGCCAACCGCTGCCGTGCGCAGCATCCCGTGAATGCCGCCCGATTTGGCGATCTTCAGCGCAAACACGTCGGCGCAGGCGCCGCGCACCAGTTCGACCGCGTCTTCCGGGCCTGTCAACGCTTCGTCGGCCATGATCGGCACCACAAAACGGGCGGCGAGTCGTGTGAGCGCGCCGCGCTGTTCGCGCGGCGTCGGCTGCTCGATCAGATCGATGCCGGCGGCTTCGAGCATCGCAATGCCGGTCGCCGCATCGGCCTCATTCCAGGCCTGATTCACGTCGACGGTCACGCGGGCGCGCTCCCCCAATGCCCGCTTGATTGCCGACACGTGCGCCACGTCATCGCGCACGCTGCGACGGCCGATCTTCAGCTTGAACGTGTTGTGTCGGCGCCCGGCGAGAAGCGTCTCGGCTTCGTCGATGTCACGTTGCGTGTCCCCGCTGGCAAGCGTCCACAGCACCGGCAAGGTTGGCCGCACCGCGCCGCCCAGCAGGGTCGAAAGGGGTACGCCAAGGCGTTTCGCCTGCGCGTCGAGGAGCGCCGTTTCGAGCGCGCACTTGGCGAAGCGGTTGCCGCGGGCGATCTTGTTCAGACGTGCCATCGCCGCGTGGACGTTGGTCGCGTCGAGCCCTGCAAGTGCCGGTGCGAGATAGGTATCGATGGTCAGCTTGATCCCTTCCGGACTTTCATCGCCGTAGGAGAGGCCGCCGATGGTCGTCGCTTCGCCGATCCCTTCGACGCCATCGCTGCAGCGCAGCCGCACGATCACCAGCGTTTGCTGCTGCATGGTCGCCATCGCCAGCTGATGGGGGCGTATGGTGGGCAGATCCACCAGGATGGCTTCAACGGAGTGGACAGTTGGGTTCATACCTTGCCGATAGAGATTGTGAGGTCGACTTGAGTATGCACCCCATGATTTCGGCCTGTCCAAGACCGATCACGTCTAGCTTGATACCTGGCGGGTATTGTCGAGCGGGGGCCTTAGCCCTCGTGCGGCGGGAGATAAGTCATTTCTTCTTCGTCGTAGAGCGCGTAGATCAGTTCGAGCATGGCCTTGACGTCCTCCGACTCGTCGAGCATGCGCATGCTCATGATGATGGGCGAAACGAGGTTGGGATCGTCGAGTTCCCGGTAGCTCACGTCGTCGCGTTTCAGGCCGTGCACGCTGCTGGGCACGATCGAAATGCCTTCGCCGGCGGCTACCAGCCCAAGCGCGATCTGGAGTTCACGTGTTTCATAGATCCGGTAGGGCTTCAGCGCGCGGTCATGAAAGGCAGCCAGCACCTGGTCGGCGTAGCTTGGGCGGGGTGCCTTGGGAAAGATGATCAGCGTCTCGCCGATCAGGTCATGCAGCGACAGCACGGGCTTTGCCAGCGAAAGTGAATGACCGACCGGCAGCGCCACGATCATCCGTTCCTCGCGCAACACCACGCGCCGGATGCTCGGATCCTCATGACGGATCCGGCCGAAACCGACATCGATGCGGCCTTCCTTCAGCGCCTTGATCTGGTCCATCGTGGACATCTCGTGCAGGCTCAGTTCAACCGCGCTGTTCTCGCTGCGAAAGCGCCGAATGATCTTCGGCAGCATCCCGTAGAGCGTCGAGCCGACAAAGCCCAACGACAGGCTCCGCTCGATTTTCCCAACCCGCTTCGTCATCGATTCGAGCTCGGCCGTCTGGGCGAGCAGCTGAACCGCGTGCTGGTAAAAGAAGCGCCCGGTATCGGTCAGCTTCAGTGGCCGCGCATTGCGCTCGAACAGCTGGACCCCAAGGGCTTCCTCGAGTTGCTGAATCTGCCGGCTGAGCGGCGGCTGCGCGATATGCAGGCGCTTCGCGGCGCGGGTGAAATTGCATTCCTCTGCTACGGCGACGAAGTAACGCAGATGGCGCAGTTCCATGACCATACCTTTGAGATATCAACCCAATACTAAAACGGTGTTGGACGACCCGAACAGCCGCCAATTATTCTGCCACTACGGTTGACGCCACAGCGAATTATACCTTCTGAGCATTATCTCTTCAGGCATTCGATTGCGGCGCCTGTCCTCACGGAAGCGGCATGGGTCGTGATTCCCGTGCATACCAAAATCAGAGATCAGGAGCAGACAATGACTCATCCAGAAATCGAGGCCCTCGTGAAAGGGTTCATCGTCGACACCGCCAAAGGGCACGTCGACCAGCGCATTCAACAGGTCGCGGTTCGTCTGACCGCCGACCTCTTCAAGGCCATCGAGGATCTCGATCTGAGCCCGACCGAAGTGTGGAAGGGCATCGAGTATTTCTCCGAGGCGGGTGCTTCGCAGGAACTGGGGCTGCTGGCTGCGGGCCTCGGACTCGAACGCTTCCTCGACATCCGGATGGACGAGGCCGAAGCGAAAATCGGCCTGACCGGCGGCACGCCGCGCACCATCGAAGGACCGTTGTACGTGGCCGGCGCGCCGAAAGGTGAGGGCTTTGCGCGGCTTGACGACGGCACCGAAGCCGACAAGGGCGATGTGCTCTTCATGCAAGGCACCGTGCACGATTCGAACGGCAAGCCGCTGCCTGGCGCTCAAGTCGAAGTCTGGCATGCCAACCTGCTCGGCAATTACTCGTTCTTCGACAAGACCCAATCCGATTTCAATCTGCGTCGAACGATCGTCGCGGATCGCAATGGCCGCTACCAGTTCCGCAGTATCGTGCCGGTCGGCTATGGTTGCCCGCCCGAAGGCACGACGCAGCGCCTGCTCGACAAGCTCGGCCGTCACGGCCGCCGGCCCGCGCACATTCACTTCTTCGTCTCCGCACCCGGCCACCGCAAGCTCACGACGCAGATCAATATCGATGGCGACGAATACCTGTGGGACGACTTCGCGTTCGCCAGCCGGGAAGGGCTCGTGCCGGAAGTCTCCCGCATCACGTCGCCCGAACGGATCAAGGCACAGGGCGTCGACAAACCATTCGTTTCGATCGATTTCGACTTCCGCCTGAATGCCGAACATGCGACGGCGCCAGCCGTTGAGGTTGAGCGCAAGCGCGCAGTGGCCTGAGGGCAGTACCCAGGCGAGCTGCCAGACAGGTTGCCGAGGCGCGCCGGGCGCAACGCATGCCCGGCCATCCCAAGATTCCGGAGACACGTGATGATTCCGATTTACCCTGACCATAGTCCGAAGCTCAAGCACATCGACGACTACCTGGTGGAAGACGAGGTGCGCGGCGACTATCGTCTTCATCGCAGCGCATTCACCGACGAGGCGCTGTTCGAACTCGAAATGCAGCACATTTTCGAGGGCAACTGGATCTATCTCGCGCACGAAAGCCAGATCCCGAACAACAACGACTACTACACCACCTACATGGGCCGTCAGCCGGTGGTGATCGCGCGCAACCGGCAGGGCGAGCTCAATGCGCTCATCAACTCATGCACGCACCGCGGCGCGATGCTGTGCCGCCACAAGCGCGGCAACAAGGCAACCTACACGTGCCCGTTCCACGGCTGGACCTTCAACAACAGCGGCAAGCTGTTGAAGGTGAAGGATCCGGAAGGCGCCGGTTACCCGGAGTGCTTCAACAAGGAAGCGTCGCACGATCTCAGGAAGGTGGCGCGCTTCGAAAGCTATCGCGGCTTCCTGTTCGGCAGCCTGAATAGCGACGTGCAGCCGCTCGAGGAATACCTCGGCGAGGCCGCACGCATCATCGACATGATCGTCGACCAGTCTGCCGATGGGCTCGAGGTGCTGCGCGGCTCGTCGACCTATACGTACGAAGGCAACTGGAAACTCACTGCGGAAAACGGCGCGGATGGCTATCACGTGTCGGCGGTTCACTGGAACTACGCGGCCACCACCAACCATCGCAAGCAGGAAAGCGTGCGTGAAGACAACATCCGCGCGATGGATGCGGGCAACTGGGGGCGCCAGGGCGGCGGCTTCTACGCTTTCGAGCATGGCCACATGCTGCTGTGGTCGCGCTGGGCGAACCCGGAAGACCGTCCCAACTTCAGCCGACGCGACGAATTTGCCGCGCGCTGCGGCGGCGAGACAGCAGACTGGATGATCCAGAACTCGCGCAACCTGTGCCTTTACCCGAACGTTTACCTGATGGACCAGTTCGGTTCGCAGATTCGCGTGCTGCGCCCGCTGTCCGTCAACAAGACCGAAGTGACGATCTATTGCATTGCGCCGAAGGGTGAGTCGGACGAAGCCCGTGCGCAACGCATCCGCCAGTACGAAGACTTCTTCAATGTGAGCGGCATGGCAACGCCTGACGATCTCGAGGAATTCCGTGCATGCCAGCAAGGCTATGCAGCCCGTGCGGTCGAATGGAACGACATGTGCCGCGGTTCGACGCACTGGATCGCTGGTCCGGACGAAGCGGCACGCAAGATCGGTCTCTCCCCGGTGATGAGCGGCGTGAAGACCGAAGACGAAGGCCTCTATACGGTTCAGCACCGCTACTGGGTGGAAACGATGAAGAAGGCGTTGGCTGTCGAAGGGAGCCCGGCATGAACACCCGCATGAACAGCATAACGCTCGCCGAAATCCAAGGGTTCCTCTACCGCGAGAGCCGGCTGCTCGACGATGAGCAATGGGACGAATGGCTCACCTGCTATCACCCTGACGCTGTCTTCTGGATGCCATCGTGGGACGACGAAGACAAGCTCGTCACGGATCCGCAGCGCGAAATCTCGCTGATCTACTACCCGAGCCGCCAGGGGCTGGAGGACCGCGTCTTTCGTATCAAGACCGAGCGTTCGAGCGCAACGATGCCGGACACGCGCACCAGCCACAACATTGCCAACGTCGAACTCGAAAGTGAAGAGAACGGCGTCTGCACGGTTCGTTTCAACTGGCACACACTCAGCCACCGGTACAGGACGAACTACAGCTACTTCGGCATGTCGCGCTACGTGATCGATTTTTCGCGTGAAGAGCCGCAGATCCTGAACAAGTATGTCGTGTTGAAGAACGACTACATCAATCAGGTCATCGATATCTACCACATCTGAGCACGCAGGGTTCGGAAGCAGGGTCGAGGAGCAGGTCATGGAACATAGCATTGCGCTTCAGTTCGAAGACGGGGTCACCCGTTTCATCACGTGCCGGGACACGGAGACGCTCGCCGACGCGGCGTACCGGCAAAAGATCAACATCCCGCTGGACTGCCGGGATGGCGCATGCGGCGCATGCCGCAGCTTTTGCGAAGCGGGTCAGTATGATCTTCCCGCTTCGAGCTATATCGAGGATGCGCTCACCGCCGACGAGGCAGAACAGGGCTTTGTTCTGTGTTGCCAGACGCGGCCCCGCTCGGATTGCGTGATCCGTGTGCCGGCTTCGTCCGCCGTATGCAAGACTGGCGTGTCGCGGCATGAAGGCACGCTGGCAGCGGTGGAACGGCTGTCCGACTCGACGATTCATTTTTCGATCGATGTCGACGATGCCGGCAAACCGGGTTTCCTCCCGGGACAGTACGTGAACGTCGAAATACCCGGCAGCGACGCGTACCGCTCCTATTCGTTCAGTTCGCCGCCCGGTGCGTCCCGCGTTTCGTTCGTCGTGCGCAACGTGCCGGATGGCCGCATGAGCCAGTACCTGTCGGCCGAGGCGAGGCCGGGCCAGCGTATTGCGTTCTCGGGACCGTACGGAAGCTTCTACCTCCGTGAGCCCGTGCGGCCGGTGCTGTTTCTTGCCGGAGGCACCGGCATTGCGCCCTTCCTGTCGATGTTCGACGTGCTGGCTGCCGGCGGCAACACGCAGCCGGTCAGGATGGTCTACGGCGTGACGAACGATACCGATCTCGTCTGCCTCGAGAAACTCGACGAAGCAGAGCGCAAGCTCGCGCATTTCGAGTACCGCACCTGCGTGGCGGACGACTCCAGTGCGCATCCGCGCAAAGGCTACGTCACCGGGCATGTCGAGCCGGAATGGCTCAACGGCGGAGAGGTCGACGTTTATCTGTGCGGTCCGGTCGCCATGGTGGAGGCGGTGCGTGCCTGGTTGCGCGACGAGGGCGTGACGCCCGTCAACTTCCATTACGAAAAGTTCTCAGCCAGTACGGCGGTCTGACAGCATGAAGACATTCTCTCGCTTCAAGGATAAGGTTGTTGTCGTCACGGGTGCGGCGCAGGGCATCGGGCGCGGTGTGGCGCTCGGTGCGGCCGACGAAGGGGCGACGGTCGTGCTCTGTGACCGGTCGGAACTGGTGCACGAGGTCGCGAGCGAAATTTCGGTGCGCGGTGGGCGCTGCCTTCCGGTCATCGCGGACCTCGAAACGTATGCAGGCGCAAGCCTGCTGATGCGGGCGGCGCTCGAGACCTATGAGCGCATCGACGTTCTCGTGAACAATGTCGGTGGCACCATCTGGGCGAAGCCCTATGAGCACTACGAGGAAGCGCAGATCGAAGCGGAGGTTCGGCGCTCGCTGTTTCCGACGCTCTGGTGCTGCCGCGCGGTGTTGCCCGCAATGATCGAGCGAAAACGCGGCGCGATCGTCAACGTATCGTCGATCGCGACACGCAGCATCTATCGCGTACCGTATGCCGCTGCCAAAGGCGGCGTCAATGCGATGACTGCGAGTCTCGCGTTCGAACACGCTCAGGATGGCATTCGGGTGAACGCCGTCGCGACCGGTGGCACCGAAGCGCCGCCGAGAAAAGTGCCACGCAATGCCGAACAGCAGAGCGAGCAGGAAGCCGGGTGGTATCAGGGCATCGTCGACCAGACGATCGCGTCGAGTCTGATGCATCGCTATGGGACGATCGACGAGCAGGTCGGTGCGATCCTGTTCCTCGCTTCCGACGAGGCATCCTATATCACCGGCACGGTGCTTCCAGTCGGGGGCGGTGATCAAGGCTAGCGGGAGGCCGCTAGCCGGTGTGGAACGGCTTCGCGGCCTGATTCGGCCGCTCGATGCCAAAACGCTCGTATTCGGAGATCACCTGAGCGCCGAACAACAGAAGCGTCGCCAGCATTTCGAGGCTGAACAGCACGACGATCGATGTCGTCAGCGAGCCGTACACGACGCTCACCTGGGACAACGTTGCGAAATACCACACCAGCACGTGGCGCGTGATTTCCCACAAAAGCGCGGCGGTGATCGCCCCGATCAATGCATGGCGCAGGGAAAGTCGTCCCACTGGCATCACGAGATAGATCGATGTCAGCACGAAAATCTCGCCGGCCAGTCCCAGAAGATAAAGGATCGCACGCGAAACGCCGTGCAGGGACAGATGCATGCCGGCCAGCGCGATGCTGTTGGCGGCCATCGTCTGCAAGCCGTTGGAGACGAAGGTGACGATCAGCATGCCGATGCCGAGAAAGAGGATGTAGCTATATGGAAGCAGCGCGGAAAGCAGGAAGTGGCGACGGCGGATGGCAACCCGGTGCACGAAGATCACCGACATCGCGTTCTCCAGCACGGTAAATGCAAGCGAGCTGAAAAACAGCATGGTGACGAGCAGGACCCAGCCGATCACCGCGCGATGGGTCAGAAAGTTGGCGAGTTCGCGAACGAGCGCGCTGGCCTGTCCGGGCACCAGCCACTCGAGCAGACGCGCAAGCGTATCGAGCAGCATCTGCCTTTCGACGACATGCGACAGCACGATCACGATGAGGATCAGGAGCGGCACGATCGACAGCAGTGCGTAGTAAGCCACCGCGCCAGCCAGCAGCATGCCCTGGTTGGCGCGGAACGCCTTTAGCGTTTGCCAGAAAAATACCCACGGATGTCTCGCGATGTTTCTGAAGGTCGCGATGTCACGGCCAGATAGCTGCTGCATGGCGCCTCCGTCGCTGCGCGTACACAGCATGGAGAAGCAAAGAACGAGCCCGCCAGGGACGATCACGGCTTTGAAGCCCTTGAAGGCCGCGCCGGCGATGGGCGTCTGGCCATTGTCGTTGCGCAGGTCCGGGTCCGCTCCGTGTTCGAGCAGCACGCGCACGGCATCGGCGTGGCCGTGATAGGTCGCCAGCGTCCTCCTGGCCTTCCTCAGCACACATGCCCCGTCGCCGCTGCGCCGGCCGCCATGCGCCGCCGGCCCGAATCCGCAGCGGTCAGTTTGCGAGCATTTCGATGACGCTTACCACCATCGTGAAAACACCGATGCAGCCACCCAGGGTCACTGCGCCTTGCATGAAGTGCGACATACATAACTCCGTAACGATAAGTTGAAGTAGCCTATTTAAACTGAACAGAAAGGAAAAAGAAAGGTTCTGATTTCCTCTGATGGCCGCCGGGCTGTATTCGCTCTTGCCGGCAAGCCCATGCTTAGCGAGGATGGGCGATCACGCTCAACATGAGGAGACAGTCATGGAAGACCCGATTCGCCGTCGTTCACTCGCCGCCGCGCTGTTCTACAAGGACCCGCTGGCCGCGCTCGACTGGCTGGAGAAGGCATTCGGTTTCGAGCGCACGATGGTCATCACGGATAGCGAAGGCTCTGTCGCTCACTCAGAAATGCGATTCGGCGATAGCTATCTGATGATCGGCAGCGAATGGGCCGAGCACACCGCGAGTCCTGCTTCCGTGGGTGGCAAGAACACGCAGGGCGTGCACGTTCAACTCGAGGCCGACATCGACAGGCATTGCGAACGCGCCCGTGCGGCAGGCGCCGTGATCGTGCGCGAACTTGCCGACCAGTTTTATGGCGATCGCGTGTATGCTGCGCGCGACCCCGAAGGGCACGTGTGGAGCTTCGGTCAGACGGTGCGCAAGGTGTCGCGCGAAGAGGCCGAGCAGGCAAGCGGTCTGAAGATCGACGGCTGGGTTTGAACGCGCCGGGCAACACGCCGCCAGTGTCGTTCGCGACCTCGCGGCCGGCTCACCCGACCTGAAGTTTCGGCCTACCATGGTTAGCACTGGTGCAGGCTCTGCTAACTTCGACGGGACCCGCACGGACGCCCGTCGACTCCGCAGCGCGGATCGCGCGGCGTGACGATCGAGCGCGAAACAAGGAGGGTCCACGATGCGCGCACGAAGTGTGAGCCAGGGGCGGCGCGATTTTCTTCGCAGGTCGGGTGCGGTGCCGTCCACGTTGCTGCTGTTGGCGCTCGGAAAAACCGACGAAGGCCGGGCCAACGCAGTTTCACCGACGCCCGCCTGCGACGACGGCCACGGACCGACGCCGCGGCAGACGGCAGGCCCGTTCTTCCTGCCGCACTCGCCGCAACGCGCATCGCTGCTCGAACCGGGTATCAATGGAACGAAGATCGTCCTGACGGGGCAGGTGCTGTCGACACGATGCAGGGCGGTGTCCGGAGCTTTGCTCGATTTCTGGCACGCTGATGACGCCGGGGAATACGACGTCGAGGGGTTCCGGCTGCGCGGTCACCAATTTGCCGACAACGAGGGACGCTACCGCCTCGAGACCATCGTGCCGGGTCTGTATCCGGGACGCACACGACACTTCCATGTGACGGTGCAAGCGCCGAACGGGCCTACCCTCACGACCCAACTTTACTTTCCGGGCGAGCAGCGCAACGCTCGCGATTTCCTGTTTGATCGCCGACTGCTGATGACGATCGACGACCACGGCGGGCGCAATGCAGCCCGGTTCGATTTCGTGCTCGCGTTCGCGTAGCGCAAGTCACGGATTTCGATGGCGCCCGGGATTTCATTCCTGTCAGCCGAAGACGCCGGCGTCGAGATCTCTCTTGAAATGCTGCAGCCAATCGCTTTCGTCGCATAACGGGTATTCCTTCGTAACCTGCGTCGATAGCCTGGTTACGCAGACGTAGCCCTGTAGACCGCAGTTCTCGTCACTCCTGGGATCTGTCGTGTCGGCTTCCCGAAGATCGAAATCTCCTTCTGCCAAACCGTTGCGCTGCAAGGTCGCGAGAAAATCTTTGTGTTCATCTGGTTCGATCAGGCGCATGTTCGTCCCCCCGATTTGCTCAACGGAGATATCGTCAACCGATGCCAGTATGCTCCCGGCCGCCGCTTTCGGCTCGAGCCGGGCCGACTCGGTATCATCAAACGCGCCATCGTTGTATAGACTTGAGCCAGGTTGGGGCGCTCCCCAGCGTTGTGAAGGAGCCAGGTCATGCTGACGCAGCGAACGAAGGACATCGTCAAGGCCACCGCGCCCGTTCTGGCCGAATATGGCTACCCCATCATCCAGCGCTTCTATCAGCGCCTGTTCGAGACCCATCCTGAACTGAAGAATGTGTTCAACATGGCACATCAGGAACAGGGGCAGCAACAGCAGGCGCTGGCGCGTGCCGTCTATGCGTACGCGGAAAATATCGAAGACCCCGCAAGCCTGACGGCGGTGCTGAAAAACATTGCCAACAAGCATGCGAGCCTCGGCGTGCTGCCGGAGCACTATCCGATCGTCGGCGAGCACCTGCTTGGCGCCATCAAGGACGTGCTCGGGACCGCGGCGACCGAGGATATTGTTTCCGCCTGGGCACAGGCCTACAGCAACCTGGCGGACATGCTGATGGGCATGGAAAGTGAGTTATGCGAAGGCTCCGCGGAGAGGCTGGGCGGCTGGACCGGCTGGCGCACCTTCGTTGTTCGCGAGAAGCGGCCGGAAACCAGCGTCATCACATCCTTCGTTTTTGAACCGGCCGATGGCGGACCCGTCGCCAACTTCGAACCCGGGCAATACACCAGTATCGCCGTGAACGTGCCGGCTCTGGGTTTGCAGCAGATTCGGCAGTACAGCCTCTCGGATATGCCGAACGGACGCAGCTACCGCATCTCGGTCAAGCGCGAGAGCGGCGGTACGCACCCGCCAGGCTATGTTTCCTGCCTGTTGCACGATCACGTCAATGTCGGAGACGAGGTCAGGCTGGCCGCGCCATATGGCAGTTTCCATATCGATGTGAGCGCCAGGACGCCTATCGTGCTGATCAGCGGAGGCGTGGGGCTGACGCCGATGATCAGCATGCTCAAGAAGGCCATACAGGATCCGCAGCGGCAGGTGGTATTTGTCCACGGTGCTCGCAACGGCGCGGTGCATGCCATGCGCGACCGGCTGCGTGAGACAGCCGCAGCGCATGCCAATTTTCATCTGGTGGTGTTTTATGACGAGCCACTGCCCCAGGATACTCAGGGCCGTGACTACGATCACGCGGGCTTCGTCGACGTCAATCTGATCAAGAGTTCGATCCTGTTGCCGGACGCCGATTACTACATCTGCGGACCGATCCCCTTTATGCGCATGCAACATGACGCGCTAAAGGAGCTCAGCATCCATGACGCCCGCATTCACTACGAAGTGTTTGGTCCGGACCTGTTCGCCGAATAACCACGGCTGGCGTAGACCGGTTAAAACTGTCGCCGTTGCGACAGTAAATGTGTCAATTCGCGACCCCGAGACTGACCGAGGACGGCGTAGCCTTGCAAGACAAGGGTTTCGACCGCGCGAAGTAAAAGTGTCACTGGCGACGGCCGGTTCGTGAAGCGACTCGCGAATTTCACCGCTGTCGGCTGGCAGTTGGAACACAAGCCGGTGGCAGTCCGGTGCCGCGCGCAATGGCTACTTCTCGGTGCGGCCATCAAGCGTCATTCGTCTGCACCGGCGCTCGGACATTGGGACGTCGGTTCCGCCCAGGAAGCGGCCATTCGGTTGGTGATTGTGAACGTTGCTTCAAGGCAGATGACGCGATGGGTCTCGCCGACTGTCAAGCGGCCGTTGACTGGGCGAAGGTGTCGGGAAAACCAGCGCCAAGGGCGCCGACGAGTTGTGAGGTCTATTTGTTTGTTTCCTTGCTACTGGGAGGCGCTCATGTACCGAAGAATGGGACCAGATCTATGGCTGTCCGGCATAGACAGGATCTCCGAGAATAGGGCCACGCTTGCCCCACAAAGTGCGGCCGGCTTATCCCTGTAGTTGGCAGAATGCGCCAGTACATCGGCAGCCCATGGATACTGTTGCAAAACGCTTTCAACCGCTGCCTGCAGGTCGGCTTTTATCTGATCACTCTCGGCGGCGCCTTGTGGATCCGTCGCTGCGCCCTTTGCCAGATCGGCCAGCGCATTCTGGTCCTCAGTCTGGAGATCCTGCGGTAGCAACTTGGGAAGGTCAGGAGGCGAACCGGCATATTGCGGGAACAGCAAATCGGCGCAGTATTGCGGATTGAGTCTTGCCAAGTAACGCATCTCGGCGATCTGCGAACGCCAGTAACGAAGCAGTGGATCGTCCGGCCCCTTGGCGAGGTACCCAGGAATCATTTGACTCGCGACCACTGAATGAACTTCACGCTGAACATCGATCGCCGCCTTCCCTTTCTGAACACCTGAAACGATAACGTCGCGCAGCTTCCGATAGTTCGCTGGGTCATATTGCGCAAGCGTTGAAAAGAGCGGCAGCTTGAGCAAGTTCGATTCCATCTTGTGAGCATCGCTCCATTGACCGATCCCGGAAATGCCAAAATACCGGTCATCCACCACTGAATCGATGATATGCGCCTGAAGCAGTTCGTCCGTACTCGGATACCACATGTCACTCGGTGGTGTAGAAAGCGCCTTGTTGATAAAGCTTTCTGATGCACCCTGGCTTGTCAATGCGCTCCTCAGATCGTCGTTCAGTCCGGTGGCGTTTTCGCCACTCAAGTCGCCGACAGCTGCGCTGTGAAAGCCTAGCCGGCCGTGTTCTCCGAGATACCGCTCACGCCCAGCGAGAAAAGCCATGGAGCACGCACTGACGCAATCAGCCGACGTGTAGGTAATGAGATTTCTTTCCTTGATCAACTTATACAGCAGGTAGGCTTCGTTCATTCTGCCGCCGCGGCTATTCAAATGAATCACCCGGACCCCCGAAGAAGCGTCAAGAAACCTGCGAATCTGCTCGGTCGTGCCGAAAGGCATCCCGCCGGCCAGTTCCAGCTCAGTACCGTCGCGTAGAAGATGGATCTCGTATGGTGGCGTATTGTCGATGCCGGCCAACAACCTGACTGCCTCTCGCATGATCGGGATGCCTTGAGTCGTAAGATCCCCCGCAGCCCGCAGGAGCCCTAGGGAAACGCTGATCAATGGACCAACTGCCCAAGTTGCAGGCGAGATGGCGTCGAACTTTCCAGATGACGAAGCGAATCGACGCTCAATTCAGT
>NZ_JBNDKT010000030.1:0-97933 GCF_050435685.1 Paraburkholderia sp. GAS448
GCCATTCGAGGTCTTCGAACGTATGCTCGCAACCGCTTCGATACACTCAGCTTCCATTCATTAGCCCCCTGTTGCGCTTCACTCTTGAAACCGCCGGCCCTTCGATTATGTACGGCGCCGCGATGCAATGGCTCAATCCGAAAGCGTGGCTGGCGTCGCTCGCCGGAATGGGCGCCTATGCGGTTGATGGCGGCCGCATGCAGATCTTCCGCTTCGCCGCGATCTATTTTGTGATCTGCTATCTGGCGATCGCGTGCTGGGCCTGGGCAGGAACGTTTCTGCGTCAGTACCTGAACGACGCGAGGCGTGTGCGGCTGCTCAATCGTGTGATGGCGGCGTTGCTGACTGCGAGCGCCATCTACCTGCTTTACGCCTGAACCGTCACTGTCTCGTTGCGATGTTCAGCCGCGGTACTGGTATTGCCCGGGCGTAGCGGCGACAAAGCGCTTGAATTCGCGTTGCAGATGCGCCTGATCGGAGAACCCGGCTTCGAGCGCGACGTCGGCAATCATATGGCCGCGCCTCAGTTGTGCGCGGCTGTACTGGATGCGGCGATTGATCAGATACGCGTGAGGCGTCATGCCGTAGCGCTCCTTGAACGCCCGGATCAGATATGACGCGGAAAGCCCTGCCGCCGCGCAGATTTCTTCAAGTTTCAGTGAGCGGGTGCAGTGCTCGGCGATGTACTCCGCTGCGCGGACCAGCTTATGGTTGGCCTCTGCGATAGGCGCAGGCGCGGGGTTGAGCTTTTGCTGGACCTCGGAGAAAAAGGCGATGGCCCCGTCCTGCTTTTGCAGATGCTCCGCGTGGGCGTCGGTGAGGATGGCATACAGACGATTCAGCCCGGCATACAGGCGGCCATCGGTGCTCATCGTTGCCGAGAAGGGCCTGAAGTCGAGGTTCTGGCTAAAGCCCAGTTCATGCTGGAGTTGGGTAAGCCAGCGCACGTCCACATAGAGCATGCGATACGACCATGGGTGATCGCCATCCGGATTGCAGGCGTGGACCTCTTCCGGGTTCATGACGACTACCGTGCCGGCGCCGATGCGTTCGCGCACCCGGCCGTTGAGATAGATGCTGCGGCCGCCCGTCACCATGCCGATCGAGAAGGTTTCGTGCGAGTGCCTGGCGTAACAGATCCTGCGACCGTCCTGGATTGAGCGGGCCTCGACAAACGGCAGCGCATCGTCGCGCCAGAATTTCGGAGCCGAAGGATCTTTCGCCGGAAGCGTCACGCCGTTCGCCTTGATGAGAGTGGGAGTTCAGGATGGGTCACGCACACTGTACCGCATGCCCGGCAGACAGACTACCCGGCGCACTCAGACGCTAGGTACGCCCGGCCTTCGCGCGGTACACGTCCAGCCCCTTTCTCGCCTGAAGCCGGATCGCGTTTTTCAGCAAGGGCGTCCAGCCGAGCAGGGCGCCCTTGATGCCCAGCGCCTGCTGTGACCAGTTCCATAGATCAAAGGTATCGCGCTGCTCAACGATGCGGCCGTGACGAAACCGGAAGCGCGACCGGACGCGATTGACGACCGGCCGACCGCTTTGCGTGAAGATGTAGCTCGCCACCCAGTTCGCGCTCCCTGCGTCGTCAGTCGCTTCGACGTTGCTGAAGGCCACCGAAAAACCCTGCGCGCGCTGCGTGAGCATGCGCCACATATCGCCGATCTCGCTGCCACGCAGCTCGCCGAACACCGGATCGCTGAACACCGCATCGGCGGCATAGCATTCGTTCATGCCTTCGGCGTCGAGCCGCTGAAATGCGGTGTAGAAGCGCTCGATCAGCTCTGCGTTGGCATGGCTCATTGTCGATTTCCCTGGTTGGCGGAACGCGCGGTGCGCATGGTGTGCGTGCGACGTGCCGCACGTCGCAAAGGTTGCCTGCAACGGCCGTGGCTGTCCAGCGTCGCTCATCCGTGGCCCCTGCCGAACGGGTTCCTTGAGCCGATGGTTATTGCGTGAGGGGAAACCCGCCAGCCGTGAACGCCGATCACGCACATCTGTCAGGACTGGTGCCGAATGCCTCAAGATTTTCGCAGTGCAGCATCCATGATGGTTGTACCACTTTGGCACCGGCAAGCAATGCCTGGCATGATCGATATTCGGTACCCGCCAGCCGAATTCGGGAGATTCTCCCGCCCGCGTCCATTGTCAAGCGCTGCCCCGATGGACTAAGTTGGATAGTGGGCCTGCTCGCTCGCTTACGCGCGGGTCCCGACTGCGAACAATATGCCGGAGACAACGATGCATCTCAAACAAACGGCCGCGCGCATCGCGCTTCTATCGGTCATTGCGGTGATCGGGACGGGCGCGACACTAGCGCGGGGCGCCGCGCCGACCGCCTATGTCACGAGCGAAACGGCGGGTGTCGGCGTGATCGATCTGGACCAGATGACGCTCGCGAAGACCTTTCCGGTCGGCGACGACGGTCCGCGCGGCCTGAGTCTGAACGCCGACGGCACACGGCTTTTCGTCGCCAACAAGAAGACGGGTGACCTGGCCGAAATCGACACGTCGACGGGCCAGGTCACCCGACGCGTGAAGATCGGCAAAAACCCCGAGTTCGTGCGGGTGCGCGGCGGCTACGCGTACGTGACCTACGAGCCAGGCGATACAGGCGCCCCGCCATCCGCGTCAGGTGGAAAGGATGATGACGACGACGCCAACAAGCCGCCCGCGGAGATCGCCGTCATCGACCTGAAGAGCCTGAAGGTGATTCACTCGGTGAAGAGCGGGCACGAGACGGAGGGCGTCGAATTCTCGCCGGACGGCAAGCGGCTGCTCGTCGCCAACGAAGGCGACGATACGGTGTCGGTCTATCGCGTCGGCACGGGCAAGCCGTTTCGCACCGTGCAGTTGCCCAAAGGCTCGCGCCCGCGCGGTATCAGGGCCTCGCCCGATGGCATGCAGTATGTGGTGACGCTGGAGAACTCGAACAAGTTCGTCGTGCTCGATGCGGGCGACCTGAAGACGGTCAAGACCGTCGATACGAAGCTCGGACCCTACGGCGTCGCCTTCGATCCATCAGGGAAGTATTTGCTGGTGGCGGCTGCGCGCGACAAGACGCTGCAGGTGTTCGATGCGAAGACCTACGAGCACATCAGCGACGCCGCGATCGGTCAGCGCTGCTGGCACTTCAGCTTCACGCCTGACGGCACGAAACTGCTGCTCGCGTGCGGCCGGTCGAATGGAGTCTACGTACTGGACGCCACGAATTACCAGACGATCAAGCAGATCGGCGATCTGCCGCTCGCATGGGGAATCGTGACCTGGCCGCGCAGCAACGGCTCAATCGAATCACACTGACAAGGCGCGCTGCCGAAAGAAACCCGCGCGGTGTCCGGCGATACCGGCGCCGCCCGGGTTGCTACTTCCACGCATAGCGCATTCCGACCCACACACCGCGCGGCGCCCCGAGACCCAGGAACTGCTCGTTCACCGGGTTCGCGCCGTCGAACGTGTGGTTCGGACCGTTGAAGAAGTTCTCGCCAAGGATGCCGAAGGTCGAGTACTTCTTGTTCAGCAGGTTCTTGACGGTCGCGAACACCTGAAGCTGTTTCGTGACGTTGTACGTCGTATCGAGGTCGATCAGGAAGTACCCCGAGATCGTGCCGTTCACATCCTGGTTGTTTTCGTCGCCACGCGCGAAGATGCTGCCGCGGTACGTCAGGTTGGTGCCGATATTCCATTTCGCGAACGGCATGTAGTCCAGCCGCAGCTTGACGGTATTGGCTGGAATGCCGGGAATGCGGTCGCCGGATTTCACTGTGATATTGCCGTTGGCGTCCGCGCTGGAGTTGCTCGCGCTGTTCTCGGTCCATGTAGACCGGTAGGTCGCGTCGACATAGCTGTAGCTCGCGCTCACGCCAAGCGGTCCAAACTGGGTTCGACCGGCCAGCTCGAGCCCCTGCCGGCGGGTCTTGCCGACGTTCTGGAAGAACCCGAGCGTGCTCGCCGCGCCGTTGCTGCTGACGAACTGGATGTCGTCGTCGAGCGTGGTGCTGTAGATCGCGGCACTCCATGTGGTCGACTGGCCGATACGCCCGCGTGCGCCCACTTCGAAGGTCTTCGAGATCACCGGCTTCAATGCGGGATCCGCGACGAAGTCGTTGGGCAGCGAGCAGGGCGCGGCGGGGTCGGCGCAGGCCAGTTCGATGGCGGTCGGCGAGCGCATGCCTTCGTTGTAGGTGGCATAGGCGGTGAAATAGTCGGTCGGGTTCCAGTTGAAGCCGATCGCCGGGTTAAAGCGGGAGAACGTATGGTTGCCGTTGAGCAGCGGCTGCACGCCGCTCTCGTCGCTGATCACGGCTTTGGCCCAGTTGTAGCGTCCGGCAAGCGTCATCGACCATGCTTCCGTGAACGACAACGTGTTCTCGAAGTAGATGCCGTAGTTCTCGTTGCGCGTGTCGGCGTTTGTGAGCTGTTCGAACGGGCCGATGCCGACCGTCGCGCGCGCGTCGGTAAAGAACGCGTCCTGCTGGGACTGCGTGAAATGCGAGTTGGCGAGATCGGCGGCGGCGCCGAGCACCAGCTGGTTGTCCATGCCCGCGATCCGGTTCAGCAGTGTCAGTTGCAGGCTCGCGCCGTAGCTGTCGGTGACGATCACCGACTGGTCGTTGGTCGCCTGAACGGTGTCCACATTGCCGGCGCTATCGACGCTGCCGAAGTCGTTATTGACGTTGCTGCTGGTGTTGGTGTTGCGATAGTGGCGGTAATACAGGTTGCCGCTCAGTTCGACGTTCGGCGTGAAGTAGTGCTCGCCCGACAGCGTCAGATAGCCCACGCTGTTGTGGTTCGTGTCCGGATAGGTATAGGCCTGGTCACGGTTGTCGAGAAACGAACGCGGGATGGTCTGCGACCCGTTGAGCGTGTTGTCGGCGCCTCCCATCGACAGCGACACCGTCGTGTCGGAATCGTGATAGCGCAGTTTGCCGAAGGCCTGGCGCAGGCGGCTCGAATTGTGATCGGCCCAGCCATCGTCGTTCGTCACATTGGCGGTGAAGTAGTAATCGAGGTTCTGCCCGATCGCGCCACCCTGCTCGATCTGCGCGACCTTGCGGCCCCACGACCCCAGGCTCACTTCCGCGTTGCCGCCCGGGTACGCGCTGCCGTTCTTCGTCGTGATGGCGATCGCGCCGCCCAGCGTATTGAGGCCGAAACTCGGATTCGAGCCCGGAATCAGCTGCATGGTGCTGATCGCGGCCTGTGGAATGAGGTCCCAGTTCACGACGTCGCCGAACGGTTCGTTGACCCGCACGCCGTCGAGGAACACCGAGAGCCCCTGTGGCGTGCCGAGGAGCGGCGAGGCAGTAAAGCCGCGATAGTTGATGTCGGTCTGCGATGGGTTGCCCTGCGCATCGGAGATGTCGACACCGGGCAGGTTCTGCGCGAAAAACTCGGAAAGCGTGACGGGGTGCTGCTGCTCGATTTCGCGCGCGCGGAAGGTCTGCACGTTGGCCGGCACGCGTTCGAGCGGCGTGCCGACGCCGACGAGGGGCGTGGTGCCGATCACGAGAATCGGCGGCAGCTCCTGCACGGCGGCCGCGGTGGCGGTCGCGGTGGCAGATGAGGCGGCAGCGGGCGTTTCCTGCGCCCACGACACGGCGCTCACGCTGGCGAGCGCGCCGCTGAAGCACAGGCGTAGCGCAGCACGAGGCTTGATCGAATGCCTCCAGGGTGGTTTGCGCGGCTTGCTCGTCATCGTTGTCTCCTGCCGGTACATTCGCTATCGTTGCCGGTATCGGCATGAAGCTGTCGGCGCGGCTTCATCGCCTTACAGAGAGCCTCGCACAAGCTGTCGCCACTGCCACGGGAGGTTTTCCCGATTGTGCGGGGAAGCGTTCCCAAACGCCGTTTCACACGCGCCGCGCATGCGATCAAGACGGGATCGATGAGTAGAATGGCTTCGTGATGCCACCAGAATCCTCGACCCCTTCCGCTGAGGGCAACGCCCCCGCGCCCCGCTCGACGGTGTGGCGCGATCTCGCCTGCGTGGCCGCGCTCACGGTGCTTGCCGCCGTGCTCGGCGCGTTCTTCGACTTCGGCGAGCGCGTCTACCAGTGGACGCGCAGCGCCGAGCGCTTTCAGCTCGACGAACTGCCCGCTACGCTCTTCGTGCTGGCGAGCGGCCTCGCGTGGTTCGCGTGGCGCCGCTATCACGAGTCGCAGCGGGAGCTGCGTCGTGGCCGCGCGCTCGAGCAAGAGGCCGAGCGGCTCCTCGCCGACAACCGGCGTCTCGCGTCCCAGGGTATCGATACGCAGGAGAGTGAGCGTCGTCATCTCGCGCGCGAACTGCACGACGAGCTAGGCCAGTATCTGAACGCGATCTCGCTCGACGCGGCGCGCATCCGCGATCTGTCGGCGGAACGCGAGCCGGAAATCCATCGCGTTTCGCTCGCGTTGATCCAGAGCGCGCATCACGTGTACCGGGAAATCGGCGGCATGATCCGCCGTCTGCGGCCGATCGGTCTCGATGAATTCGGTTTGCCGACTGCGCTCGAACATTGCGTCGATGGCTGGCGCGAACGGTTGCCGGGCGCGTCGTTTGCGCTGACGGTGGAAGGCGATTTCTCGGAACTCACCGACACGCAGAACATCACGCTCTACCGTCTGGTGCAGGAGGGGCTCACCAACGTTTCCAAGTTCGCGCGCCATGCACGGGTGGAAATCTATCTGGTGCGTACGCCGGCTGACCCCGGCGAAATTGTCGTCACCATGGCCGACGACGGTCCGGGCACCGATCTCACGAAGCCCCGCGCGGGGCTCGGACTGATCGGCATGCGGGAGCGCGTCGAAGCCCTGGGCGGCGAATTCCATATCGCCAGCAAGCCGCAGGGCGGCTTTCTGTTTTGCGCACGCGTGCCGGTTCAGGCAGGGTTGCCGGTGCCAAGCGCGCCGAACGATCCCGCCGGGCTTGCGAAGTCGGAGAAATGAAGTCCGAGGCGATTCGCCATCTGCGCGAGTTGCACGCCGTTGTCCGCGCCGAACTTTTGCCGGATCACCGATTGATGGTTGGCGACGGTCTTCTGGCTCAATCCCAGCCGCTCCGCGATGCTCGGCAAGGTATAGCCCTGCACCAGCAGCCGCAGCACCTCGAATTCACGCGCGGAAAGCTGTCGTCCCGGCGGCCCTTCCTGAAAGGTCGCACGCAACGCGAGCGCCTGGGAGACATCCGCGCTGAGATAACAGACGCGCCGTGCGACCGCGCGTACCGCTTCCACCAGCACATCGGGGGCGCTCGCCTTGGTGACATAGCCACGCGCGCCGGCGTCGAGCGCGCGGCGCACGAAGATGGTTTCCTCGTGCACGCTGAAGATCAGCACGTGGGCGTCCGGTTCACGCGCGAGCATCCGCCGCATGGCCTCGATGCCGCTTGCACCGGGCAGCGCCAGGTCCATCACGACGACGTCGGGCTTCAATGCGCAGAAGCGTTGATAGGCGAGGGCGGCGTCACCCGCTTCACCTGCGACGCGCACATCCGGGCTCAGTTCGAGCAGGCGCCGGTAGCCTTCGCGGACCACGGCGTGATCGTCTACCAGCAGGACGGAAATACCGGCGGTGGTCATGGGCGCGCTCCTGTAGGGGCCGCATGGCGAGACTCGCTTTCGCTCCCGGATGCGGCAGCCAGCCGTCGCGAATTGGCATCGTTGCGAAACAGAACCGGGTATTCGTTCGGATGGTCGTCCGGCTTGCGCGCCGCCGCGTCCCGCACAACCTGGACCACGCGTTCGTGCAGAGGGGACTTGTCGCAGACGGGATCGGCGTTCGCGGGGTCGCCGGTCAGCAGATACGCCTGGCAGCGACAGCCGCCGAAATCGCGGGCTTTTTCCTCGCAACTGCGGCACGGCTCCTTCATCCAGCCGAAGCCGCGGAAGCGGTTGAACGCGTCGCTCTCATACCAGATCTCGCGCAACGACGTCGCGGTGACATTGGGAAACGTGAGGCCCGGCAGCGAACGTGCGGCGTGGCAGGGCAGCGCCGCGCCATCCGGCGCAATGCCGAGAAACACCGAGCCCCAGCCGTTCATGCAACGCTTCGGCCGGGTTTCGAAGTAATCAGGGACGACGAAGTAGATCGTGCAGCGCTCGCCGATCTCCTGGCGATACCGGTTCACTACCGCTTCGGCTTCCTGCAGTTGCTCTGCGGTCGGCATCAGTTGCGCGCGGTTTGTGTGCGCCCAGCCGTAGTACTGCGTGTTCGCGAGTTCCAGATACTCGGCGCCCATCGCGAGGGCCATGTCGATGATCCTGTCGACATGCGGCAGGTTGTAGCGATGCAGCACGCAGTTGAGCACCATCGGAAAGCCGTGCGCCTTGATCGACGTGGCCACGCGCTTTTTCAGATCGAACGTGCGGGTGCTGCTGAGGAAATCGTTGAGTTCCTGCGTCGAGTCCTGGAAAGACAGCTGGATATGATCGAGCCCGGCGGCCTTCAACGCATCGAGACGCGCATCGGTCAGGCCGATGCCCGAGGTGATCAGGTTCGTGTAGTAGCCGAGTTGCCGCGCCTCGCCGACCAGCACTTCGAGATCGTCGCGCAACAGCGGCTCGCCGCCGGAAAACCCGAGCTGCGCGGCGCCGAGTGCGCGCGCCTGGCGAAACACGTCGATCCATTGCGCGGTGTCGAGTTCGCGGGCGTGGTCGGTGTAGTTCACCGGGTTGTAGCAGAACACGCAGTGGAGCGGGCAGCGATACGTCAGTTCCGCGAGCAGCCATAGCGGCGGCGCGACGGTGGGCGTGACGTCGTCTGCGTGCATCGCGGTCTGCGCGAGCGGTTCGGGTGGCGTGAGGTCGGTCATGCTGTCTATTCCAGCCAGCCGCGCGTCTTCGCGTGGTCGACGAAGGTCTGCACCTCGGGTGCGAGGCCGGTTGCGTTGAACGCCTTTTCGAGGTCCGCGACGAGCGACGCCATGTCACGCGTGCCGTCGCAACGCAAGAGGATCTGCGCGGCGCTCGGGTTCAGTTTGACCATGCCTTCGGGGTAGAGCAGAACGTGGGCGTCCTGCGCCGGCTCCCATTGCAGGCGGAACAGTTTCCTGAGTTGCGGACGCCATGTGGATGACGTGTCCGCTGCCGGGTGCTCGATCGGTGCGTTGTCGTTCATGTCGGGAAGGCCTTTTCGATGGCATCCAGCATGGTCCACAGGATGTCGAGCTTGAACTGCAGGATCTCCAGCGCGCGCTCCTGCTGCTCACGCGTCCTGAAATAATCGAGCGTCACCGCGAGACCGTGCTCCACATCGCGCTGCGCGAGCGAGATGCGCGAGCGGAAGTAGGTGAGGCCAGCCGGTTCGATCCACGGATAGTGTTGTGGCCACGTCGCGAGCCGGTCGCGATGGATCTGCGGCGCGAAGATCTCGGTGAGCGACGAGCACACCGCTTCCTGCCACGGCGCACGGCGCGCGAAATTCACATACGCGTCGACGGCAAAGCGCACGCCAGGCACGACGTGTTCGAGCGACCACAGCTCGTCGCGCGTGAGGCCCACCGCATCGCCAAGCCGAGCCCATGTTTCGATGCCGCCTTCGTCGTTGCCGTTGCCGTCGTGGTCGAGAATGCGCTGCACCCAGCGGCGGCGCGTCTCCCGATCGGGGCAATTCGACATGATCGCGGCATCTTTCAGCGGAATGTTGATCTGGTAATAGAAGCGGTTCGAGACCCAGCCGCGGATCTGCTCGCGCGAAGCGCCGCCGCTGTTCATCTTCACGTTGAACGGATGATGAATGTGATAACCCGCGCCTTTCGCACGCAACTGGGTTTCGAACTCCGCACGCGTCCACGCGGGCTGCGTGGGGTGATCGCGGGCAGTGCCCGGGTTCAGGTCCGTCGAGGCCGTCTGCAGGGCGGTAGAGGGTGCGTCGATTGAGTTCACCAGCAGGTCTCCGTCAATTGAAATCACAGGTCATGGTCAGAGTTCGAACGCCATGCCATCGCAGGCAACCTCGATGCCGTGTTCGGCAAGCAGGCGCCGCTCCGGACCATCTTCGACAAGAATCGGATTGGTGTTGTTGATATGGATCAGTACCTTGCGGACACTGGGACGATTGATGGAGTCAAGCACCTCGATCATGCCGCCCGGACCGGTTTGTGCGAGATGACCCATGTCGGCAGCGGTTTTCTTCGACAGACCGAGCTTGATCATCTCGTCATTGGTCCAGCACGTGCCGTCGACCAGCAGCAGGTCCGCGTCTTTCATCGCCGCCATCACATGCGGCTCGATCTTGCCGAGTCCCGGCGCGTAAAACGCGCGCTTGCCGGACGAGGCATCGGTGAAGGTGAGACCGATGTTGTCGCCCGGTTGCGGCGCGTTGCGGTGCGGCGAATACGGCGGCGCCTTGCTCGACAGCGCCAGCGCCGCGATGTCGACGCCGGAGAGCGCAGGGATCGAAAACCCG
Source organism: Paraburkholderia sp. GAS448 (assembly GCF_050435685.1). NCBI lineage: Bacteria > Pseudomonadati > Pseudomonadota > Betaproteobacteria > Burkholderiales > Burkholderiaceae > Paraburkholderia > Paraburkholderia sp. GAS448. The sequence continues at coordinate 10,393 of NZ_JBNDKT010000030.1, forward strand.
CCAGCAAGCGGGATGGCGTGCCGTTCCACGCCGCAGTAGTGCGACAGGATCGACGTCACCGGAAAGCCGCTGCTCAGGTCCTGCCAGACGACATCGGTCGTATGGAGCGGCAGCGGCGTATCGCGCTCGCGCAGCATCAGGAGGCCGGTCACATGATCGATCTGCGCGTCGATCGTCAGCACGGCAGCGATGCCGCTGTCGCGTGCGCGACGGGCGGGTTGAAGCTCGGGGTGCGCGGCGATCTGCGCAAGAATGTCCGGCGATGCATTGACGAGCAGCCAGTCCTCGCCGTTCGCACTGACGACGATCGACGACTGCGTGCGCGGCGTCGCCTTGAGCGTGCCGCGACGCACGCCGTCGCAGTTGCGGCAGTTGCAGTTCCACTGCGGAAAGCCACCGCCTGCGGAAGAGCCGAGTACGCGGATTTTCATCGCTTATCCTTGTGATGCCTGTGATTTCCGTGATACGGCGCAGCTTTCGTCATGGCAGCATCCTCGCAAGCAGTCCGTCGCGGTCGATCAGCTGATGCTTGAGCGCCCCTGCGATATGCAGCGCGACCAGCGCGATCAACACCCAGGCGCAGACGTCATGAATGCCGAAGAACAGGCTGCGCAGACCCTTGTCGTCCCAGCCCCACTTCGGCAGCGGGATACCCCAGAAGCGCGTGCCGTACTGGTTGAACGACGAGCCGAGATAGCCCGAGAGCGGCATCACGACCATCCCTGCGTATAAAAGAACCTGCGTAGTGCGCGCGGCGGCGCGTTGCCACGCTCGCATCGGCGGCAGGGCCGGTCGTCCGACGGCCATGCGCACTACCATGCGGATCAGCACCAGCAGGAAAACCGTCATCCCGAGCGACTTGTGGAAGTTGATCAGTGTCGCCTTGAAGGGCAGGCCCTTCGGCAGTCCGACCATATAGAGGCCGACGCCGAGCATCGCGATGATGATGAGCGCGATCAGCCAGTGCAGCACGATCAGCGACGGGGCATAGCGCGCCTCGGCGTCACCTGTATCGTGCGTCGCGACCGGCGTTTGCGCAGTGTTCATGTCGTCTCCTTTTTTATCGCCAAAGCGTCTGCCTCGGACGCTTCTTAGACTCTCTGTTTGTTCCTCTCAAGTCGAGCGGGCTATCCGGTTTACCCCGGGTTTGCGGCTCGCTTTGGCCCCGGGTCCAACCAGCCCGTCACCCGACGATCAGCAGTTCGCCCCTTCCGTCTACCGCCAGGTCGCCCGCGTAACGGCGCGGCAGCGAGGTGGCGCGTAACGTCGAAAAAGGCGCAATCTCGTTCGCGAGCGAGCGCACCAGCAGCGACCAGAACACATCGAATCCAAAGCCGCCTTCGGTGAAGGTCGGCGGCAGCCTGTCGGGCGCCTGCGTGAGCAGCAGCGTGCCGCGTCGCATGCCATAACCATAGTGTGCGCCGAGTCGCCCGGCGATGCCGAGCGTGCCCGCGACGAGGCGCGAAGCGGCGCATTCGCCCGCATCGCCGCCCACCAGCACGAGGCCGCGCCGCATGCGGTCGCCAAGACGCGCGCCAACGTTGCCGTGGATCGTCAGCGTGCCGCCTGTCATGCCTTCCATGTCGCCTGGCAGCGTCCCGGCGGCGAAGTCACCGCTGTTGCCGGTGATCGTCAGGCGGCCGCCGCTCATCCCGCAACCGCTAAAGGCGCCCGCATCGCCTTCGATGCGCAATTCGCCGCCAGCCATCCGGTAGCCGGCGTAATCCCCGCACGAACCATGCAGGGTGAGGTTGCCTTCGCCGAGATGCGCGCCGAGGCGGTCGAGCCAGCGCACGTCCCCGTCGATGGCGAGCGCGGCGGTTTCGCTGTCGGCGCGCGAAATCTCGAAGAGCTCGCCTGTCAGGCAGCTTTCATTGCCTGCTGGCAGCACGATGCGCGCAATCTCCGCGACCGGGAGCGGCGCGAGCTTCGCCGGCAAAAGTGGCGACGCATCCACGCGGAAGCCGGGCGTCTGTTTCAGGCGCAACGTGATCGCGCTCATCCCGGCCTCCCCACGACATCGCCGGCCAGCTTGTGCAGATGGAAGTGATAAGGCCCGAGCTTGCCGCCGTAGTTGCCCGCGGAGATGCGCAGCACGCCCGCCCGGTTGCCCCGCCCGGCGGCAGCGGCGATGCCCGCTGTCATCGCCGCGCCGACGTCGCTGTCGGTGAGGCCGTCGATCACGATCTCCATCACACAGCCCACATCGGCAGTAAGTTCGCTTTTCTTCGACAGGCCCATGAGGGTCGGGCAGAACGCGTCGTTGGTGGACGCCATGGCGCCGGCATATTTCGAACCGACCTTGGAGCCCGAGCGAACGACGCCGCCCGGAAACGGCATGATCACATTCGGCAGCGCGCGCATTGCGTCGGCGGCGGCCTCGGCCGCGGCGAGCGCTGCGTCGAGGTCGCGCGCGAGCAGCAGCAGGTTGCCGCCGCCCACTGCCTTGACGGTGAGCGTCGTTTCCTCGCAGACGAATTCGCCATCCATCACCGGCACGCGCCAGTAGCGCGTCTGGCCGATCATTTTCGAAATCTGCCAGCCGTCGCCGAAAAACCGCAGGCCCGCCCCGAGCGACGCGCGATCGGACAACGGCGCGCGGCTCGTCGCCGGATCGATGCCGCTATAGACGGCGGTAGTCGGGCAGGTCAGCACGCATTGCCCGACGCGCCGCTCGATCTGCTTCGCCAGTTCCTTCGACGACACCGCGAACAGCAATACCGCGACACCCGGCCGTCCGTCCGGGGTTTCGCTGGGGAGAAGCGTGCGCTCGATGCCGGCCTCGCAGCCGCAGCCGATCACCGATGTCGCGAAACCGGTCAGCGACTGCGCAGCGTGATTCGCCCACACGGGGGTGTGCGCGGTGATGACGAGCCGGGTCGCTTTCATCGGAAACGCTTCCGCGAAGGTGTCGTCGATCAGGGTGCCGTTGATGTCCATGGGCCGCTCGCTCGTCAAGGGTTCGCGAAGCAGGCGACGGGCAGCAGCTTGCCACCCCGGCAGCACGCGCAGATTTCGTCGTCGCTGATGGCGGCGTGCGCGAAGTTGCCCACCAGGTTGGCGTCGCTATAGGCGCGCAGCGTCTTTTCGATCCCGCGGTCGAAGTCCGGCGATACATAGTGAATGCCGCCCCTCGGCGTTGCGACCAGCGTCCCGTCCCGCGCGACCAGCTGGCCGTCCTTGAACACATACGCGGGCGACGTAAACATCCGCTCGCGATCCGGCTCGTCGCGATAGACGGCGATATCGGCCGCCGCGCCTGCGCCGAGATGTCCGCGATCTTTCAGGCCGAGGAGCCGCGCCGGTCCGGCACGCGTGATGATCGCGATGTCGTACAGCGACAGTTCGCGCTTCAGTTCGGGCAGGGCGCTGGCGACCTGGGCTTCCGGATGGAGCTTCGCGAGCTGTTCGTCGCGAAACGTCTTGTCCATCAGCAGGCGGATCAGATGCGGGTAGCTCGTGAACGGGCCGCCGTTAGGATGGTCGGTTGTCATCGACACGCGCCACGGGTCGTTCACCAGCAGGAAGATCTCGAGGCCGATGATCCATTGCAGCGCGTTCACGTAACTCTGTTCGCGATAGCGGAACGGCACGATGCCGCAGCCGGCATCGCATTCGATGTCGCCGACGATCCACTTGCGCGGTGTCGAGAGCGGCGCGTTTTTGAACTGCATCATCGTATCGCCGGACGCGGTGACGGTTTGTCCGAAGATGATCTGCCCGACGTCGATCGACACATTCGGCCGGGCGTTGACCGCATCGGCAATCGCGCGTGCGCCTGAAGAGAATTTGCGCGGACCTTCGACGCCGTAGCTATGAAACTGGATATGCGTGAGATGGATGGGGAGGCCGTCGGCGGCGTCCATCGTGGCGATCGTCGAATCGATGTTGCCGGGCACGCCGAGATTGCTCGCATGCACATGCAACGGATGGGGCACGCGCAGTTCGGTCAGCGCGCGCGACAGCGTGCGCAGCACCTCGCGCGGCGTGATGCCGTAGTGCACGTGGGCTTCGTCGACGTCGAGCGAACGCTGGTTGAACTTGAACGCCGAGATGCCACCCGGATTGACCACCTTCACGCCGAGCGCCTTGCTCGCGCAGAGCGTCCAGCCGACGTAGTCGCGCAGACGCTCGAAGGGGTCGCGCGCGGCAAGCATCTGCAGGAACAGTTCGTCGTTGCCGAGCATCACGTAGGCGCCGTGGTCGATGATCGGCGTGTCGCCCATTTCGAGGTGCGTGTGGCGCGCGTTGGACGGCATCATCGCCGGCTCGAATGCCGCCGTGTAGCCCATTTCCGCGTAACGGTAGCCGGTCGCGAGCGTGCCCGGCGTACAGACGCCGCACGAAGGCAGACGCAGATAACGGCCCGCGCCGTCCTGCACCCCTTCGTAAGCGGAATCGCGCACAGGGTCGTTGCGGTGATCTTCTGGCAGCAGCAGGCGCGACAGGTTGGTCTTGCCGCCGCCGATGTGCGAATGCAGATCGATGCCGCCTGCCATCACGATCATCCCGGTGGCGTCGTATTCGTGATCGACGGCGCCCGCGCTGGCCGGATCAGCGACGATGCGGCCGTCGCGAACGTACAGATCGCGGCGCTCGCCGTTCACGCTGTTGGTGGGGTCGTAGAGGATGCCGCCTTTCAGCCGGGTGAGGCTCATGGCACGCTCCGCCTTGCCTGTGCGAGCCGCGAGGACAGAAGGGTCGCGATGGTGGCCACCGTCGGAAGCTCGACCTTGCGCGCGGCGAAGAGCGGTACGACGACCGATCCATCGACGCGAAACAGATGCCCGCCGCAATCGATCCCTGTTGTCGCAACCGGGATGTAGACGGCAGGCGCGCGGCAGTTGCCACCTGCAGGGCTGCGCGCAAGCGCCGGGTGCCCCAGTACGATCGCCGGCACGTCCGGATCGAGCGCCTCGGGAAGCGGCTCGGGGCCGAACGCGGAGACCCACAGCAAGGCGTCGATTGCCCGGTCCGCGAGCAGACGCGCCGTCTGATAACGGTAGGGATCGTATTCGAGCGGCGGCTCGTCGGCGCGACGGGCGGGCCTTGCGACACGCGTGCGCAGCGGGAAGCCTGACAGCCACGTGAGCGTCTGGCTGGCGCTCAATGCGCCGTCGTCGCCGCCGAGCGGGAGGCCGCCTGCGCGGGTCGTCCGGTTCACGGCCTTGATGATCCGGTTCAACGCCTCGATGAGCAGCGCCGCATGTGGACCGGGCAGCGCCGCCGGCTCGTAGACGAACGCCGTATAGCGCGAGGCCGCCACCCGTTCGATCAGCAACGGGAGTTCACGGGCGATGCCGCTGTCGTCGCGCAATGCTTCCACCGTGCGGCCTTCCAGCAGCGCCGACCAGAGCGCGAGGACATCGTAGAGGTCGGCGCCCGCGAGGATCGAACCGGTACTTGCCTCTACGACGGCGGACGCCGCCGGGTCGACCGTGCAGCCGACAAAGCACAACGCCTGCTGGCGGCTGGTTCCAGCGAGCACGCGTTCGTAAAAGCGCGGATAGCGTGCCGACGGCTGGCACGCGAACACCACCACCAGGTCGGCGCGCGTGCGGACTTCGGACAGAGTCGTGAAGAACACGCCGCGATCCTGCAGCGCGAGCGTCGAAGCGGCCTGCGCATCGCCGTGCAGATGGTCGAGGATGGCGCCGCAGCCCGAGGCCAGTTCATACAGCGAGCGCGTGCCGGCGATGTCCGTGGCGAGTCCGCCGAAGAGCGGCCGGCGCGCGTGCGACAGGATCTCGGTGGCACGGGCCAGTGCGCTATCGAGGTCGGTGTCCTGACCGTCGATGGCCGGTTTGCACGAGGCGTCGGCGGCGCCATAGAGCGCAAGCGCTGCGGCAAGCCGCGGGCAGTCGGTGGCGGGCGCGCTCAGGCTCTCATCGGCGTGTAGGGTCGCCGCGATGTCATCGCAGTGCAGCGGGCAGAAAGGGCAGGTCCAGTCGGGCGTGACGAATACCGGGGTCCCCGCTTGACCGGCGCTCGAAGAAAGAGTGGACGAACTGTGCATGGCCGCGATTCAGCAAGGACCATGCCGGATTGGCGACGCGTCGAATCTTTCGACATTGCGCGATCGGTGCACCCGAGCGCGGCGATGCGAATAGCGGGGGCATCGCAGGGAGCGTGTAACGGGCCGCATCGCTTCACGGAAAACGCACAGGTGTCGGCGCGAGCCCCGGTCGCCGCGCGCAGCACAGTTTGTGCGTCAAGCTGAAACACTGTGTCACTTGCCGGTCACGCGCTGCAACACCTCACCTTGCCAATGCCTTACGCCCCTCTCGCGCCACCCACTGGCACGGATATTGTGTGGAGCGGCTACGTACGAACAGCGGCTGGGACGTCGAGCCGTCGGTCGTGAAGCGCCGAAGCAACCAGCCACGCGGCCGCGCCGCTCTTCATGGCGGCCGCAAGGTCGGCGTGGCCGCGGATGCCGCCCGCGCCGATCAGCATGCGCTCGCCGGCTTTGGCGCGGATCGCCGAGAAGGTCTTGAGATCGGGACCTTCGTAGGCGCCCACCTGATCGAGCGTCATCGCGATGATGCGTGACGGCCACCAGGCGGTCGACTGGCGAAGCGCGGCCTGATCGGCAGCCGGGTCGGCGAGCAGCTGGCCGGCGCGATGATCGAGCGACAGGATCGGCGCGAGACCTGCTGCTTCGGCGTCGTGCAGTGCAGCAGGGTCGCGTAGCGATTCGGTGCCGAATACCGGCACGAGTGTGGCGGTGGAACAGCAGGGTGGCGCGACGGAGGCAGGCCGGATGGATTCGATGTTCGCGTGGATGCGATCGAACAGGGACCGTACCGAAGCGAAGTCGGCAAAGCCGGCGTCGAGCCAGATTTCGACGCCGAAGTGGGTTTCAGAGAGAGCGTTGCAGAGGACGGCCAGGGTTTCAGCGTGGTCGCCCGGCTGTTGGATCGCGTTGAGATCTGCGACGTACAGCGTACGTGTGCCGGAAGCGCCAAGGAGGGCACGGGCGACGGTGAGCGGATCGCTGCCGTCGCACAGCATCGACTGGACTGGCCGGTAGCGCGCCCGCTCGCCGCGCACGGCCCGCACGGCGTGGCCGTCGAGCAGATCGAGAACCGGTATCACCTGCATGGATGACTTCCCTTGATCAAGCTATTTGTCTACGAGTATCTCACCGGCGGCGGCATCGACCCGGACCTGGCTGGCGAGGGTAGCCTCGCCGATCTGAGCGCGCTCATCGTCGAAGGCCGCGCGATGCGCGACGCCCTGGTGGCGGATCTGCTCGAACTCGACGGCGTGCAGGTGAGCTTCGCCGCCTCGCGCTTTGAGCGGGTCGATCCGGCGCGTGCTCACTTCATCGCCCGGCCCGGCGAGCCGATGATGCGCTTTGTCGGGCGCGTGGCGGCCGGGCACGATTATGCGTGGATCATCGCGCCGGAGTGCGACAGCCTGCTGCTGCAACTGCACGACGTGGTCGGCGCCAAACGGTGGCTGGGTTGTACGCGGCAGGCGATCAGCACGGCGTCGAGCAAGCGGGAGACCGCCGCGTGCCTGGCCGCGCAGGGCATCGTGGCGACACCGGCGCTCCTGCCGCATGAGGCTGTGGCGCACGAAGGCAGCCGCTGGGTCGTCAAGCCCGACGACGGCGCGGGCGGCCTGGACACTTTTCTGTTCGACCACCTGGACGACGCCTGCGCCGAGTACAACGCGCGCGCGGCGGCGGGGCGTAATCCGGTGCTGCAGGAGTGGATCGAAGGAGAGCCGCTGAGCCTTTCGCTGATCTGCGGCGAGCACGGCGCCGAACTCATCAGCATCAACCGGCAGCAGATCGGCGTGGCCGAAGCCGCTGCGTCGGGTCATACGGAGCGCGTGGTCGAATTCAGCGGTGTCGAGGTCGATCAGATCGATCGTCACGGCGCACGTGGCCGTGTCCTCGAAGCGCTCGCGCAGCGTGTCGTCGCTGCGCTGCCGGGTCTCTTCGGGTTCGCCGGGATCGATCTGGTCTGGCATCCGCAGCGCGGCCCGGTTGTGATCGAGGTAAATCCCCGGTTCACGGCGGCGTATGCCGGGCTGTCCGCGCGCCTTGGGCGCAACCTCGCGGGATGTCTGCTGGCCGTTCATGGCGTGGTTCTGCCGCATCGGCCTGCCGAAGTCGCGGCAGCAGCAGACCCGGACCCTGACGCCGTGGCGGTGCGCATGTGCGGAGCATCGTCGCGATGACAGCCTCCCTTCCCGCGACGGCGGCCTGTCCGCTTCTCGATTCATCCACCGCCGGGCCGGTGTTCGGCTGGGACGTGGGCGGCGCGCATGTGAAGGTGTCGATGGTGGATGCCTCCGGTTCACTGCTCGATGTCGCGCAATGGGCCTGTCCGTTGTGGCAGGGTCTGGAGCATCTGGAACGGGTGATCGATCTTGTGTTCGTCCGCTGGCCGGATGCGCGTGCCGCCACGGCACGGCACGCGATCACGATGACCGGCGAGATGGTCGATCTGTTCGCCGATCGCGCCGAGGGGGTACGCACGCTCACGTGTGCGCTTTCACAGCGGCTCGGCCCGGGCACGCTTTTCTTCGCCGGCGCGCAAGGGTGGCTCGCGCCGTCGGCATGCGCCGACGGCTGGCGTGCCGTGGCTTCCGCGAACTGGCTTGCCACGGCCGAATGGGTGGCAACCCGCGTGGCCGATGCGTTGCTCGTCGACATCGGCAGCACCACCACCGACATCATTCCGCTCGTCTCCGGCCGGGTGGCCGCGAGCGGACGCAACGACGCCGACCGGCTTGTCAGTGGCGAACTCGTCTACCAGGGTGTCGTGCGCACGCCGCTGTGCGGCGTGGCGCACCGCATCCGTTTCCGCGACCAGGCAGCGAACGTGATGAACGAATGGTTCGCGACGACGGCGGACGTCTATCGCCTTACGGGCGAACTGTGGCCGCCGCACGACCAGCATCCGAGCGCCGATAACGGACCGAAGACCGAGGCCGCGAGCCGCGTGCGGCTCGCACGGATGATCGGCCGCGACGCCGCCGAGGCGAGCGACGCGGAATGGATGGATTTCGCGAAGCGCTGGCGTCGCGAGCAACTGGCGACCATCGCGACGAATCTCGCACGGGTGCGCGCTGCGCATCCGGCGCTATCGACCGCGCCGCTGGTCGGCGGAGGATGCGGGCGCTTCCTCGTGGCGGCGCTGGCGCAGCAGGACGGCTGCAGCTATATCGATTTCGCCGCGCTCGCCGGCGTTGGGCAGGCGGGTGCGGAATCCCGTGAATGGATCGCGACCTGCGCGCCAAGTGTGGCGGTCGCCTTGCTGGCCGTGGCGGGCGCACGGCTCGACGTGCAGCGGGTTGCTGCGTCGGATCGACCAGCCGGGTAGCGGGTCACGTCATGGAGCGCGGAACGGAACGAATCACAGTGGGCCCGCGGAGCAAGGGTCTGTCGACGGGGTCGAACTGTAGCGAGGACAACGGTCATGTGGGTGGTGAAAATCGGCGGAAGCCTCAGTCACGACCCATTGCTGCGCGAATGGCTGACGCAGCTTTGGGAGCTGGGCGGGGGGCGGGTCGTGATCGTCCCGGGAGGCGGCGATTTTGCGGACAAAGTCCGGCAGTACCAGAGCGAGTGGCGCTTCGACGACCTCGCGGCTCACAACATGTGCCTGCTGGCGATGACACAGTACGCGATCCTGATGCAGGGCGTGCTGCCCGAACTGATGCTGGCGGCGAACGAGGATCGCATCCGCCGCGCGTTGCGTGAGGGCCGGGTGGCCGTCTGGGTGCCGACCGGCCTGATGCGCGACACGCCCGACAGCATGACCAACTGGGACACGACCTCGGACAGCCTCGCGGCGTGGCTGTCGACGACGCTCAATGCCGAGCGTCTGATGGTCGTGAAGTCGTGTCCGGTGGACGCGGGTATGCCGCTCGAAACGCTGGCGGAGACGGGCGTGCTCGATTCAGGATTCGTCAACTATGTGAGCGAGGCGAACTATGTGGTCGAGCTCTTCAACAAGGGCGACGTGGGCCTGATGCGAGACCGGCTGCTGCATGTGCCTGTTGCGTAGTCCGTCGCCCTTAAGCCCTTAAGCCCTTAAGCCCGCATACCCTGAACCGCAAGCACGGGCGGGCAACGCGAAGACCTAAGTCACGCGAGCTTCGTGCGGCGCGTGATGCAACGCTTCCGCCCATTGCGCGACGTTTTTCGCGCTGAGACGTGCAGTGCGTCCTTCGTCGCACAGCGCCGTGCGAAAGCCCGCGAAGTCCGGCGCGAGTGAGTGGATCTGCCCAAGTTGCGCCCACCCCAGCGACCCCGCGACACCCGTCATCGCGCCGTGTGCGCCGATCAAAACCAGGCAGTGCGCGAGCGTCGGCATGTCGACGCAATCGAACAGCGTGCGGCCGTTCTTGCTCGCCGTATCGAACACCACGCCGGCAAAGCCGAGCCTGGCGGCGTAGTCGACCAGATCGGCATCAATCCCTTCGTCGCTCAGCAGCACCGGCACCACGGCCGCCGGCAGGCCCGCCAGATGCGCGAGACAGCGACGCGCAGCCGGCCCCGGCGTCACGCCGACCTTGACGTAATCGACGCCCGCGTCGCTCACCCGGATCACCCGCGCGGCGATGTCGTCGAGCGCCTCGGTCGGCACGTCGCCGATCGTTGCGCTGATCGGCTTGACCGGGTAGTGCGCCCGCAGCGCGAGGACGATCCGCGCGATCTCATCGACCGGCATGCCGCCGAGCGCGCCGTCGTCCGGCTCCTTCAGGTCGATGATTTCCGCCCCTGCCTGCGCGGCGTCGAACGCTTCATCATGCGAGCGGACGCTCGCGAGCAGTGCGGTCATGTCAGTCTCCGGAACGGATGGTTGATCGGGCGGCGTCGATGAATGACGCCGTCAGGCGGCTTGCGATGGATTCGACGGCTGGCTCGACAGCGCGGCGTCCGCGCGATAACGCGCGATCGCCGCCATGATCCAGTCCCACGCGATACGTTCATTATCGCCGGCGGTCTTGTCGACGGCGATCTGCAGGTACGCAATCTCGCGATCGATCTTGTCGGCGGGCAGCATGAAGAGCCGGCTCACGAGAATCGCGCCTTCGACCACGGCGGCCTGCGCGCGATTGAAACCGGCAAACGGCGCATGCATTTCCCGATGCACGCATTTCATCCGCAGAACGGGCCGCTCGCCGCTGTCGCGCAACTCGTCGAGTTCCAGCTCCGTGTGCGCGAGCGCGCCGTCGAGTCTCACACCGAAGACGCGGCTTGCGGGCAGCGTGGGCCAGTCCCACTTCAAGCCCGTGACACAGCCGGCGAACACGCGTACGTCAGTCGTGAAATTGATCACGGCGGCACGGGTTGCGAGGATATTGTCGAGCGTGGCGGAGGGGCGAAACGGGGCGAGGATGGCGCGCTCCTCTTCGAAGCGCACGCCCATCGGAGCAATATGGGGCCGGCCATCACGCGCCGCAGTCGTAACGATCGTTTCGTGAATCATGGCGGGGAACGCTGGTTACTGCGGCGTGCTACTAGCCGGCAAATTTCGCTAGCGATTAACAACGAACCGCACGGCAGCCGCCCGTGGCGGCTCGTGCGGGATTAGCGGGTTGCGATATACATCGTGATTTCAAAACCAAAACGCATATCGGTATAACTCGGTGTCGTCCACTGCATAGTCACCCTCCACGGTTGTAACAACGGTTTGAGCCTTCGCAGCCCCACACCCTCAAGAGACGCCGAACCGCGTTAGCGCCCTGTGTCACGCAAGCGTCATGCCAGATTGCGCAGATTGAAGCAGACACAGGAGACATCGCTGGCTTACACGGATTACTGTCGCGGAAACGCAGCAAAGTGTTTCACCATCATACGAGCTTTTCGTTTCTGTGCACGACTGTATCGACACACTGGATAAGGGATCGTTTAGGTCTCACAAAGTAAATCGTGAATTCCCTTCGAGAGGGGGCGCGCCTACATTGCAGAAACAGCGCAGCCACTCAGCAACCGGACGCAGGCAGCCTTCCTGATATGGCGGCGGCCAGTTCTTCACTCTCGAGGACACGACATGAACGACAACAGCCAGGCCGCCGTCGAGCCGGCACGCAACGCGGCCGATCCGCGTTCCCGCTATGCGGCGGGCGTCATGAAGTATCGCGAAATGGGCTACTGGCAGCCGGATTACGCGCCAAAGGATACTGACGTGATCGCGCTCTTTCGCATCACGCCGCAGCCCGGCGTCGAACCTGAAGAAGCCGCCGCTGCGGTTGCCGGCGAATCGTCCACGGCAACGTGGACCGTGGTCTGGACCGATCGGCTCACCGCATGCGACATGTACCGCGCGAAGGCGTATCGCGTCGAACCGGTGCCGGCATCGAACCCCGCCGAGCCGCAGTTCTTCGCCTACATCGCCTATGAACTCGATCTCTTCGAAGAAGGCTCGGTCGCGAACCTCACAGCGTCGATCATCGGCAATGTGTTCGGCTTCAAGCCGCTGAAAGCGCTGCGACTGGAAGACATGCGCATTCCGGTCGCCTACCTGAAGACCTTCCAGGGGCCGCCAACCGGCATCGTGGTCGAGCGCGAACGGCTCGACAAGTACGGGCGGCCGCTGCTCGGCGCGACGGTCAAGCCGAAGCTCGGGCTCTCGGGCAAGAACTATGGAAGGGTCGTCTACGAAGGGCTGAAAGGCGGCCTCGACTTTCTGAAGGACGACGAGAACATCAATTCGCAGGCATTCATGCACTGGCGCGACCGCTATCTGTTTTCGATGGAAGCGGTGAACCGGGCGCAGGCGGAAACCGGCGAAGTGAAGGGCCATTACCTCAACGTGACCGCCGGCACGATGGAAGACATGTACGAGCGCGCCGAATTTGCCAAACAGCTGGGCTCATGCATCGTGATGATCGATCTGGTGATCGGCTGGACTGCGATCCAGTCGATGTCGAAATGGGCGCGCCGCAACGACATGATCCTGCATCTGCATCGCGCGGGACATGGCACCTATACGCGGCAACGCAATCACGGCATCTCGTTTCGCGTCATCGCGAAGTGGCTGCGCATGGCGGGCGTGGATCATGCGCATGCTGGCACCGCGGTCGGAAAACTCGAAGGCGATCCGCTATCCGTGCAGGGCTACTACAACGTATGCCGCGCGTCGCATAACGAGGTCGATCTGTCGCGCGGCATCTTCTTCGAGCAGCCCTGGGCGGGTTTGCGCAAGGTGATGCCGGTCGCGTCGGGCGGCATCCATGCAGGGCAGATGCATCAGCTCATCGATCTGTTCGGCGACGACGCGATCCTGCAGTTCGGCGGCGGCACGATCGGCCATCCCGCCGGGATTCAGGCCGGTGCGGTGGCCAATCGCGTGGCGCTCGAGACGATCGTGAAGGCGCGCAACGAAGGCCGCGACATCGTCAACGAGGGGACTGACCTGCTGGAGGCCGCGGCGCGCCACTGCACGCCGCTCAAGCAGGCGCTCGATACCTGGCGTGACGTGACGTTCAACTACGCCTCGACCGATACGCCGGACTTCGCCGCCACGCCTACCGCGGCTTGAGCTACATACAACTCCACTGTCGAACGAGAGGTCTGCCATGCGAATCACCCAGGGCACGTTTTCGTTTTTGCCGGAACTGACCGACGAGGAAATCGGCCTGCAGATCGCCTACGCCTTGCGCCAGGGCTGGGCATGCTCGGTCGAGTTCACGGACGACCCGCATCCGCGCAATACGTACTGGGAGATGTGGGGCCTGCCGATGTTCGACCTGCACGACGCTGCGGGCGTACTGCAGGAGGTCAATGCATGCCGCAGGTCGTATCCGGAACACTACATCAAGGTCAATGCATTCGATTCCGTGCGTGGCTTCGAGACGATGCGGCTCTCGTTCATCGTCAACCGGCCTGCTGTCGAACCGGGCTTCCGGCTCGAACGGCAGGAGGCAGAGGGGCGCGTGCAGCGTTACAGCATGAAGAGCTATGCCAGTGACCGGCCAGCGGGCGAGCGCTATGCGACCCGTAGTTGAATCGGGATTCGAACAAACGGTTTGGATGAACATCCAGGGAGATAACGATGTCCGTCGATGCTTCACTCGACCTGCCGATGCACGAGCGGGCGGAAGTGCCGGAAAGAGAGGAAGGAGCGCGCGCGCCCAACGGGTCGCGTGTCGATCTTGTCGGCCTCTTCCGCGAGTCGGGCATCGGCGATGTGCTGGCCGAGCTCGACCGCGATCTGGTTGGCCTCGCGCCCGTGAAAACGCGCATCCGCGAGATTGCCGCTCATCTGCTCGTCGAGCGGGCGCGCGAGACGCTCGGCATCGTGAGCGGCGCGCCGACGCTGCATATGTGTTTTTCCGGCAATCCCGGCACCGGCAAGACGACCGTCGCGCTGCGCATGGCGGAGGTGCTGCACAGGCTTGGCTATATCCGCCGCAATCATCTGGTTTCGGTGACGCGCGACGACCTTGTCGGCCAGTACATCGGCCACACGGCGCCGAAGACGCGCGACGTGCTCAAGCGGGCCATGGGCGGCGTGCTCTTCATCGACGAGGCGTACTACCTGTATCGCCCCGAGAACGAGCGCGACTACGGTCAGGAAGCCATTGAAATCCTGCTGCAGACGATGGAGAACCAGCGCGGCGATCTCGTCGTGATTCTGGCGGGCTACGAATCGCGCATGGAAACCTTCTTTCAGAGCAACCCGGGCTTTCGTTCGCGGATCGCGCACCACATCACGTTTCCCGACTTCGACGCCGTCGAGTTGCTGACGATCGCCGAACGCATGCTGGCGACGATGCATTACCGCCTCGACGCTGAGTCGCGCCAGGCATTCGCCGATTATCTCGACCGCCGTATCCGTCAGCCGAACTTCGCGAATGCGCGCTCGGTGCGCAACGCGCTCGACCGCGCCCGCCTGCGCCAGGCAAACCGCCTGTTCGCCGACGCGATGGGAGGCGCTGGCGCCGCCGATGCCGCGACGCTGACCCTGCTGTCCGCCACCGATATCCGCGCGAGCCGTGTGTTCGGCGACACCCCGCCGCCCGGGCCGGCTTGATTGCTGAATTGACCGTTTTGAGGAG
This sequence comes from Paraburkholderia sp. GAS448, assembly GCF_050435685.1. Classification (NCBI taxonomy): domain Bacteria; kingdom Pseudomonadati; phylum Pseudomonadota; class Betaproteobacteria; order Burkholderiales; family Burkholderiaceae; genus Paraburkholderia; species Paraburkholderia sp. GAS448. The sequence continues at coordinate 25,423 of NZ_JBNDKT010000030.1, forward strand.
ATCGCCATGCAGGACGGACGAACCACGCTTTCGAAGTTCCTCATCGACACGCTTGACCGCAAGTCTTCTCCGGTCGCGGCAAGCGGGCTGTCGGCCTTGCTTATCGATGTCGCCGCGTCGATCAAGACGATCTCGGCAGCGCTCACGAAGGGGGCGCTCGGCGGCAACTACGGCTCGGCGGAAACCGTCAACTCGCACGGCGAGGAACAGAAGAAGCTCGACATCGCCACCAACGACATCTTCCTGCAGCACTGCGAGTGGGACGGCTTGCTCGCGGGCATGGTGTCGGAGGAAATGGACGAGGTCTACGCGATTCCCGACACCTGGCCGCGCGGTGAATACCTGCTGGCGTTCGATCCGCTCGACGGCTCGTCGAATATCGACATCAACGGCGTTGTCGGTTCGATCTTTTCGGTGCTGCGCGTGACGGGCGAACCGCACGACGCCGGCGTGAGCGACGCAGCGTTTCTCAGGCCCGGCCACGAACAGGTGGCGGCCGGCTACGCGATCTACGGGCCGTCGACGATGCTCGTCCTGTCAGTGGGTAACGGCACGCACGGCTTCACGCTGGAGCGGGACGTGGGCAACTTCGTGCTGACGCATTCCGATATCCGCATTCCCGAGGACAGTTGCGAGTTCGCGATCAACGCGTCGAACGAACGCTTCTGGGAGCCGCCCGTGCGACGCTATGTGCAGGAATGCAAGGACGGCCGCAGCGGTTGCCGCACGAGCGACTTCAACATGCGCTGGATCGCGTCGATGGTGGCGGAAGTGCATCGCATCCTGATGCGCGGCGGCGTCTTCATGTACCCGCGCGATTTCAAAACCCCGGCGATGGAAGGGCGCCTGCGGCTCCTCTACGAAGCGAGCCCGATGAGCTTTCTGGTCGAGCAGGCGGGCGGCCTCGCGATCACCGGACGCGAACGGATTCTCGATGTGGTGCCGCGCGCGCTGCATCAGCGAGTGCCAGTCATTCTCGGGTCGAAGAACGAGGTGGCGCGCATCGGCCGCTATCACAGCGAGTATGACCGTGGCGCGGACAAGCCGTATACATCGCCGCTCTTCAACGAACGCTCGCTGTTCCTGCCGGAAGCGCCGGCCTGACGGGCGCGTGAAGCATCGCGGACAGAGGCGACGCGGGCACTGCGTACGCATTACGCACGCACTACGCACGCGTGAACAAGAGGATCAGGGAGACAGCCCCATGTCAGTCAAACATCCGATCATCGCGGTGACCGGCTCGAGCGGCGCCGGCACGACGACCGTCATGAAAAGCTTCACCCACATCTTCCGGCGCGAGCGCATCAACGCGCAGATCGTCGAAGGTGATGCCTTCCATCGTTACGACCGCATGGGCATGCGCGAGGCGCTCAGGCAGAGCGAGCGCGACGGCGTGCTCAATTTCAGCCACTTCGGCCCGGAAGCGAACCTGCTTCAGGAACTGGAGTCTTTGTTCGCGAGCTATGGCGAAGCGGGTGCGGGCAAGTTTCGCCGCTACGTTCACGATGACGCCGAGGCGGCCGCATACAAACAGGACCCGGGCACGTTCACCCCCTGGCTGGATATCGCCTCCGGCACCGACCTGATGTTCTACGAAGGCCTGCACGGCGCAGCGGTGACCGACAAGGTCGATATCGCGAAGCACGCGGACCTGCTGATCGGTGTGGTGCCGATCATCAATCTCGAATGGATCCAGAAGCTGCATCGCGACCAGACGATGCGCGGCTATTCGCATGAGGCGGTCGTCGACACGATCCTGCGGCGCATGCCGGATTACGTGAACTACATCTGCCCGCAGTTCTCGCGCACGCACGTGAATTTCCAGCGCGTGCCGACCGTGGATACGTCGAATCCGTTCACCGCTCGCGAAATTCCGCAGCCGGACGAGAGCTTCGTCGTGATCCGCTTTGCGCGGCCGAAGGGCATCGATTTTCCCTACCTGCTGACGATGCTGCACGACTCGTTCATGTCGCGGCCGAATGTGATCGTCGTGCCGGGCGGGAAGATGGGTCTCGCGATGCAGCTCATCTTCACGCCGATGATCCTGCAACTGATCGACCGCCGCGCGCGGGCGTGACGGTGAACAGGCCCTAAGCATCACCCAGGAATCAATCGAAGGAGCGAACGATGGCTTTCATCGCATTGCGTCAGTTGCTGGACCACGCGGCGGAGCATGGCTATGGCGTGCCCGCGTTCAACGTCAACAACATGGAGCAGATCCAGGCGATCATGCAGGCCGCCGAGTCGACCCGTAGCCCGGTGATCCTGCAGGCTTCGGCGGGCGCGCGCAAATATGCGGGCGAGCCGTACCTGCGCCATCTCGTGCTTGCGGCACTTGAGGCGCATCCCGATCTGCCGGTCGTGCTGCATCAGGATCATGGGGCGAGCCCGTCGGTGTGCCAGCAGGCGATCCGCTCCGGGTTTACGTCGGTGATGATGGACGGTTCGCTGCTGCCCGACCAGAAAACGCCCGCGGCCTACGAATACAACGTCGACGTGAGCCGCCGCGTGGTCGAGGCGGCGCATGCGGTCGGCGTGTCGGTGGAAGGGGAGCTTGGCTGCCTCGGCTCGCTCGAAACCGGCCATGCGGGCGAAGAGGACGGCGTCGGCGCCGCAGGCAAACTGTCGCGCGAGGATCTGCTGACCGATCCCGAGCAGGCCCATGCGTTTGTCGAAGCGACCGGCGTCGATGCGCTCGCGATCGCCATCGGCACGTCGCACGGCGCGTACAAGTTCAGCCGCCAGCCGACCGGCGACATCCTCGCCATCGACCGGATCGTCGAGATACATCGCCGGCTGCCTGAGACGCATCTGGTGATGCACGGCTCGTCGTCGGTGCCGCAGGAATGGCTCGCGACGATCCGCGAGTACGGCGGCGAGATTCCCGCCACCTGGGGTGTGCCGGTGGAGGAGATCCAGCGTGGCATCGCCAACGGCGTGCGCAAGGTCAACATCGACACCGACATCCGCCTCGCGATGACCGGTGCAATGCGGCGCGCGCTGGCGTCCTCGCGCACGGAATTCGATCCACGCCATGCGTTGAAGGCGGCCACGGCGGCGGCGCGCGATCTGTGCATCGAGCGCTTCGAGGCGTTCGGCTGTGCCGGCCAGGCCGATACGATCAAGCCGCTGTCGCTCGACGCGATGGCGCGCCGTTATCACTGAGACCGGATTGAGGACGCCCGGCTTCTGCCGGGAAGGAGAACACGATGCGGGACTTTCTGATTGCGCCTTCGCTGCTTTCGGCCGACTTCGCGCGGCTCGGCGACGAAACCGCTGCGGTGGTGGCGGCCGGCGCCGACTGGGTGCATTTCGACGTGATGGACAACCATTACGTGCCGAACCTGACGGTCGGCCCCCTCGTCTGTGCGGCATTGCGGCCGCACACGGAGGCGCCCCTCGATGTGCACCTGATGGTGAGCCCGGTGGATGCGCTCGTCACGGCGTTCGCCGAAGCGGGCGCCGACGTGATCAGCTTTCATCCGGAAGCGTCGCAGCATGTGCACCGCACGATCGCGCTGATCAAGGCATCGGGTGCACGGGCGGGGCTCGCCCTGAATCCGGCCACGCCGCTCGCGGTGCTCGATCATGTGCTGGAAATGCTCGATGTGGTGCTGGTGATGTCGGTGAATCCGGGCTTTGGCGGCCAGGCGTTCATTCCTGGCACGCTGCAAAAGCTTGCCGCCTTGCGCGCACGGGTCGATACCGTCATTGAGCGCACCGGGCGGCCGCTCCTGATCGAAGTCGACGGCGGGGTCAGGCAGTCGAACATCGCGGAGATTGCGTGGGCGGGCGCCGATGTGTTCGTCGCGGGTTCGGCCGTGTTCGGCGCCGACGACTATGCCGCGGCGATCGGCGCGATGCGCGCCGAACTGGCCTCCGTGAACGATCGCGTGCCGGAGCGTATGCTCGCGGATTGAGACGGCAACCTTCGGCCGTCGATTTCAGGAGCGAAGCATGGCTACGGAATCTCCCACGGGTGAACTGGGCGTCGCCGCGCCCGCGTTCTCGCTGCCTGCCACCGACGGACGGACCTTGACGCTGGACGATGTGCGAGGCGAGCACGGTCTCGTGGTGGTGTTCATGTGCAACCACTGCCCGTATGTACAGGGCGCATTGCCGCATCTCGTGCGCGATGCGCGCGAACTGGCGAAGCTGGGTGTCGGCGTGGTCGGCATCAGTTCCAACGACGCCGCCACGTATCCGGACGATTCGTTCGAGCGGATGGCATGGCTCGCTGCCGATTTGAGTTTGCCGTTTCCTTACCTGTACGACGAAACGCAGCAGGTGGCCCGTGCCTACGGCGCGGTGTGCACGCCGGAGTGTTTCGGCTTCGATGCCGGTCTGCGGTTGCGCTATCGGGGGCGGGTCGATGCCTCGCGCAAGGAGCCGCTTGAAGATGCGCCGCGCGAACTCTTCGATGCGATGCGGGAGATTGCGCGGGCGGGAGTGGCGCCGGAGCCGCAGTGTCCGGCTTTTGGCTGTTCGATCAAGTGGAAGATGGGCTAGGGCCTGTTCACGCTAATAACGGGCTTGCGCTGGCCGCCAGAAGGGCCGAGCGCAAGGATTGCGACGAAGCGAATACTCGATGTATTCGCGAGGAGCATGACGCGGCGATCGGCCCTTCTGGCGGCCAGCCCCGCGAAGGATTTTTTAATCAGGGGAACGTGCCTTTCCGCCCGCATTGCGGCGTCGGGCGTCGCTTGTTTGGCTCGGCCAAACGGCGCTCCTTCCTCCTTGCACTGCGGGCGGAAAGGCACGTTCGCAAGCCCGTTATTAGCGTGAACAGGCCCTAGGGCACGTTCGCAAGCCCGCTATTAGCGTGAACAGACCCTGGGCGATCAAGGCGTGATGCGCGAAAGGAGATTCAGCGCTTCTTCTTTACCGTCGTGCCCGGTGCCTGCCATGCGCTGAGATCCTGCTCGGGCCGGTCCACCTCGCAGCCCCAGTCCAGCGGCTGATCCTGATCGAAGCGCTTGCCGAGCTGCCACGCGATTTCGGCGCGGGCAAGCTGAACGCCCATATAGAACGCGTGTCCGCCGTCGTTTTCCAGCTTCAGCCCCGGATACAGCGCAAACGGGTCCAGCGCGGTCTGATGTCCATCGCGGTTGTACACGTGGATACCGTCCGCTGCGACCTGCACGCGGAAATTCGGATCGCGCACCGCCCCGGCAAGTTCTTCGATTTCGCGGGCGTCGTACGGAAAAGGCCGCTTCGCATGCAGCGCGGAGAGGTCGCCCGAAATGCCTTTCGGCAACACCTGTGCCTCGCGAGCCGCATGCATCACACGCCTTGCGAGGTCGGCTTCGCGCACGGCACGCCGCGCATGCAGACTGACCGACGTAGTCAGTACCGCACTGACCCGCAACTCGGCCGCCATGCCAAGCAGCAGCGCGTTGATTCCGCTCGTATCGGCCTCAGTCAGCTCCGTCACGTTGCCGATCCCCATCATGATGCCGATCTCCGGATAGCGCTCGCGCAACGCGACATAGCGCGCGATCGACGCGGCCAGCCCAAATGGAATCGGATCGAGAATCGGATCGGCGAGAAAGGCGCGACCGCGTTGCGTCATTGCGTCGATGGCGGCATCCAGCGAGGCCGGATCGCGCGGCTCGCGCGCGACGAGGATCGGCGTCGACGGAACCTCATCCGCGATCCACAGCGTATCGACGTTCAGGCTCATCAGGTAGTCGGCGCCTGCGCGGCCGCCGCGCACGAGTTCAGCCGTCTGCATCGAGTCGACGCTCACCCGATAGCCCTGCGCCTTGAGCAGCTTCACCGCGTCTTCGAGATGCGGAAACGGCGTTTCCGGCAGACAGCCGATGTCGATCACATCCGCGCCCTGATCGGCATAAAGCCGTGCGCGCGCCGCGATGCCGTCGAGATCGAGCCGCGGCGCATCGACGATTTCCGCGAAGATGTCCGTCTCATAGCGCGACAGATCGAAGTGCTGCGCCTCGCGGCCGAAGAACTGCGGCAGATCCTTGACCTCTTCGGGCCCGCGTTCGACAGGTACGCCATAGTGCTCACTCAACGCGTCGAGATCGCCGCGGCAGCGGCCGGGGACGATCATTCTGGCCGCATTGAGCGGCAGCGGTACGCGCCGGCGCACCAGCTCGGCGGTCATCAGACCTGCGACCTGCAGCCCGATTTCGCGGACCTCCCACGTGAAGGGAGGCACGACCCCCGAGGAACTTCCCTCGCTGGGGGCGATGCCTTCCAGCACCTGCTTCAGGCTTTTTTCGGCCAGTCTGCCGGTCAGGAAGACGATGTGGTCCATGCGAGCTTGAGGTCTGCCAGCCGTTGGTCGAGTGCCGCTCTCAGTTCGTCGAGCGAACGCGCTACCGTCGTGTGTTCGATACGCGTGAGCCGCTCGACGTTGTCGAGTTCGATCGTGCGGGGACGCACCTCGACCCATTCGTGCGGACTTTGCGTAATCACGCTCGGTGCCGTGTCGCATGCGAAAACGATGCCCGGTATGCATTGCTTGCCGGCCTGCGCGTACAGGTTCGTCGGCAGCGTGTCGGAGATCCCGTATGCGCACTTCGCGACCGTGTTGCTCGTCGCGGGGGCGATCACGACGGTGTGGTATTCGCCGGTGTACAGCATGCCGACCGGCACGCTGCTCGCACTGTTGTCGCGCATCACCCGGAAATGTTCACGTAGTTTCGGCACGGTCCAGCCATAGAGCGGCAGCACTTCCTCGCCTGCCGCGGACAGAAACAGGTCCACGCCCGGCAGTTGCCGCGCCATGTCGATCGATTCCTCGAGCATGTGGCCCGAGCCGGTCACGCACCACGCGAACCGCGCGTCGGGCTTGAACTCGCCGAGCCGCCGGGCGGGCGTGGGGGTGCTCATGCCTCGGGCGATGAGTCCGATCCGTCGTGCGACAGCCGGATGTGCAGTCGGTGCATCTTCCGGTATAGCGTGTTGCGGCTGATGCCCAGGCCCTTGGCGACGTTGCTGACGTTCCAGCGATGCTCGTCGAGAAGCGCCAGCACGGTCTCGCGCTCCTTCAGCTGGATCGCGTTGAGGGCCGAGGTGTCGGCGTCGTCCGCGAGATGCGCGGGCTGAACCATGCAGGATATGCCCGATGGGCGGGTAGCCGTGGACACACCCGTGCCATGCACGATCTCGGCGGGCAGATGCGAGCAGCGAATCTCCGCGCCGTCGCACAGGGCGATTGCCATCTGCAGTACGTGACGCAGCTGACGGATGTTGCCCGGCCACGCATAGCTCAAAAGCGCGTGCTGGGCCTCGGCGCTCAGTGTGGGCGGATCGTCCGATTCGCTTTCGAGGATATGCTGCATCAACGCGAGCGCGTCGACCCGGTCACGCAGCGCGGGCAGGTTCAACTCGATGCCGTTGAGCCGGTAATACAGGTCTTCACGGAACTGGCCTGTCTGCACGAGTTCCATCAGATTGCGGTGGCTCGCGCTGATCAGCTGGAAATCGACCTTGATGGTGTTTTCCGTGCCGAGCGGCGTCACCTCGTGTTCTTCCAGCACGCGCAACAGACGCGCCTGCAGCGCCATCGGCATATCGCCGATCTCGTCCAGAAACAGCGTGCCGCCGTTGGCCTGCACGATCTTGCCGCGCCGGCCTTCACGCTGCGCACCGGTGAACGCCCCGGCGCGGTAGCCGAACAGTTCGCTTTCGATCAGGTTCTCCGGCAGCGACGCGCAGTTGACCGCGACGAACGCACCGGCGCAGTTCGGGCTGATGCTGTGCAGCGCAGTCGCGAAGACTTCCTTGCCGGTGCCGGTTTGCCCTTTGAGGATGATCGGAATCTTGCGCTGGATCACGCGTGCGGCGAGCTGGATCTGCGAGGCCATGCCCGGATCGCCGAATTCCAGATGCGACAGCTTGTCGAGGCGGCTGGTCTGCTCGCGCGTATCGCGCTGTTTGACGGTTCTGTTGCGCGCCACAGGCGAGATATCGCGCACGGTGGGGTCGGTCATCAGGATGCGCGTGGCGCTCGTCGCGGCGTCGCGCGGCGTTTGCGCAACGAGGAAAAAGCGGTTGTTCGCGTTCGCGCTGTAGACCGTCACCGGATGGAACGAGCCGCGTATGCTGCGCGCGATCATGTCTTCGAGCGACGAATTGAAGGCTTCTTCGATGCGCTTGCCCACCAGTTCGGTATGCGAGCGGAAGTCGAGCTGGAACAGCGCGCTGCGGCTGGCGGCCAGCACCACGCCGCTGTCGCTGACCGCGAGCTTGCCTGCATGCAGCGTGCTCACGAATTCAGGGCGGCTATGGAAGTGGATCATGTTCGCGTGGCGGTAGCGCGCATCGATCAGGCGGTTTTCGATCATCTGCCGCGACATGCCGACGAGCACGAGCGAATGCTGCTGCAGGAGCTTCGAGCGGCTCGTGACATCGAGTACGCCGGCGACGACACCGCGATCGTCGAAGATCGGCGCCGCCGAGCAGGTCAGCGACGTATAGCGCGAATAGAAATGCTCGTGCTGGTAGACGGCCAGGCAGTCACGTTCGACGAGACAGGTGCCCATGCCGTTCGTGCCTGCTTCACGCTCGCTCCAGAGCGCGCCCACGCGCAGCCCGTCCGCGCCAATCGCCTCGCCGAACGGCACCGAGGAAACCTGGTGCACGATCACGCCTTCCGCGTCGACCAGCACGACCGCGAGTTCAGGGTCGGCGAGCTGTTGATACAGCGTGGTCATTTCGAGCTTCGAGCAGGCGATCAGATCGCTGGCCGCTTCGCGGCGTGCCGCGAGTTCCTGCTGCGTAAGTATCGGCGGTGTCACGAAGCGGGCCGGATCGAGACTGAACTCGTTCAGGCATCGCGCCCACGACTGGGCCACGGAATCGCTGGTGGGGCGGGTGGCCAACTGGTGGTTGACGGTACTGAGCACTTCCCGGACATGTGTATTGATGTCAGCAAGCGACGGCATGGAGCGTTGTCTCCGTTGCGTCCGTTATCCGTGTACGACGTTTCGTGAACGGTTGCGGCGCATATATGTGTTTGTTCCCCCTCGGGCGCTGCGTTTTATAGGAGCACGCATGCGCTGCAATCGGGCCGCCCCTTGATCTGGAACGGACTTCGGGTCGGGCACAGACTCTCCCAAAACTCTACAACCGATGGCGCTGGTATTCAATCAATAGTCGAATGAATGGAGCATTTGAGCCCGGATTTTGCTTTGCTGTGCCACAACCTTCGCGGGACGAATGAAAATGCCCACGTGTTGCGAATTCGGGACACTATGTGCATGGGAAGACGCCCCTGTTCAATCTGCCAGCCTGGCCGCCACGCGGCGGAGGACCCCATGGACCGTTTCGATGCGATTCACCACAACGGCTTTTCCGCGGTTTCCGCCGCTTCCGATGCGGCAATGCAGCACGCTGTATTCGATTCTTCCGCCGGGCAGGCGAGCCGTGCGCCGATGGATATTGTGTATATCGAAGGATTCACGGGGCAGACCGTGATCGGCATCGATCATGGCGAATTGCACGCGCCTCAACCGGTGCGCATGAGTCTCGCAATCGGCGTGCCCGCGATTCGAGCCTGCGCGACCGATCGCATCGAAGATACGATCAACTATGCTGCAGTGCGCGAAGCCTTGCATGGGCTGCTTGCATCGCACGGCACCCAATTGCTCGAGGCGCTTGCAGAAAAGGTGGCGCAACTGCTGATCGCGGATTTCGGTGCGCACTGGGTGCGCGTTTCGCTTGCCAAGCCCGCCAAATTCGATGACGTCGAATCAGTGGGCGTGCTCATCGAGCGGCGCCGCGATGAAACCCGTGCTGTCTATGCGACGTGTGCTTCGCTTGGGGAAGGGCTGATTCCGAACTGAGATCCGGCGGGTTTCACACAGGCGGCAAATGGCAAACAAGGAACGGCAACGGCGCGACGGATCGCGCCGTTCCTGTCGTTGTCATCCGGCGCTAACGCCCGCCGGTCACTTCACCGCAGGCGCGGCAGTTGCAGCCTGTTTGGCGACGCCGCAGACACGGTACGCTTCGGCCTGCAAGGTAAGGAACTTCTTCGTCTGTGCCTTCGCGCGATCGACCCGGAACTCGGCGCCGCCCTCACCGCCGAGCGTGGCGTATTTCGCAAACGTCGACTGTTCGACGAAATCGTCGTAAGGCAGCACCTGCGCAATCCGGTCGATGACGCATGAGCATTTGTAGACGTTGACGAAGTCGTGCCCGTTGTCGTCCATGCAGCTGAGCACGTATTCGACGCGCCCCTGCGTCGGATAGTCGTGACCTTGCGCCGGGTTGCCACCCGCGGGGGCATCTTCCGCCACCGCCAGCGGTGCAGCCAGCGCAAGGCAGGCGAATACCAGCAACGCGCGACATCCTGGAGTCATGCCAGTGCCTCCATTGGGCTGCGATAGTCGATTGGGACGAGGCGTGCGTGAAGCCGCCTCAGTTGGGCGCAAACGGATGCGCGGCCGTGGCCTTCTTCGCCACCACTTCCGCCGCATTCGGCTCGCCCGCTACCGCGCGCTGGATCGCTTCGCGCGTGGCCTTGTAGTTGAACTCCTGGATCTTCTTGTCGTCATCGGCCTGCCAGTGAATGAAGACGCCGACGCAGACGAACAGGTCGTCGGCCTCGTCTTTCGGGATCGTCCCGTCTTCGACACTGTCCGCTACCGCCAGTGCTACGGCGTGCTGCGCAGGGCCGAACATCTGCACGGCCTGCTTGGCGCCCTTGATCGTCACCTTGTTGAACAGGATGGTATTGGGCTTGGTGAGCAGGTTCGGCGCAACGACGGCCAGCAGCGATGTAAAGCCGTCCTTGTTGTTGGTCAGCGCGTGGCAGAAGGCTGTCTCGGCAGCGGAGCCGCGCGGACCGATGATCAGGTCGATGTGGGCGACCTCGTTGCCGTCGCCGACCAGCGACTCTCCTACCATGACGCGGTTGATCTTGGCCATGCTGTTCCTCCAGTGAATGGATATTCGATGTATCGGACTGCGGTCAACTCGCGACGCCGTGAGGACGGCCGCGCAAGAAACGAATGAGCGGACTGCCTAACCCTGGTGTTCCTAACATGTTCCGTGCCAGAGTCAGATGCGCGTCGCCGGCCGACCCGTTTGAGTTCGTTCCAGCAGGTTCGCAACGAACAGGGTCGCGACCGTGAGATCTGCGCTCGTGCCAGGATTGATGCCGCGTGCCTTTAGCCCGGTGTCCCATGCGGACAGACGCAGCGCGTCGGGGACTTCCGCGGGACGGGCGAGCGCTCTGCGCCATTCTTCATGCCAGAGGCGCGCTTCGCGCGTGACACTTTGCGCCACCGTCTCACCGTGCTTGCGCACAATGTGCGAATCGGGCCAGCGGCCGAGAAACGTCAGAAACACATCGAGCGTCACGATGGCATCGGGCGTACGGGATGGCCACCCGCGCACGGCAGCGAGGCCTGTGTCGAACACATCGCTAAAGCCGTTCGCGTACTGGCGCGCAATGCTGTCGCGGAAAGCGGCCAGCGTCATCGCGGCGCGCAGGTCGACGGTGGGCGCTGCGTGGACGCTTTGCTCGGGCGCATCGGAGAGGCCGCCAGGATTCGCGAGCGCAATGGCGCGATAGGCGGCGCGGGCGTCGTCGAGATCGAGGCGGGCGAGGACGCGTTCGGTGGCCGCATGCCACGTGGCGGCCGTGGCAGCGCAGCCAGGTTCGTCGAGCGCTGCGGCGAGCGGCCCGGCGAGCAGCACGATGCCGAGATTGGTATTGCAGCCAACGGCCTCGCGGGTGCGCGTCACCGCGTCGAGAATGCGCGCGCCCGCGGGCGCACCCTGTACGAAGAGCGCGCCTGCCGCCGCCTCGGCACTTTCGATGAACTGCGCGGACGTCATGCCGTGTCCCGCGCTATGGACGCTGACGTTGCCCGGTTTTGCCGCTTCGACGTCGAGGCGGCAGGCATGCAGGAAGGCCTCGCGCGCGTCGGCGAGGAGCGGATTATCAGCTGCCTGCATGGCCACCTGCCAGGGGCAGCGCGACCGCCGGCGCGCAGGCCGCCGCGAGCTTGCGGTCCAGCAGGTCATCGACCAGCGCCGCGGCGATATCGAGTTGGGTCACCGATTGCAGTCCGCGCCACGCGGCAACGCCGTTGACTTCGAGCACCAGCGGGCGGGTGGCGTCGTCGGGATCGGGAATCAGGTCGACCCCGGCGTAATCGAGACCCAGCGCGCGGGTCGCACGCACAGCGCTAGCGGCGAGCGGGTCGTCCAGCGTCGCGGGCTGGCAGGCCGCGCCCTGCGCGAAATTGTGAATCCAGCCCTTGCCGCCGACGCGCCGCATCGCGGCCACCGCGCGTCCTCCGATCACGAGCACACGCCAGTCGAAACCGGCGCGCCCGCCATCGACATAGCGTTGCAGATACGCGACCTGCTGGTAGGTGCGCAGCGACGGCAGCGGCATCAGCGTACCGCCTGCAGTACCTGTGCTGCCACGTGTGCCGAGCCGCCGCAAGCCTTTGCCCTGTGATCCGAACAGCGGTTTGAGGACGACCTGGCGGCCAGCCGCCGCCTCGCGCATCAGTACGCGCTGGGCAAACGCAGTCGATTCGCCGGCCCATGTCGCGGGCGTCGCGATACCGTGAAGGTTGAGCAGAAAGCTGGTCATCGATTTGTCGACACTGCGCTCGATCGCGCGCGCGTCGTTGTACACCGGCACGCCACATTCGCGCAGCGCGTGCAGGATGCCGAGCCGCAGCGTGACCTGCTCGAACGTGCCGCCGGCGATGCCGCGCACGAATGCCGCGTCGGGCAGTGTATGGCCGAAACCGGGCAGGGCGAGGCCGTACGGCGCCCAGGTGGTGTCGATGCGGCAATCGGCGAGATCGACGCAGCGCGCCTCGACGTCCCGCGCGCGGAAGGCTTTTCTCAGGCGCGACGTATGCCAGCCGGTTTCGTCGGTCATGATCGCGATGCGCAGGCCGGCGGCGGGCGGCGTCCCGATCATGGCGCACCCCATTGGGCTTGCAGGAGCGCCGCATCGACTTTCCCGCCGTGATACGTCGCACCGCTTTCGAGGCTGCTGATCCACACTTCGGCGGGCGCGAAGAGCGCCGGGTCGATCTGGTAGAAGTCGTAGTTGAAGGCGGTGAAGATATCGGCGAACGGCCGGCCGTAATCGCGCGCATTCGACGACGGCAGTTCAGCCGCGAGGCGTCGTGCGACGGCATCGTGTTGCACCGTCAGATGGACGCGGCCGCCGTACAGGATGGCGTCGTTGGTGCGTCCCATCGCGGCGATGCCGTCGGGCGCGGGCGGTGGCAGGGGAGCGCAGCCGCTTCCTTCGACAACCTCCGCCAGATCCACGCCAAGCACATGCGTCTTGTGCAGTGCAACCTCGACGACCCGTGCCACGACCTGCACCGTCCCCGCGACAGAATGTGTCGGCGTGACAATCAGCGTGAGCCGTTCGGGCGCGAGCCCGCAATCGTTCACGACCTTGTCGACGATGACCTGCGGCGGCAGGCGGTCGACTTCCAGCACCAGCGCGCCATGATCGTGGCGGTCGCGGTAGCCGAGTTCGGTGAACAGATCCTCCTTGCCAGCGAGCGCGCGCGCCGGGCCCGAACCCAGCGAGAAAAACTTCTTGCCGCCGGTCTGTTCCTTTGTCGCCGACAGGCTCCAGCCCGCGTACTGGCTGCCGAGGCAGGCAAGCACCGGCCACGATGTCTGGACGTCGATCATGACGGGCCAAAGAGGCGTGTTTTCCGCGCTCATGCGCGTGCTGACGCGGCCCAGACCGCCCATGCAGATGCGCGCGATCAGCACGCCGGCGTCGAGGCTGCCGGGCGCGTCCACGCCTGCATCGGCAATCACGGTTCCGGCTTCAGTGCGGGAGATGGCGATGCGCAGGCTCGCGGCTTCGTCAACGAGTTGCGTGACGAGCCGTTCGCTGAGCGCGTTCACGCTGAGGAGCGGCGCTTGCGCGATATCGGAGGTGTCAGCCGGGGAGGGTGATGACGTCATGGCAGCGCTGGTGGCAGGTGTCAAGGCATTGCAAAAGGCGCGCGTGCTGCAGTTCCAGCGCGTCGCGGACGGCGTCGATGGCGCGCGCGATAACGACCAGCGTGCACACCGGCTGTCCCGCCTCGATGCGCGTGCCGGGTTGCGGCACGTCGCGGCAGACGGGGTCTGCAAGGCAGGCATCGCTGAATGCGGGCGATACGGTGAACGCGTGCGGGGCGAACAGGACGCGCTGGCCGGCGCGAAGCGCGGCGCGTGGCGGGCCTTCACGCGGCAGCCGGCCATGCAGACAGGCATCGATGTGGCAGGCGAGCAGTCCACGCGGCCACACGTCGGGCCAGACTGCTTCGTAAAGCGCCATCGTGGACGAAGGACGCGCATTGATCTCCAGTACCCGAATGTCATCGCCGTCGAGCAGGAAATCGATGCTGTTGATCCCCGTCAACCCCGTGCGCGCGACGATCGCGCGAATCGCCGCACTTAACTTCGCGACCACCTCAGCGGATAGATCGACAGGGCCGATCGAGCCCGTGTGCACAAAAGGCAGGTTGCCCATCGTCGACGTGAGCTGTTCCGCGAGGCCGATCACGGATGCCTGCAAACGGGCGCCGACGAAGAGCGCAGACATCGGCCGCCCTGCGCCGATGCGTTGAAAATATGTCTGCGCGGACGACGGCCAGGGAGACTGCAGGGTGGCCAGTTCGATATGCGTTCCACCGCAGCCGTCCGCGCGCTTGACGAGCCAGCCGTCCGGCTGAGCGGGGCGGATAAACGACACCTCGGGATGCGCGATGTCGAGTTCATCGAGCAGCGTGAAAAAGCGCCGTGGGTCGCGCACGGCCGCCGTGGCCCCGGCGCTGTTGCCGATGAAGCGCGGCAGATGGGGCGCTTCGGACAGCGCCTGCGCGAGCGGCTCGAGTCCGCTGCCGACGATGAAGCCCAGCATGTGCGGCACGCGTGCGGTGCGTTCAAGCGCGTCGATCAGGCGCTCGAGATCGACAGCGAGGCCGTCCCCGCGGCCGATGTCGAACCATAGCCCGGCGTGCTGCCGCGTATCGCGGTCGCCGAAAATATCCATCGCGACCACGTTCAGACTCGCCCGCGCGGCAGACTGCGCGAGCATCCGCGCCGACAGTCCGACGACCGCGACGAACGGCGCACGCGAAAACGCGGGGTACGCGGGTTTCATGGCCGGACTCAGCGACATGGCAGCGGGGGCGCGAGCGGAGCGGCCTCAGGCATGGCCGGAAGTGATTTCGCGCGCTTCGTCGAAGGCTTCGAGGAAGCCGAGATAGACCGGCTTGCCGCCCGTGCGCATTCGCACGAACAGCCGATGCTCGACCTGATACTTGACGTTGCCGATCGCGAGTGCGCCGATGCCGATGGCATCGGATCGCTTCGCGGCCGCCAGCGGTTTGCCGTCGTCCATCACGTTGACACCCGCGATCCCTTCGGGCGGCACAGCGTTGACGTCGGCGGCGATCAGCAGGTGCTTCGCGTGCGCGAGATCGGTGGCGCTCATCACCTGCACGCCGGCCGCCGCGGTCGCGAAGACGATCTCCGCGTGCGTCAGCGCCGCGAGCAGTTCATCGGGCGTGCCAGTGGCCACGCCCGTCGTCGCGATGTCGAAACGGCGATTGATCTCGTCGCTGACCTGCGTCGCGCGGGCGCGATCGCTATGGCTCGCGATGATCACCTCGGCGCCCAGCGATGCCGCCATCGCCGCCGCCACGCGGCCCACCGCGCCCGTGCCGCCGAGAATCAGCACGCGCTTGCCGCCCAGTTCCGCGTGGTGTTCCTTCTTCAGGTGGGATTCGACCAGTGCGACCAGCGCCGCGGCCGTCGTGTACGAGCCGCTCGGGTCCGCGAAGACGGAGACCTCGAAGGGCGGCACCATCGCCTGGCGGGCGAGGTCGAGCATGTCGGCGGCGAGCATCACGTCGCGCCCGCCGATGAAAATGCCGGTGCGCGATACGCCCTTCGGTCCACGCGAGAAGATCGCGTCCTGGGTCAGCTGGACGACGCTGTCCCGGCCGACGTTGCAATACGGCACGACGATCTGATAGCCGGCGTCGGCGGCCATGTTGACGTCGAACGGGCTCATCTGCGGCGTGGCCGTGAGCATGTGCAGGATATAAGGCCTTTCGGTGGCTTCGGGCATGGCAATAGGCTCGTATAGGCTCGTTTCAGGTTGGCATCCGGCAAGACGGAACGTGCTTCGCGGGATGCGGTCCGCGTGCCGTGCGGCAAGGGCGCTCGCTGCGTTTCATCCGGCGTCCACCCCGAATTTCTGCAACTCGACGGCGCGCGGCGTGGCGCCACGATTGCGGCCGGTGACGATCGAACACACGATGCCGGGCTTGCCCCGCGTCGCTTCCTGCGCGGTTGCGAGCGCGCGGGCGGCATCCGCCGCACCCGGCACGAAGGCGAACCCGGTCGGTCCCCAGGACGTCTGCCCGATGCCGGCCGTCTGCCGGCTGGCCACCGCTTCGAGCGCGGCCGCGACAGCCGGGCTCGTGAAGACGCCGCCTTGCACGGGCGCAAAGTATTCGCCGATGGTCTGCTGCATTTCGGTGATGCCGTCGGCGAAGGCGTCGAAATCGCTTTGCGCGACGCCCGGCAGGATACGCATCAGCACGAGATGACAGAGATGGGCTGCCAACGCCTGCGGGAACGGCGCCAGCGAAGCCAGGCCGCGCCGCTCGTCGTCGCCGTGCAGCCCTTCGCGGGTCGTGTCGTCGACCAGCAGAATGCGCCACGCATCAGGGAACGGGTGGCGGCACAGGAGCGGCGGCACGCTTGAGCGCAGCGTGCCGCCTGCGTCCACGACATGGCCGGGGCCGCCGTCGACCAGCAGGCCGCCGTAATCGAAGCCGAGCATGCCAATGCCGGAGCGCTTGCCGCGGCCGAGCAGTTGTGCAATTTCCGCTCCCGACGCAGACCGCCCGGCGAGGCTCGCAAAAGCGGCGCCGACAGCGAGCGCGAGTTGAGTGCCCGAGCCTAGCCCGCTGTGGGCGCGCGGTGCGCGCAGCAGTTCGAGCTCTATGGGCGGGCCGCCCCAGGCCGCCTGCAACTGTTCGAGATAGCGTTCGATGCGCGCGCGTTCCGCGTCGGTCCGCGTGCCCTCGACGCGCGTCTGTTCCGCGATTCGCATGGTGATCCGCGTGCCGCGTTCGTCGATGGTAAGGCCCACGCTGCCGAAGGGACGCCCGAGCGAGCCGTTCGGATCGAGAAAGCCCAGATGCAGGCGTGCGGGCGCTTCGACCGTCACGGCCGACAGCGGCGCGAAGCTACCGGAAGGGATCTGCATCGCGAGCGTTCCTCGTTCGCTGGTTCACGGCCGTGACGCTGCACGGTCCTGGCGAGGCTGCGCCAGCGCGCGTCCCGCGTGCGCCGGCAAGCTGTCCAAGGCAAGAGCCATACCAGATGCCTGTAACGTGATCACAGCGGAACATGCGCGCGATTGCGCAGTCCGGTTCAGGTTTTCGGCGCGTCGTACTTGATATAGCGGAAGCGCTGGTCGTCGGCGGGCGTGCCTTCCAGCGGACCGCCTTCGCGGCCAGGCTGCCACTGGATGACCTCCTCGATCTTCGTCGCGAGTGCGAAGTCCTTGTCGGTGATGCCTTTAGCCGAATGCGTTTTCAGCTTCACGACGACGAATGCATACGAGACAGTCAGGTCCGGATGGTGCCAGGCCGCTTCCGCCAGATGGCCCACGGTGTTGACCACCATCAGCGTGCCCTTCCAGCTTTCGGTCCTGTATTTGCGGCGCAGCCACCCCTCTTCCAGATACCAGTGCTGTAGCGGACCGGTCAGGCGCTGCTGGATCTCCTCGTCGGAATAGACCTTTTCGGGTTGAGTCATGGCAGGGCCTCCACATCGTCGGGTTAAACGTAAGGTAAGGCTGGCGCAGGCACTGCACCAGTGTCGTCACGCCCGCGGTGACGCGGCTTCGCGCAAACGCGTCCTTGACGGGCCACGGCGCGAGGCTCCACGTATTTCCTGTTGTGTTGTGTTGCGTCGCGACATGGCAGGGCGGCTACGCCGTATGCGGGTGAGCAATCCGCCGCGGGCGCGGTATCGTATTTGACACAGTATGTGTCGTAATCCGAATGATCGTGTCTCCGATCCGGACAATCCAGTCTTTATTTTGCGAGGCGTGGCCGACACCTGCGCCCGGCACGGCACATTCCGGCATGGAATATGCAAACGCTCTTTGCACGCATGAGCTTGGCAATGAATCAGGCGAAGCATGGTCGTTACCCGCATCGGACAGGCGCGTCCGGTGCGAGACGGTAGCGCGGTCATTCCCGAGTCGGACAGCTTCATCCAATCTGGAGGAGACATGAACTTACGCACCCTGGTTCTCGGACTGGCGGTGGTCGCGGCGACGGCCCTGAATTCCTTTGTTGCTCAGGCCGATTCACAACTCGACACGCTGATCAAGAACCCATCGAACTGGGCAGCTCAGGCGGGCGATTACGCGAATCACCGCTATAGCCCGCTCAAGCAGATCAATGAAAACAACGTCGGCAAGCTGCAGGTCGCCTGGACCATGTCGACTGGCGTATTGCGCGGTCACGAAGGCTCACCGCTCGTCATCGGCGACACGATGTTTATTCACTCTCCGTTTCCTAACAAGGTCATTGCCATCAATCTGAAGGACCAGACGTTCAAGTGGCAATACGAACCCAAGCAGGACGCGCAGGTCATTTCCGTGATGTGCTGCGACACGGTCAACCGGGGTCTCGCCTACGGTGACGGCAAGATCTTCCTGCAACAGGCGGATACGAAACTCGTCGCGCTGAATGCCCAAACCGGCGAAGTCGTCTGGACTGCCCAGAACGGCAATCCAAAGGCCGGCGAGACCAATACCAACGCGCCGCACGTGTTCGGCGACAAGGTGTTGACCGGGATCTCCGGTGGCGAATTCGGCGTGCGCGGCCGGCTCATCGCGTACGACATCAAGACCGGCAAGGAGGTCTGGAAGGCCTACAGCACGGGACCGGACAACGAGATGCTGCTCGATCCTGACAATACGATGACTTGGTCGGACGGCAAGATGGTGCCGGTCGGCGCGGATTCGTCGCTGAAAAGCTGGAAGGGCGATCAGTGGAAACTGGGCGGCGGGACGACCTGGGGCTGGTACGCGTGGGATCCCAAGCTGAACCTTATCTACTACGGCACCGGCAATCCGGGTACATGGAACCCGACACAACGCCCCGGTGACAACAAGTGGTCGATGTCGATCTTCGCGCGCGACCTGAATACCGGCAAGGCGAAGTGGGTGTATCAGATGACCCCGCACGACGAATGGGACTACGACGGGGTCAACGAAATGATCCTCTCCGACCTGCCCATCAACGGCAAGACGGTCCCGGCAATCGTGCACTTCGACCGCAACGGCTTCGGCTACACGCTGAATCGCGAAACCGGTCAACTGCTCGTCGCGAGCAAGTACGACCCGGCGGTGAACTGGGCGGACAGCGTCGATGTGAAGACCGGGCTGCCGGTCCGCAACGCAAGCTATTCCACGCAGAAAGCCGGTCCTGATCACAACGTGAAGGGCATCTGCCCGGCCGCGCTCGGTTCGAAAGACCAGCAGCCGGCGGCCTTCGATCCGGCCTCGAAACTGTTCCTCGTGCCGACCAATCACGTCTGCATGGATTACGAGCCGTTCGAGGTGGAATACGTATCCGGTCAGCCGTTCGTGGGCGCGACGCTGTCGATGTATCCGGGCCCGAACGAAAACGGCGCGATGGGTAATTTCATCGCGTGGGATGCGTCGAAGGGCAAGATCGCCTGGTCGAAGCCGGAGAAGTTCTCGGTGTGGTCCGGCGCGCTTGCCACCGCAGGCGGCATCGCGTTCTACGGCACGCTTGAAGGCTACATCAAGGCGGTCCGTATCAGGGATGGCAAGGAACTGTGGAGGTTCAAGACGCCGTCCGGGATCATCGGCAACGTGTTCACGTATGTGTACCAGGGCAAGCAGTACGTCGGTGTTTATTCCGGCATCGGCGGCTGGGCTGGCATCGGCATGGCGGCGGGTCTCGAGAAGCCGACGGAAGGCCTTGGCGCGGTCGGTGGCTATCGTGAACTGGCGAAGTACACCGCGCTTGGCGGCACGTTGTTCGTGTTCGCCATTCCCGGTGAGAAGGGCTGAATTGCCGGACGGCAGGCAGCCGGCAACAGGTGCTGAAGACGACCGTCACGCTTGACGCTCCAGTCGCGGGGCGGCGGGCGGCGTCTTCGGCCTTGCAGTGTTTGAACGTTGTTTCGTTTCGCATGACGCTGCGCTCAAAGCCACGCTTGAGCGCAGCGTGCGCAACCCATAACCCGATGGAGACGAATGCATGAAAGGCCGATCACTTTTGCCACTCGCGATTGCACTGTGTGCGCTGCCCGCAGCGTATGCCCAGACCAGTGCCGGGCAGATGAAGCCGGTAGCCTACCAGGTCGTCGATGGCAACAAGGTCGACAACAACACGCTGCAGGGCTGGAGAACGTGGCGCGCGCTTGCCTGCGAACGGTGCCACGGAGCGAAGCAGGAGGGGCTCGTCGGCCCGTCGCTCGTCGATGCGTTCAAGACGCTCGACAAGAACGAGTTTCACCGCACGGTGTTCGGCGGACGCGTGGACAAGGGCATGCCCGATTTCAGCTCGAGCACGATGATGCAGAAGAACTGGGAAAACCTGTATGCGTATCTGAAGGGACGCTCCGATGGCAAGATCAACCCCGGCGACCTGCAGGCCATCGATGCGAAATGACGTTCGGGCCTGAGCCTTCGTCCGTATTGGTGATCTTCGCCGCTCATTGCATCCAGCGCCCGCGCCCTGTTGTTTCGGAGGTATCGATGTCTGATCGCAATGCAAGTCTCGCCAGATTCGTCCGCGCGCTCGCCGCGCTATGCTGCGCCGCTTTCGCGGCCCACTTCGCTTACGCCGATCCGGCGTTGCCCAACAACGACGGCGCCGACGGCGTGCTGCGTGTCTGCGCCGACCCGAACAACATGCCCTTGTCGAACAGCAAGGGTGAAGGCTACGAAAACCGTATCGCGAGCCAGATGGCGAGCGATTTCGGCTACAAGCTGGAATACACGTTTTTCCCGCAGCGCATGGGTTTCGTCCGGCGCACGCTGCGCGACAAGGTGCCCGATACCGGGAACTTCAAGTGCGACCTGATCATCGGCGTGCCGAAGGGCTATGACCTGACCGCGACCACACGGCCCTGGCTGCATTCAACCTATGCGATGGTCTTCACGAAGCGGCCCGAGTTGGCGAACATCAAGACGCCCGACGATCTGCTGAAGCTTCCACCTGAAACGCTGCACAAGCTGCGCTTCGGCATCTTCTCGCAGACACCTGCCGTCGACTGGCTGCTCGGCCATAACCTGATCGAGCAGGCTGTCTCGTACCAGGCGCAAAGCGGCGACCCGGCGGCCTTTCCCGGCGAGATGATCGAACACGATCTGGCAGCGGGCAATGTCGATGTCGTGTTCCTGTGGGGGCCGATCGCGGGTTACTTCGCAAAGCGTGCCGGCGACAGCGTGAGGCTCGTGCCGTTTCCGCCGACCCCGGGCATCCGCTTCGATTACGAGATTTCGATGGGCACCCGCTACGGTGAGAAGGCCTGGAAGGACAAGGTCGACCAGTGGATCGGCTCCAACCAGGACAAGATCGACAAAATCCTCACGAGCTATCAGGTGCCGATCCTGCCGGTTGCCGGCGCGACGGCCGCATCGCAATGAAGCGAGGGTTGCGGCTCGACGCGAGGCGCGGCGTGCGCATCGCGGCGGCGCTTGGCACACTCTGTCTCACAGGCATCGCGGGCATCGCGGGTGTTCCGGGTTGCGTGGGCGTGAGCGTCGCCGCTTCCACGGCGGGTGACGAGATCGCGCCGGCCGAGCGGCTCATTTTCATGACGACGCATCTGGATGGCGTCGAACCGCAAACGGAGCTGGATTACGCGGTCGACTTTTCCGGGCCGCCAGTCAAGGTGACCGACACGGTTCGCGTGCTGGTGTTGAGTCCGGGCAACGGCAAGGGTGATGCGCGGATTACTGATCGCACCGGCAAGGTGGAGGTGCCGGGCGAGGGGTTGCCGTGCAATCCGGTCATTCTCTATTTTCTCGAGCACGATATCGCTGAAATGGAGCAGTTGACGGGCGGTCAACGGCGTTATTTTCAGCGTCGCGTGCGCCTCGCGCTCGCGGCGGGACCGCCGCTTATGCCGGTCGTCGCACAGAGTGGCGGCAAGACCGTGAAGGCGCAGAAGATCGTGATCCAGCCCT
Source organism: Paraburkholderia sp. GAS448 (assembly GCF_050435685.1). Classification (NCBI taxonomy): domain Bacteria; kingdom Pseudomonadati; phylum Pseudomonadota; class Betaproteobacteria; order Burkholderiales; family Burkholderiaceae; genus Paraburkholderia; species Paraburkholderia sp. GAS448. The sequence continues at coordinate 47,654 of NZ_JBNDKT010000030.1, forward strand.
ACGTCGACGATCCCAACGCCGCGCGTTTCGCGCAGTACACGGGCAAGCGCTATACGTTCCTCATCGCCGATGCCGCCGTGCCGGGCCGTGTCATGCAGATCCGCACCGAAGTGCCGGGCGCGGGCAACGATTTCGCACACCCGTTGCAGACTGAAACGTTGACCTTCGCTGGTGCGCTGCGCAGCCTCGCGCCCGGCAAGCCGGGAGGGCCGCCGCCCGTCAAGTCGCCGCAGGCGCCACGCGCCAGCCGCTGAGAAGGCGCGTCTCGCACCTATGCCTTTCCTATCGCAACGTGGCCGCGCATCGTGAACTTCATCCGCTCGCTGACATTGCGCCAGTTGCAGATCTTCGTGGTCGCGAGTCGCTATCCGAGCTTTGCGCGGGCGGCCGAAGAACTGCATCTGACACAGCCGGCGGTGTCGATGCAGATCCGGCAACTCGAAGAGGCGATCGGACTGCCACTCTTCGAGCGTGTCGCGCGCAAGCTCGCGCTGACGGAAGCGGGCGAGCGGCTGTCGCATCACGCGAGCCGCATTCTCGGCGAGATCAAGGATGCCGAGGACGCCATGACCTCGCTCACGCAGGCCGATAGCGGTTCGATTGCCGTGAGCATCGTCAGCTCCGCCACCTACTTTGCGCCGAAACTGCTCGCGCTGTATTCGCAGCAGTATCCGAAGGTCGACGTGCGCTTCTCGGTCGGCAACCGGGAAACGCTGCTGCGTCTGTTGCAGGACAACGCCACCGACCTCGCGATCATGGGCCGTCCGCCGCCCGAACTCGGCACGACGGCCGAGCCGCTCGCCTGGCATCCGCACGTGATCGTCGCGCCGCTGTCGCATCCGCTGTGCGGTGCCCGCCGCTTCGATCTGCAGGAGCTGGCGGGCGATACCTTCCTGCTGCGTGAACCCGGCTCGGGCACCCGCGCGGTGGTGGAACACACGTTCCGGCAGCATCTGTTCGTACCGGCGCGCACCGTGACGCTCGGCAGCAACGAGACGATCAAACAGGCCGTGATGGCCGGCATGGGGGTGAGCCTGATTTCGCTGCACACGCTGGCGCTCGAGTTGCGCACCGGCGAGATTGCGCTGCTCGATGTGAACGGCACACCGATCGAACGCACCTGGCAACTCGTGCATTCGCGTTCGAAGCAGTTGTCGCCGACCTGTCTCGCGTTTCGACGCTTCCTGCTCGAACATGCCGAACCGTTCCTCGAGAGCGAATATTCGCGCTTTTCGTTGCGGCCCTCGAAGCGCGCGGCCCTCAAGCAGGACGGCACGGGGGCAATCGATACGGGCGCGAGGAGATGACCTGCGTGGCCCGGCGTGCGCTGCGGCATCTCTTGCTGGCCGCGGGGCTGCTGGTGGCGTTTGCCGCGACAGCACATGCCGTCACCGCGCTGAAGGTCACGCAGATCGTGCCGGGGCTTTATGTGCATCGCGGACACGACGACGTCGCGACGCGCGCCAATGGCGGCGATATCGCCAATATCGGTTTTATCGTCGGGCGGCGCTGCGTGGCCGTGATCGATACGGGCGGGACGGCAGCCGAAGGACGCTCGCTGCGTGCCGCGATCCGCGCGGCGACGCCGCTGCCGGTCTGCTATGTGATCAACACCCATATGCATCCGGATCACATCCTCGGCAATGCGGCGTTCAGGGGCGATCGTCCGCAAATTGTCGGCAGCGCTGCGCTCGCCGAAGCGGAAGCGTCGCATGCCGAGAGTTATATGCGCGTCCTGCATCGCGAACTGGGCGCGCTCGCGGACGGCAGCGAAATCATTCCGCCGACGCTTGCTGTGAACGGCAGCATGACACTGGACCTGGGCGGGCGCGTATTGAAGCTTCAGACATGGAAGACGGCGCATACGAACAACGACCTGACGGTCTACGATGAGAGTAGCGGCACGCTGTGGCTCGCGGATCTGCTGTTTGTGCAGTGCATTCCCGTCATCGACGGCAGCGTGACTGGCTGGCTTGCCGATATCGCGACGATTCGCCAGATGAACCCACGCCGGGTGGTGCCCGGCCACGGGCCGATCGATACGCCCTGGCGCGACGCACTCGACGCCGAGGAAGCGTATCTGTCAGCGCTGGCGCGGGATGTGCGTGCAGCAATCAGGGCGGGGAAGACGATGCAGCAGGCGGTCGATACGATCGGGCTCGACGAGCGCAAGAAATGGCGCCTCTTCGATATCTATCACCAGCGCAATGTGACTGCAGCGTATGCTGAACTCGAGTGGGACCAGTAGTGGGGGAAGGACGGAGGGACATCATGATTACTACAGGAGCGACCAGGCGGGCGGTATTGCGAGGTTTGCTCGCGGCGGGCGGAACACTGGCCCTGCTGGCTACGTTTGCGATCCATCCTGCGCATGCGGCGCAGCCCGGCGATGACCCGGACAAAAATGCCCGCTGGCAGGACTTCCGGGAAGGGATGTTCAAGGGCCGGCCAGTCGATACGCACGGCGACGCCGTGATCAAGCTCGACGCGCCCGCGCGTGCCGCTGACGCAGCCGTGGTGCCGATTGCGATTGCCGCGCAGTTTCCGCAGACGCCATCGCGATACATCAGGAAGCTCTACCTGTTCATCGACGAAAACCCTGAGCCGTATGGCGGCTCGTTCGAGTTCACGCCGGACTCCGGCCTCGCGAGCCTCGAGACGCGCGTGCGTGTCGAGGACTACACATTCCTGCGCGTGATCGCGGAGACCAACGACGGGCACCTGTACAGCGCGGTGCGTTTCGTGAAGGCATCGGGCGGCTGTTCGGCGCCCGCCGGCAAGGACGATGCTGCCGCCGAAGCGGATGCCGGCCTCGTGCGTCTGCAACCGCAAGGCAGGACGGTGTTCGGCAAGCCGCAACTCGTGCAGCTGATGGTCCGGCACCCGAACCGCACCGGCATGGCGATGAACCAGGTGACGCGGCTGTATTCGTCGGCGTACTTCATACGCAAGGTGCAGGTGACGTATGCGGACAAACCCGTGATGACCGCGAACGTCAATTTTTCGATCAGCGAGAACCCGAATTTCCGCTTTTACTTCACGCCGCGCGCGAATGGTGATCTGAAGGCGCACATCGAGGACACGAAGAACCGGCAGTTCGAGGCTCAGGTTGCGATCAGCTCGCAGCCTGGCGCACAACAAACCTCGTCGACGACGCCTTGATGCGAATACGGTGGAAAGCGGCAGCGAGGGGCAGGGCTCCGGCTGTGATCGCGATGCTGATGCTGATGCTGGTGACCTCTGCCCGGCCCGTGTGTGCGGGGCCCGGCGACATGCCGGTGCCGGTCGCCGTGGCGCAGGGCGTGTACGTGATGCAGGGCAGCGGCGATGCGGTGGCGCCGGCCAATCGCGGCATCGTCGCGAACAATGGTTTTATCGTCGGCGCGAGTGGCGTGACCGTCATCGATACCGGCTCGTCATATCGATACGGACGCGCGCTGATCGAGGCGATCCACAAGGTCACGCCGTTGCCGATCGAACTCGTGATCATCACGCATCAGGCTGCGGAGTTTGTGTTCGGCGCATCAGCGTTCCGCGATCAGGATGTGCCGATTCTCGCGCACAGGCGCACGGCGGAACTGATCCGCGAGCGCTGCGCGATCTGTCTCACGAAGCTGCGCCGCACGCTGGGCGAAGAGGAAATGGCCGGTTCGCGCGTGACCGTGCCCGATCGCACGGTGGACGGCTCGACGCAGATCGAGTCGGGCGGTCGTCAGCTCGCGTTGCTGCATTTCGGCCCGGCAAGCACCCCCGGCGATCTGGCCGTGCTCGACACGTCGACCGGGGTGCTGTTTGCCGGCGGCCTTGTCAGCGTCGGGCGGATTCCCGAGTTGCGCAACGAAAACATTCCGGGCTGGCTCGACGCGCTGCAGCGCCTGCAGGTCACGGATGCGCGCATCGTCGTGCCGGGCTTCGGGCCGCTCGTAGAGAAGCAGGACGTCGCGCAGACGGGCGTGTATTTGCGGCAGCTGGATGCGGGCGTAAGGCGCGCCTACGAGGCCGGTGTCGGCCTCACGGAGGCGATGCGCAGCGTGCAGGTGCCGGACTTCAGCCGCTACAAGCTCTATGCGGTGGCACAGCCGCAGAACGTGCAGCGTCTGTATCTGCAACTGGAAAACCAGTGAGGTGGTGAGCGTCGATGCCACGCGCGATTTCGTGGCGGGAAAGGCCGATGAATGAGCGAACGCGCGACACCTGCATCACGCGGCTTTTTGCAGCGGTTTCAGTTCAACGTCCAAGGAGGCAACATCATGGCAAAACTCGTCGTGCTCTATAAAAACCCGGCCGATCCGTCGGCATTCGACGACTACTACTTTTCGACCCACGTGTACCTCGCGAAGAAGCTTCCCGGGCTGCAGCGCTATGAGGTCAGTTCCGGGCCGGTGAAGGACCTGCAGGGGCAATCGGCGTATCACCTCATCGCGACGCTCGAGTTCCCTTCATCGGAAGCCGTCAAGGAGGCGTTAGGCTCACCCGCAGGCAAAGCCGCTGCGGGCGATCTGGCCAATTTTGCTCAGGCAGGCGTGGAAATGTTCGTCATCGAAACGAAGGTCGTTTGAACCCTCGCGCCGCCGTGCGGGTCGCTGTCGCGCGATATCGCGCGCGCTTCGACGCGTGGCCTGGGGCGCTTTTGCGAACGCGCCTTGCCTGCGCGCCTCGTGGTTCTCAGGGCGCTGCCGCCACCACGCCGACACTCGCACCGACCACGAACAGGGTGCCGAGGAGTTGCAGCGCCGTCATCGGCTGATGCAGCACGACAAAGCCGGCAAGCGCGCCGATCGCTGGCTCGACGCTCATCAGGATGCCGAACGACGAGGCCGGCATATGGCGCAGCGCGACCATTTCCAGCGCGTACGGCAACAGGGGCACCAGCACCGCGAGACCGGCAGTCGCCGCGAGCTGTGCGAGCGGCAGGTGGCCGCCGCTTTGCAGAAGCCCGAAAGGCGTTGCCGCGATGGCCGCCGCGATCAGTGAAACCGACAGCCCTTCGAGGCCGCTGAACATCGCGCCGGTCTTCTTCATCAGCACGATATAGACGCCCCAGCCGGCGGCGGCGCCAGATGCAAGCAGGACGCCGAGCGGTTCACCGACCCAGCCCGCGCGATCGTGCGCGAGCAGCAACACGCCGGCGAGGGCCAGCAGCGGCCAGAGCAGCGCACGCACGCGGCGCACGCCGATCGTGGCGACCGTGAGCGGCCCGAGGAAATCGATCGCAACGGCGAGCCCAAGCGGAATGCGCTGGATGGCGAGAAAGAAGCAGAGGGTCATGACGGCCATCGCGACACCCAGCACGCCAGCGGCAAACCAGTGCTGGCGCGAATAGGTGCGCACCTTGGGACGCACGATCAGCGCCAGCACGACCGCCGCCCAGCCAAGCCGCAGCCAGGTCGTGCTGAACGAGCCGAACGCATTCATCGTCGGCGCGGACAACGCCGCGCCGAACTGCACGCTCGACATCGACAGCACGCACAGCAGGGCCGCATTGCCGGCTGCGCGCCCCGACTTCGGCCCCGTCGGGGCAGTCTCGGGCTGTGGACTGGCGGCGGCCGGAACCGGAGTCTCGACCAGGGTCGTCTGTTTCATGTTGCTTTCCATGCGGCCGGTTTTGCGGTCGTTCGGGGTCTCGGGTGACGCCATCATAGCGGGCTACATCGAAATAAAATAAGCTGATATTTCTTATGGGCATATCAGGAACGTTAATAATGCGAGACCTCGATAGCACTCTGTTGCGCGCCTTCGTCACCGTGGCGGAGACCGGCGCAGTCAGCGCCGCCGCGATTCGCCTTGCGCGGACGCAGGCGGCGATCAGCATGCAGTTGCGAAGGCTGGAGGACGACCTTGGGCAGCGCCTGCTCGACCGCTCGCCGCGCGGCGTCCAGTTGACCGAGGCCGGACATCTGCTGCTGCCGTACGCACACACGATACTCGGCGCAGGCGCCGATGCGCGGCGCGCGCTGAGCGCGGGGCAGGTGGCGGGCACGGTGCGTCTGGGCATGCTCGAAGACATTGCGGTGGGTCGTCTGCCGCGCGCACTCAGGCGGTTTTCCGCGGCGTATCCGCAGGTCGCGCTGGAAATCGTCGTCGATAGCAGCGCGGCACTGTCGGCCCGGCTGGCCGATGGCGAACTCGATCTGCTCGTGGGCGATCCGGCGATCGTCGCAGCACCGCCGCTCATGACGTGGACGCAGCCGTTGTACTGGGTCGGCGCCCGCGGCTTCGTTGCGTCGCCCGACACGGCGCTCTCGATCGTCGCGTTCGGCGGCAGCTGCCTGTGGCAGCAGCAGGTGCTGACGATCCTGCGGCGTGCCGGGATCGCCTGGCGGGTGGTGTGTACCAGCACCAGCCTGCCGGCCGTGCAGTCGGCGGTCGAGGCGGGGCTGGGGGTGTCCGTGCTGCTCGAGGGCAATATCCGCCACGAATCGATGCGCGTGCTGGGCCGCAACGACGGCTTGCCGGATCCGCCCACCGCGGACCTGGGACTCTTCACGCGCGCCGCGCCACACGCGCAGGCTGCCGCCGTGCAGACGTTGCAGACTTTCTTGTGTGAGGAACTGAATATTGGGTTGCCGGAGGGGCGGTTGGCTGAGACCTCGGCCGTGACGTTTTAGACCTCGATCTGAGCATGTGAAGCCAGGATCCGGCGAAGCGCGGTCATGGCCATCCGCCCTATGCCATTCGGTCAGGATTTGCGCGCGTCCAGCGACGTGTGAAAATACACACGACTACACACTTTTCTTGATTTTCTTTGATCGGTGTGTAGAATTACACACAAGACGTACGGAGGCCTGATGAATTCATCAATGCTCATCCGGATGCTCGAAGAAGATGGATGGAGAGAAGTGCGGGTTACGGGCAGCCACCATCACTTTAAACACTTTTGGAAAAAGGGCCTGGTGACGGTTCCGCATCCGAAAAAGGACCTTCCGGTCGGGACGGTAAAGAGCATCCTGAAAAGCGCCGCCCTTGATTGAGCGGTAGTTTTCACCAACACAGGGTGCATTCGTAAATCGTAGCGGAGAATCAGTAATGGAATTTCCCATCGCTGTCCATAAGGACGATGGGAGTGTCTATGGAGTGACTGTGCCGGATATTCCGGGCGTCCATTCCTGGGGCGACACCATCGATGACGCAATCAGAAACGCAAAAGAAGCAATCGTCGGCCATGTCTCAACCCTGGTTGAACTCGGTGAGGACGTTGGCTTTACGTGTTCCACTGTGGAAGAACTGGTGGCAAAGCCGGAGTATGCAGGGGCTGTATGGGCTCTTGTCGATGTCGATCTGTCACGGCTCGATTCAAGGCCGGAACGGATTAACGTGAGCCTGCCACGGTTTGTATTACATAAGATCGATGCTTATGTTGAGGCTCGTCATGAAACCAGGAGCGGGTTTCTTGCGCGTGCAGCCCTGGAGGCGTTAGCGCATAGCTGACTCGCTCTCAAGGGAACGTAATGGATTGAGGCACGTGATGCATGTGAGGCCCGCTCAGGCGGGCCTTGCTTTATCCGGGACACGCCGCAGCGCTACCATGACGTCAGATGAAGCGGGATCTAACCGTCCGGCGGTTTCAAGGTTGGTCCACGCGCGCTTCGAGGCGCTCAGTCCGCTTCTGCCGCTGGCTTTTGATTGCAAGCCAGAAATCGATCTTCCGGCGCCAGCTGGAACCCTGTCGTTTCCCGTGATCCTGCCGCCCGATCAAGCAGGCGGTGCAGACTTCATGTACTGTATGGGTGTACAGTATGGGCCGACAGTCTGCCGACCCTAACCCCTCTGTGTTTATCTGACCCGTTCGTATGCGATGGCGGGTTTCAGGGCTGGGAACCGGTGTGGACATCACGCTATAACCAACTGATTCGAAAGCACAAATTGGCTTCCAACAATCTGATCCGCATTCGCGGCGCTCGTCAGCACAATCTCAAGAACCTCGATCTCGACCTGCACACCGGCGAAATGACCGTTGTCACGGGTCCGTCGGGGTCGGGCAAATCGAGCCTCGTGTTCGACACGCTGTATGCCGAAGGGCAGCGGCGCTATGTCGAAACCTTCAGTGCGTACGCGCGTCAGTTTCTCGACCGCATGGACCGGCCGCAGGTCGACCGGGTCGATGGTGTGCCGCCCGCGATCGCGATCGACCAGACCAACCCGGTGCGCAGCTCGCGTTCAACGGTCGGCACGATGACCGAGCTGAACGACCATCTGAAGCTGCTCTACGCGCGCGCGGCCGAACTGTACGACCGCAAGACCGCACAGGCGGTGCGGCACGACACGCCGGAGACGATCTATGCCGACCTGCTGGCGCGCACCGTGGACCAGGATCCGCGGCTCGTCGTCACGTTCCCGGTCGAACTGCCCGAATCCGCGACTGACGCCGAAGTCGAGCAATGGCTCTCGGCGAGCGGCTATACGCGTGTGCAGGCGCAGCGCGAGGTGGAGTCGCCCACCGGGCCGCGCAAGATGCTCGACGTGGTGGCCGACCGTTTTCGCCTGCAGCAGACGGACAAGGTGCGCGCCGTCGAGGCCATCGAGGCGTCGCTCAAGCGCGGCGGCGGCCGGGTGAACGTGTATGTGCTCCAGGTGCCTGGGGAGGCCACCGAGCCTCGGATCTGGCGCTTCTCGACCGGTCTGCACAACCCCGACAGCGACCTGCGCTATGCGGATCCGCAGCCGGCGCTGTTCTCGTTCAACTCGGCGTACGGCGCGTGCGAAACCTGTCGCGGTTTCGGCCGCGTGATCGGGGTCGACCTGGGGCTGGTGATTCCGGACGAGCGCAAGACCCTGCGCGGCGGCGCGATCAAGACGATGCAGACGCCCGCCTGGAAAGAATGCCAGGACGACCTGATGCGCTACGCGGCGAAGGCCGGCATCCCGCGCGATACCGCGTGGGCGGAACTGTCGCAGGAAGAGCGCGACTGGGTCATCAACGGCTCACCGGACTGGAACGGCAAGTGGCAGAGCCAGTGGTACGGCGTGAAGCGCTTCTTCGCGTACCTCGAATCGAAAGCGTACAAGATGCACATCCGCGTGCTGCTGTCGAAGTACCGCAGCTACACGCCGTGCGAAACCTGCGGCGGGGCGCGGCTCAAGACGGAGTCGCTGCTGTGGCGTCTCGGCACGAAGCCGAATGCCGATGCGGTGCTCGAGCCCGCGCAGCGCTTCATGCCGCGCGGCGTGGAGTGGACGCGCGCGCAGCTCGAAGCGTTGCCGGGCCTGACCGTGCACGATCTGATGCTGCTGCCGATCGAGCGCATCCGGCGCTTCTTCGACGGGATCACGCTGCCAAGCGCGCTCCTCGACGATGCATTGAAACTGCTGCTCGCCGAAGTGCGCACGCGGCTGAAATATCTGTGCGACGTGGGGCTCGGCTATCTGACGCTGGACCGGCAGAGCCGCACGCTGTCGGGCGGCGAAGTGCAACGGATCAACCTGACGACGGCGCTTGGCACATCGCTCACCAAAACCCTGTTCGTGCTCGACGAGCCCAGCATCGGGCTGCATCCGCGCGACCTGAACCGGATCGTCGAGGCGATGCATCGGCTGCGCGACGCCGGCAATACGCTCGTGGTGGTGGAGCATGATCCGTCCGTGATGCTCGCGGCGGATCGCCTGATCGATATGGGTCCCGGCCCGGGCGAGCGCGGCGGCACGATCATCTATGACGGCTTGCCTGACGACATCCGCTCGGCCGGCACGCTCACCGGCGAATATCTCAGCGGGCGTCGCCATGTGGCTGACGCGTCGCGCTGGTCGCGCCGTCCGGTCAAGGCGGACACGCCGCGCATCGTGCTGGAAGGCGCGCGCGAGCACAACCTGCAGGACGTGACGGTCGGGATTCCGCTGCAACGGCTCGTCTGCGTGACGGGTGTGTCGGGCTCCGGCAAATCGACGCTGATCCAGGATGTGCTGTACCCGGCGATGGCGCGGCATCTCGGCAAGGCGACGGAGTCACCCGGTGCGTTCCGGCAGCTCATCGGCGCGGAGCAGGTGAGCGACGCGGTGTTTGTCGACCAGTCGCCGATCGGCAAGACGGCGCGCTCGAATCCGGCGAGCTATGTCGGTGCTTTCGATGAGATCCGCAAGCTGTTCGCGAAGGCGCCGCTCGCGCTGCAACGCGGCTATACGGCGGGCATGTTCAGTTTCAACTCGGGCGACGGGCGCTGCCCGACGTGCGGCGGCTCCGGATTCGAACACATCGAGATGCAGTTCCTGAGCGACGTCTATCTGCGCTGCCCGGACTGCGACGGACGACGCTATCGTTCTGAGATTCTCGAAGTGAAGATCGAGCGTGGCGACCGTGCGCTGAACATCGCGGATGTACTGGATCTGACGGTCAGCGAGGCAGCCGCGTATTTCGCCGCCGACGCCGAAGTGCTGCGCGTGCTGCAGCCGATCGTGGATGTCGGTCTGGAGTACGTGAAACTGGGCCAGCCCGTGCCGACGCTTTCGGGCGGCGAGGCGCAGCGTCTGAAGCTCGCCGGCTTTCTCGCGGAAACCGCGCAGGCGCGCACGACGCGCGGCGCGAAGCCGGCCACCGCGGCCACTGCCGGCAAGCTCTTCATGTTCGACGAGCCCACCACCGGTCTGCATTTCGACGACATCGCCAAGCTGATGCAGGCGTTCGGCAAGCTGCTGGCCGGCGGTCATTCGTTGATCGTGATCGAGCACAACCTGGACGTGATCCGCGCAGCCGACTGGCTGATCGATCTCGGTCCGGAAGGCGGCGATGGCGGGGGCCGCGTCCTCTGCGCCGGCACGCCCGATGAAATGAAGCAATGCGAGGAGTCGCACACCGGCCGGGCGCTGATTCACTACGACGAGTCGATGGGCGTCGAAGTCGCGCCCGCGTCGCAGGGCATCCCGCTGCAGACCGCGCTGAGCGCGGCGCGCGCGCGGCGAGCCGTCGAGGGCGAGGATGTCGTGCGTATCGTCAATGCGCGCGAGCACAATCTGAAGTCGCTCGACGTCGATATCCCGCACGGCAAGTTCAACGTGATCACGGGCGTGTCGGGGTCGGGCAAGTCGACGCTCGCATTCGACATCCTGTTCCACGAAGGCCAGCGCCGTTATCTCGAATCGCTGAACGCTTATGCCCGTTCGATCGTCCAGCCGGCAGGGCGGCCCGAAGTCGACGCCGTGTACGGCATTCCGCCGACGGTGGCCATCGAGCAGCGCCTGTCGCGGGGCGGGCGCAAGAGCACGGTGGCGACGACGTCGGAGGTGTGGCATTTCCTGCGGCTGCTTTACGTGAAGCTGGGTCTGCAGCACTGCATCCACGACGGTACGCCGGTCACGTCACAAAGCGTCGAATCGATCGCGGCGCAGCTGCTGCGCGATCACAAGGGCGAACACGTCGGTCTGCTCGCTCCCCTCGTCGTCAACCGCAAGGGCGTCTATACGGACCTTGCCAAATGGGCGAAGGCGCGTGGCAATACCCATCTGCGTGTCGACGGCGAGTTCGTGCCGGTCGATCCGTGGCCGAAGCTCGACCGCTTCCGCGAGCACACGATCGAGCTGCCCGTCGCCGATCTCGTCGTGTCCGCCGATCACGAGGCGCAGTTGCGCCGCGCGCTCGACGATACGCTCGAACTCGGCAAGGGCATCATCCATCTGCTCGCGCCGCTCGACGGTCTGCACGACGCGTTGCACAACAGTCATCCGACCGCGCAGGTTGGCACGACCAAGGTGCTGTCGGTCAAGCGCGCCTGCCCGACTTGCGGGACGAGCTATCCGGAACTGGACCCGCGCATGTTCTCGTACAACAGCAAGCACGGCTGGTGTACGACCTGCGTCGGCACCGGGCTTGCGTTGACGCGCGAACAGCGCGCGGCGTACGACGACACGCTGCTTGTCGAAGACGGCCGCGGCCGTGAGCAGAGTCTGCCGTCGGAAGAGCAGGAACCGGAAGGCGTCGGCGACGAGCCGTGCCCGGACTGTCACGGTACGCGCCTGAATCCGGCGGCGCGCGCGGTGACCTTCGACGAACATCCGATTGTCGACGTCGCGCAGTGGACGGTGTCCGATACCCGCCGCTGGATCGACGGGCTTCAGTTGAAAGGCCGCGATGCGGAGATCGCTCGTGACGTCGTGAGCGAGATCGGCAGCCGCCTGCAATTCCTCGAAGAAGTGGGGCTCGGGTATCTGAGTCTGGATCGTGCGGCGCCCAGTCTTTCCGGTGGCGAAGCACAACGGATCCGCCTCGCGGCGCAACTCGGCAGTAACCTGCAGGGCGTGTGCTATGTGCTCGACGAACCGACCATCGGCCTGCATCCGCGCGACAACCAGATCCTGCTGAGCGCGTTGCGCAAGTTGGGCGAGAAGGGCAACACGCTGGTCGTCGTGGAGCATGACGAGGATACGATCCGACGCGCCGATCACATCATCGATATCGGCCCGGGCGCGGGCAAGCGCGGGGGGAGTCTGGTCGCGCAGGGGGGCGTGGCGGATCTCGCTTCGCATGCCGACTCGCTGACCGGGCAGTTTCTCGCGCAACCGATCACGCATCCGTTGCAGCCGCGCCGGCCGGTCACACCGTCACGCAGGAACGGCGCGGCCGTGCCTGAAAGCTGGCTGACCGTGCAGGGCGGCAAGCTGCATAACCTGCGCGATGTGACGGTCGGCATTCCGCTCGCACGGCTCGTCGCGGTGACGGGTGTGAGCGGCTCGGGCAAGTCGACGCTCGCGCGCGACGTGCTGATGGCGAACATGCTCGACGCGGTTGGCCGATCGGTGCTGTCGTCGCCAGCTACTAAGCGTGCGCGCAAGGCGGCGCAGCAGGATGAGCCGTCCGCGAGCCGCCGCTCGAGCGTACTCGCACGCAGTGCGCCGCGTCCCTCGCTCAATGTCACACATGCCTGGCAGGGTTGCGATTCGGTCACGGGCTGGGAAACCATCGATCGCGTGCTGGAGGTCGACCAGACGCCGATCGGCAAGACGCCGCGCTCGTGTCCGGCCACCTACATCGGCGTGTGGGACACGATCCGCAAGCTCTTTGCCGATACGCTCGAAGCGCGGGCGCGCGGCTATACGGCGTCGCGCTTCTCGTTCAACACGGGCGATGGCCGTTGCCCGGCGTGCGAAGGGCAGGGCGTGCGCACGATCGGCATGAGCTTCCTGCCGGACGTGAAGGTGCCGTGCGACGTCTGTCATGGCCAGCGCTTCAACCCCGAGACGCTGGCGGTGACGTGGCGCGGCAAGAATATAGGCGACGTGCTGACGATGGAAATCGACGAGGCCGTCGAGTTCTTCGCGCCGCTGTCGAACATCGCCCATCCGCTGCAGTTGATGAAGGACGTCGGGCTCGGCTATCTGACGCTCGGTCAGCCTTCGCCGACGCTCTCAGGCGGCGAGGCGCAGCGCATCAAGCTCGTCACCGAACTGAGCAAGGTGCGCGACGACATCACACGCCGGGGGCAAAAGGCGCCGCATACGCTGTACGTGCTCGATGAACCGACGGTCGGATTGCATATGGCGGACGTCGCGAAGCTGATCCGTGTCCTGCATCGGCTGGTGGATGGCGGGCACAGCGTGGTGGTCATCGAACATGACCTCGACGTGATTGCAGAGGCGGACTGGATTATCGACCTCGGGCCGGAAGGCGGCGTGGGTGGCGGCGCGATTGTCGCCGCAACGCATCCGGAAGGGCTCGTGCAGGTCTCGGCGAGTCATACGGGGCGCGCGCTTGCGCCTGTGCTGGCGCGCGAGAAAAGCGAGCTTGCTGCGTCGGAAGAGGCGGGGGCCGTCCGGATGGGATGAGGCCGGAGAGAGGCTCGGGTCCTCGTTCTCGCTGAACGCGGACCCGGCTTGAGCAGGCGGTGGCTTACTTCGTGTTGCAACCCGCGGCCGGAGCGCCGCCAGCCGATGCCTTTGACACATCGCATTCGCGCGAGGCGATCTGCCGCCGCCAGCTATCGAGAAGCGAGTTCGCGAGGCTGCTGTAGTCGCGGCCGAAGTGATGGCCGCCGGCCGTGCGCAGCACCGTCACACCCGACTTCGCGAGCGCCGGGCACAAGGTATCTTCTTCGTCTTCGCCGTACACGCACTGCACGATTCCCGGCGGCACTTTCGACACCTCCGGCAGCGCAGGTAGCGCTTCGTTGCTGGCAGGCATGCCGAGCCAGCCGGTCACGCGAATCTGGAAGTCCGCCGAATGGGCAAACCCCAGCAGCGCCATCTGCGAGACCTTCGCGCGCAAGGCTTCGGGCAAGCGGTTGTACGCGAAAGGCATCACATCAGCGCCGAACGAGTAGCCGATCAGCGCAACCTGGTGCGTGTGCCAGCGCGACCCGTAGGTTTCCAGCACCCGCGCGAGATCATGGCTAGTCTGCTGTGGCGACTTCGTGGCCCAGAAATAGCGCAGGCTGTCCCAGCCAACCACGGACACGCCCTGTTTCTGCAGGGCTTCGGCGATGCTCTTGTCGAGGTCGCGCCAGCCGCCGTCGCCGGATATCACGACTGCAAGCATGTCGGTGGGATGAGCGGCGGGCAGTTCGATCAGAGGCAGATCGGACACATCCTGTTCGCTGGCTTCGTGCGCACGGAGGTGCGAACCGAGCAGCGTGACCATCGCATCGGCGGTCGAGGTGCTGGGCGGCAGGCGTCGCACGGCGACGGGCTTGCCGCCTGCGGGCGTGGGTGTCTTGACGGCGTCGGCCGTCGTCGCGCCGATTTCGACGAACCCGGGCAGGCCGTTGCCCCGGCTGATCGTCGGATCGGGAGGGCAGGGGTTGAAGCGCGCATCCAGTTGCGCGTCAGGATCGATCGATGCCGCGCCCGAGAGCGTGTTCGACGGCGCCTGCGCGAGCATCTGCGTCGCCAGAATGCCGCCCTGGCCCGTGCCCGCGACGATCGGCAGGAAGTAACGGTCCGACTGCACCTCGCGCTGCAACTGGTGGCTCATCGCTTCCGCGTCGCCGACCAGGTTGCGGCAGGTTTCCTTCCGCGTGGCGGGCATCGCGGCGTAGCGCTCCGTATCGACGCCGACCACCATCGCGCCATGGCGCGCGAGCGCGTCGGCGGCCTGCTGGTCGGTCGGGCGCCAGCCGCTGCGTCCGGAGAACAGCACGACAAAGCCGCGCATCTCGCCCGTCGGCCGCGTGACGACCACGTTGCCGTAACGGCCGCCGGAGACGGTGCTGGCAGCCGGATCAGCAGCGGCAGCGTGCGCAAACGACAGCGCCGTAGCGAACAGGCCCGTCGTCAAGCTCAGGGCCAACAATACTTTCAACGATTTCATGAACGCCAGCCTTCGGCGAGAAGTGACAGGTCGGCGAGCGTTAGCACGACGCCCACCGAACCCGATGCGGCCAGATAGCGCGGCTCCCAGTTGGGCTGGAATTTGCTCTTGAAGCCCCGCAGGCCGCGGAAGTTGTAGAAGCGGCCACCGAAACGCCACATCAGGCTGGCGAAACGGTGCCACGGTGAAGCCAGCGGCGTCGGATTCATGCCCGAGAGCGGCGCCATGCCGAGGCTCAGGCTGCGGAAGTTTTCCTGCTTCAGATGCAACGCCAGCTTGGTGAACAGGTATTCCATCGCATAGGACGACGCGCCCGGCACATGGCGCATCACGCCGACAGTCGCGTCGATGTTCAGATCGGTCGTCATGAACGTGACGAACGCCACCGGCGTGCCCTGCTGACGGACCAGCATGACGGACTGTGCCGAGAGATAGTCGTCGGTGAAGGCGGCAACCGAGAAGCTCTTTTCCTTCGCGGAACGGCTTTCCAGCCACGCGTCGGAGATGCCGCGCAGCACCGGCAGCAGTTCGGGGACGAGCGGCGGCTTGAACATTTCGACAGTCAGGCCGTCGCGTTCGCCGCGTTTGAGCGCGTAGCGCAGGTGGGTGCGGTGTGCGCCGGCCAGTTCGAAGTCGCTCAGCACGAGGCGTGCTTCCTCGCCGAGTTTCATCAACGTGAGGCCGGCGTCGAGATAAAGCGGCAGGGCGTCCGCGCGGACCTGGTAGAACGCGGCGCGGCCGCTGTGTGCATGGGCGAGCGCCATGAACTCGCCGATCAGTTCGACCCACTCTTCGCGCGGACCGACCGGGTCGTGCAGGGCGGCCCAGGTACGGCCGTGCTTCGCGTACATCAGGAACGCTTCGCGCGATTTCGAGAACAGGAAGCTCTTGTCGCCCATCAACGCGAGCCCGGCGTCGCTGCGCTCCTGCGAACGGACGATCTTCGCGGCGTCGGCGAGGTCGCCCGCAGGCGGCTCGACAAAGCGGCCCGCAGCCGGCCGCAACAGTTGCCAGAACGCAATCGTGGCCGCGAACAGGCAGGCGCTCAGCGTTGCGCGAAGCGCACGCGGCGCGCGCTCGTCGAAGGCGAAGTTCCACCACAGATCGCGGCTGTACTGCACATCGCGAAACGCGAAGAACAGGATCCATGAAGCGACGATCATCACGATGCCGACCGACACCAGCCAGGTCAGCGTAAAGCGCTCGCTGAAGAGCGATGACGAACGGTTGAAGCGGTGGCGCGTCGTCGCGAGCAGCGTGATCAGCACGCTGAGCACGCCGGCTTCGACAAACGCGAGACCCTTCGTCAGCGACAGCGCAAGGCTCGCGACGGCCAGCAGCATCGTCAGCCACCACGCCGCATCGAGCCGGCGCAGCAGCCCGCGCGCGACGAACAGCAGCAGCACGCCGAGCAGGCTCGCGAGCAGTTGCGAGCTTTCCAGCACCCACAACGGCACGACGGTCTGGAGGATGGCGAGACGGCGTCCGAAGGCCGGCGTCGCGCCGGAAATCACCAGCATGCCGCCGACCGCGAAGGTGACGATGCTGAGAAACAGCGGGACGAGCTGGGTGATGTCACGCGAACCGCGGCCCGCGAAGCGGGCCTTGAGCGCATGCCCTTCGAAGCCCGCCAGCAGCGCCGACGACACCAAGAGCGGCACGCCGAAATAGATCACGCGCCAGGCGAGCAGGGCGGCGACCATGGCCGGCGTCTCCACGCTGCCGCCCAGCGCGAACACCATCGACGCTTCGAACACGCCGAGGCCGCCGGGCGTGTGGCCGATCATGCCGAGCAGCATCGCGGCGCAAAAAATCGCGACGAACTGGGCGAAACCGACGTCGGCATGCGGCAGCAGCGCCCAGAGCGCGACGCTGGCGGCGGCGACATCGAGCGCGGCGAGCCACAACTGATCGAGCAGATCGCGGCGGGCGGGCACTTCGAGCGTGAGCCGGCCGAGGCGGATGGACCGCGAAGCGGGACGGCAGCAGGCAACCAGCAACGCCAGCGCGGCAACGATCGCCACGCCGCCGCCGATCAGCGGCGCGGGCGCGACATGGGTCATGCGGCTTAAGGCCGGCGCGTCGAACAGCATGCCGAGGCCGGCGAGGAGCACGAGCGAAAGCCCGAGGGTCACGCTGGTGAAGAGGGTGAGGCGGCCAACCTGCGCGGGCTTGATGCCGGCCGTGCCGTACACCCGGCAGCGCACTGCGCCTCCGGTCAGTGCGCCGAAGCCGGTGGCGTTGCCGAGCGCGGAACCGACTGTCGCGCCGATCCACAGCGTGGGGCGCGGCACCTTTGCGGCGATCGAGCGCAACCCGACCGCATCGCGGGCGACGAGTACGACGTAACTGAAGGCAGTCGCGAGCAGCGACGTGGCGAGCGCCTGCGGCGTCAACTGACGCAGGCTGTAGACGACGGAGTGGTAATGAATGGTCTGCGAGAGGTGCTGGAAGACTGTCAGCACGATTGCGCAGACCACAAGGGCTAATGCCGGAATTGCCAGGCGCCGCAGCGGCAGCGCCTTGAATCGTTGAATGTTGAAGGCCCAGCCAGGGATCGCCGGGCGCCTTGTCGTACCTTCTTGCACCATGTCGGTGCTGGCCGACCCACCTTTTGAACCATTACCGCGCACTTGCTTACCCCGTTGAAAGCTGTCCGCATTATAACGGCAAGCTTTCCCATTACTTGATCAGCAATTGAACGGATTGGTGCATGAATTGGTTGACATCAGCGTGCTGCGAATTACGGTTTTCTGACAGTGCGCGGCCGGCTCAGTGGGCGCCTTCGCCGTGCAGTTCGAGATGACGCTGGATTGCCCGGGCGTCGAGTTTGGAGATATCCGCGCCGATTTCCTCGTACACCATCTTGCGCGTCTCATCGCTCAGATGGCGGCGCAACAGGCCGAGAAACCTGGGCTCGACCGCGATGCGCAGCCGCTGGTAGCGCTGGTGCATGCGGCCCTGCTCGAGATATTCACAGAGCATGCGGGCGAACCTGTCGCGTGCTGCGTCGTCCGGTGTGGTGGCTGCCGGCATCGCGTCGCGGCCGGAGTCTCCGTTGCGCAATTCGGGGTCACGCGTGCGGGCCTGGGGATCGGCGAAACCTTCGATCTCGCGCAGATCCAGCTTGAGACCGTTGGTTTCAAAGATACGGGCGCGGTTACCGTCGGCGACAACAACCCAGGAAATGCTGGTCATGGCTTTCCTCCTTTGATGCCTGGATTCGAGCGCCACGGCGGAGTGCGCGGAGGCGCTTCTTGAACAATACTCGCCATCAGGCCGGTGTGCCCGTATTTCACCCGAGGTGTCCGCGATCGGGGAGCACGCTGAATGCCCCGCGGCTGAATGGAGCGGTCGCTACAATGCGAGGACCATCTGCCCGCGCCGCGGATCATGGCGCACCCGATTGCTGACTCACGGAGAATCCGCATGGACTATGTAAGGTTGGGGAAAACGGGGCTCGAAGTATCGCGCCTCTGTCTGGGTTGCATGACCTACGGGGCGCCGGAGCGCGGCACGCACCCGTGGACGCTCGACGAAGCCGCCACCCGGCCGCTCATCAAACAGGCGCTCGACCTCGGCGTCAATTTCTTCGATACGGCCAATATCTATTCGGACGGCACGTCGGAGGAGTTTGTCGGGCGTGCGCTGATGGATTTCGTGCCGCGCGATGAAGTCGTCATCGCGACCAAGGTGCATGGGCGCATGCGGCCCGGTCCTAACGGCGCGGGCCTGTCGCGCAAGGCGATTTTCAGCGAGATCGACCATAGCCTGCGCCGGCTCGGCACGGATTACGTCGATCTCTATCAGATCCATCGCTGGGATCCCCTCACGCCTCTCGAAGAAACGCTCGAAGCGCTGCATGACGTCGTGAAGGCCGGAAAGGTGCGCTATATCGGCGCGTCGTCGATGTATGCGTGGCAGTTCGCAAAGGCCCTCTACACGTCGCGCCTTCACGGCTGGAGCGAATTCGTCAGCATGCAGGATCATCTGAACCTGCTTAACCGCGAGGAAGAGCGCGAAATGCTGCCGCTGTGCGCCGATCAGGGCATCGGCGTGTTGCCGTGGAGTCCGCTCGCGCGCGGGCGTCTCACGCGCGAATGGAACGCTACGAGCGAGCGTCAGGAAAGCGATGCATTCGGCGCCACGCTTTATCAGTCGACGCAAGATGCCGACCGCCGCATCGTTGAAGCCGTGGCGGCCGTGGCTGCCCAACGCGGCGTGCCGCGCGCGCAGGTGGCGCTCGCCTGGCTGATCCAGAAGCCCGGCGTGACGGCGCCGATCATCGGGGCATCGAAGCCGCACCATCTGACCGATGCGGTCGCCGCATTGACGCTTGCGCTCGCGCCAGAAGAGATCGCCGCACTCGAAGCGCCATACGTGCCGCATCCGGTGGTGGGGTTCAGCTAAGCAGCGTCCATGCACGTGGCACGCGCATCGATCACGCGTGCCGCGCGTACTTTCACATCACGGCGGAATGCAGATGATGCGGATGGTCGAGCGTCTCGGCGATGAGCCGCAACGCTTCCTCGCACTCGTCGCGGTTCTTCGAGCCGCCGAGGCACACGCGCACCGCATTCGGCGGATTGCCATCGGTTGAAAACGCAGCGCCCGCGACGGCAGCGATGCCCTGATTGCGCAGTTGCAAGGCCAGTTCGGAGGAACTCCAGCCACCTTCGGACGGGATCGGCAGCCACAGATGAAAGCCGTCCTGATGGGCGTCGTAGGGCCACGCGCCCAGTACGCGCGACGCGATCGACTGACGCGCTCTCGACTCGCTGCGAATCGCTTCGAGCATGTCGTGCGCGGTGCCATCGATCAGCCACTGGGTCGCGAGCGACACCGTA
This sequence comes from Paraburkholderia sp. GAS448, assembly GCF_050435685.1. Lineage (NCBI taxonomy): Bacteria > Pseudomonadati > Pseudomonadota > Betaproteobacteria > Burkholderiales > Burkholderiaceae > Paraburkholderia > Paraburkholderia sp. GAS448. The sequence continues at coordinate 67,727 of NZ_JBNDKT010000030.1, forward strand.
AACGGACTTGCCATCACAGTGGTCGCACGCAATGCACCGGCAAGACGTTGCGCCTGGCGCGGCGTCGGCGCATGCAGATACGCGACCCGTAAGCCCGCGCCCAGACTCTTCGAAAGGCCCGTCACATACCAGGTCAACTCGGGCGCGAAGCGGGCCAGCGGGTCAGGTGCCTGTTGCGGCAGCATCGCGTAGGCGTCGTCTTCGATGATCGGCACGTTGTAGCGCAGCGCCACGTCAGCGAGTGCCTCGCGCCGCTTGTGCGTGAGGGTCAGCGTGCTCGGATTCTGCATCGTCGGATTGCAGTAGAAGGCGGCGGGCTTGTCGGTTTTGCAGAGCGCTTCGAAAGCGTGCGCGAGCGGGCCTTCGTCGTCACGGGCGAGCGCCTGCAGGCGTACACCGAGTTGTGCCGCAATCGCCTTGATGCCCGGATAGGCGAGCGTATCGAGGCAGATCATCGCACCGGGCCGCGCCAGCTGCGACACGAGCGCAACCAGCGCGCTATGGATGCCTGGACAGACCAGCACGTTCTCCGGATCGGCGTCGGGCAAACGGCGCTTGAGCCACCCGGTACCGGCGGCCTTGTCGGGGGCGGTGCCGCCGAAATCCTGATAGCGCAGCAGCCGGTAGGGGTCGGTTTCCGCCATCAAACGCGCGGCCGATTCGCGCAGGCGCGCGGCGTAGTCGGCGGGCTCCGGCGGCGTGTTCATCGACATTTCGATGCTGCTGCCGCCAGTAAGCGGCAACGTCGGCGCGCGCCCGCGCACGAACGTGCCGCTGCCGGCCCGCGAATCGAGCAGGCCGCGCTTTCTCGCCTCGGCGTACGCGCGCGCGACGGTCGTGTAGTTCAGATCCAGTTCACTGGCCAGATCGCGCAGGCCCGGAAGGCGGTCGCGCGGGCGCAGCCGCCCGGTGGCCAGATCTTCCTCGATCAGTTCCGGAATCGCCAGATAAGCCGGCTTGCGCATATCGGCCAGTCGTTTGATCCAGTGATGAGTCGCATTACTCATGATTCTGTTTCGGTCTGGTGTGAATTAAATAAAGCGTATCACGCGCACATAATAAAAATAAACATGATTGCATCCGCTGATCGCATTGATCGTATTTCGTGAACGGCTGCACCATGCCGGCACGCATGCACCACGAACAGGGCACGCGTATGGTGCGTCAAGACCGGAGGGCCTGCTCACGCGCCATGCCTGAAGGGTCGTGCAATCTTCGCGCCAGGATTTTTTCGGCTCGCTTTCCGAATGATCGTCTGCTTGATCGGCAATTGATTGCATTTACGAGGGCGATCAGTGGCATGGCAAATGCATTATCTCTATCGCCGCGACAGTAAATCGAAATCCATTGATTTAATCCGCTCAATTTAAAAGGAGAGTGCCATGCCGGCCGTCAATAAACCGAAGCATGAGAAAGGCGATTACCTGGTCGATTACGAGGAGAAAGTCTTCGAGGACGTGAAGGCGGAGCCGGGCGAGAAGGCGCTCGTCACGTTCCACACGGTCGCGTTCGAGGGCTCGATCGGCTTCGTCAACCTGTTGCAGGCGACGCGGCTGCAACGCAAGGGCTTTGAGACGTCGGTGCTGCTGTATGGGCCGGGTGTCACGCTCGGTCTGCAGCGCGGTTTTCCGACGCTCGGCGACGAGGCGTTTCCCGGCCACCTGAACTTCAACAAGCAGCTGATCAAGTTCATGGAAGAGGGCGGCAAGGTCTACGCGTGCCGTTTTGCGCTGCAGGCGCTGTACGGTCACGGCGAGGCATCGCTGATCGAGGGCATCCGTCCGATCAGCCCGCTCGACGTGCTCGACATCCAGCTTCTGCATCGCAAGGACAACGCGCTGATCATCCACACCTGGACGGTCTAGACAAAGGGGCGGGTCTTCACCATGTCTGAGAAACGCATCGTCCGGGCGGCGGCCGTGCAGATTGCACCGGATTTCGAACGCATCGACGGCACGCTGAACAAGGTGTGCGAGGCCATCGACAGGGCGGCGCGCGAAGGCGTGCAGCTGATCGTGTTCCCCGAGACCTTCGTGCCGTACTACCCGTACTTTTCATTCGTGCGGCCGCCGGTGGCATCGGGCGGCGACCACATGAAGCTGTACGACGAGGCGGTGGTGGTGCCCGGTCCTGTCACGCAGGCGGTCGCGGAACGCGCGAGATTGCACCGGATGGTGGTCGTGCTCGGCGTCAACGAGCGCGATCACGGCAGCCTGTACAACACGCAGCTCATCTTCGATGTCGATGGGCAACTGCTGCTCAAGCGCCGCAAGATCACACCGACGTTCCACGAACGGATGATCTGGGGCCAGGGCGACGCGGCCGGTTTGAAGGTGGTGCACACGGCGGTCGCACGGGTCGGCGCGCTCGCCTGCTGGGAGCACTACAACCCGCTCGCGCGCTATGCGTTGATGACGCAGCACGAAGAGATTCACTGCAGCCAGTTCCCCGGTTCGCTGGTGGGGCCGATCTTCGCGGAGCAGATCGAGGTGACGATCCGTCATCACGCGCTGGAGTCGGGCTGCTTCGTCGTCAACGCGACGGGCTGGCTGACTGAAGCGCAGATCGAATCGGTCACCCCCGATCCGAACCTGCAGAAAGCGCTGCGCGGCGGCTGCAACACGGCGATCGTCTCACCGGAAGGGCAGCACCTGGCCGCGCCGCTGCGCGAAGGCGAAGGCATGGTGATCGCCGATCTCGACATGGCCTTGATCACGAAGCGCAAACGGATGATGGATTCGGTCGGTCACTACGCGCGGCCGGAACTGCTGAGCCTCGCGATCAACGACCGGCCGGCGTCGACCGTTTCGCCGATGACGGGTATGCCTGCGGCTGCCGGCATGGCCACCGGCATCGATCTCAACTCAACCCAGGAATGGCGCGATGAACTCCAGCGAGACCCTGCCGGCCGCGAGCCGGCAATTGATGACTGAACTGCAGTCGGTCGGGCTGCGGCTCGCCGATCCTGGTGCGGGCGTCGCCAGCCGGCGCGGCGGCGCGGGCCCGTCCGATCACAAGGCGGTGACAGTCGACGGTGTGACGATCATGGTGCCCGTGCATACGAACACGGCGTGGCACTCTCCCTTCGTCGCGGCAACGCCGGATGCGGGCGGCGCGAGCGCCTTGATGCGCGGCACGATCCCGATTGCGAGCATCAGCTTTCCGAAGGCGCCGCGCTTCTACGCGATGCAGACGCTCGATGGCGTGCCGTACTCGCACATCGCGACGCTGCACAGTGCCGACGTCCTCGCGACCACCGTGCTGCAGACGTGCATCCGCTACGAGAGCCGCCGCAAGTCGTGCAAGTTCTGCGCGATCGGGCAATCGCTCGCAGCCGGCCGCACGATTGCGCGCAAGACGCCAGAGCAGCTTGCTGAAGTCGCGCGCGCGGCGGTCTTGCTCGACGGCGTCAAACATATGGTGCTGACGACCGGAACGCCCGCCACGAGCGATCGCGGCGCGCAGATACTGTGCGAGAGCGCGTTCGCGATCAAGGCCGCCGTCGATCTGCCGATCCAGGCGCAATGCGAACCGCCCGACGACGACCGCTGGTTCGCGCGCATGAAGGCGAGTGGCGTCGATACGCTCGGCATGCACCTCGAAGTGGTGACGCCCGCCTTGCGCGAACGCATCATGCCCGGCAAGGCGAGCGTGCCGCTTTCGCGCTATATGGAAGCGTTCAGGGCTGCGGTGGCCGTGTTCGGCAGAGGGCAGGTCAGCACTTACATACTCGCGGGACTCGGCGATTCAGCCGAAGCCATTCTTGCGATGTCGCGCGAGTTGATCGACCTTGGCGTCTATCCGTTCGTCGTGCCGTTCGTGCCGATCAGCGGCACGCCGCTCGAAGACCATCCCGCGCCTTCTCCTGAATTCATGAAATCGGTGTTGCAGCCGCTTGGCGCGATGCTCGGCGCGGCGCGGTTGCGCTCCAGCGATATCAAGGCGGGCTGCGGCAAATGCGGCGCGTGTTCGTCGCTGTCATCGTACGAGGTGTGATCATGCTGGCCGAAGCGATAGACCTCGACGCGTTGCCGACAGCCTGGACGGCGAGCGAATACCGGATCAAATGGACGACCTTGCCCTGGGAAGCCGAGCAGGCGTTCCGGCTGCGGCGCGCGGTGTTCTGCATCGAGCAGGGAATCTTTGTCGGCGATGACCGCGATGCAACGGACGAGCGCGCGCAGCAACTGGTTGCCGTCAGCTGCATCGCGGGGATGCCGGAGCAGGTGGTCGGCACGGTGCGCATTCATGAAGATGAACCGGGCGTCTGGTTCGGTTCGCGACTGGCGGTGCATGCGGCGTACCGAAGGCACGGTAAGATCGGTGCGACGTTGATCCGGCTTGCAGTCAGCAGCGCGCACGCGCTCGGTTGCGAGACCTTCCTCGCTCACGTGCAGAGCCAGAATGTGCCGCTCTTTCGCGCGCTGCACTGGGACGTGCTGGCAGAAGAGATGCTGCTTGGACGTCCCCATCATTTGATGCAGGCGCAGCTCGATCACTACCCGCCCTGTGCGACGCCGCGCAGTGGTTTCGTGACGCAATCGCGGAGTGCGTCGTGAGCGTGGCCGAACTCGTGGCCGGCCTGCGGGAGAGCCGCGGCTTCATGCACAAGACCGATATCGCCGATGTGCTGTCTTCGCTCGCGCGGGGCTTGCCAGGCGGCGCCGACGATCTGAAACAGGCAGTCGCCGTGGGCGACGACTGCGCGGCCATCGCCGACGGCAACGGCTATCTGCTGTTCGCAATCGAAGGCATGGTCAGCGATTTCGTCAAGGCGATGCCCTGGTTCGCCGGTTATAGCGGCGTGATGGTCAACGTCAGCGATATCTATGCGATGGGTGGTCGGCCGATCGCTGTCGTCGATGCGCTGTGGAGCGACGGCATCGGCGCCGCAGGGCAAATCCTGGCGGGAATGGCGGCTGCATCGGTGGCGTATGGCGTGCCGGTTGTCGGCGGGCACACGAATACGCGCAGCGATCAGGCGCAACTGGCGGTGTCGATACTGGGGCGCGCCAGTGCGTTGCTGTCCAGCTTCAACGCGAAGCCGGGCGATCGTCTGATGATGGCAGTCGACCTGCGTGGCAGGTTCGAGGAACCGTATCCGTTCTGGAATGCGTCGGTGGGTGCACCGGCGACGCGTCTGCGCGCGGATCTGGAGCTACTGCCCGAACTGGCGGAAAGCGGTCTGTGCGATGCCGCCAAGGACATCAGCATGGCCGGTACGCTCGGCACCGCGTTGATGCTGCTCGAATGTTCCCGCGTGGGTGCGCGAATCGATCTCGACTGCATACCAAAGCCGGAAGATGTCGCGCTCGCCCGCTGGGTGACGGCGTTTCCGAGTTTCGGCTATCTACTCTCTGTGCGCGAACACCATGTCGCGCAGGTGCAGGAGCGCTTTGCAGCGCGCTCCCTTGCGTGCGCGGTGATCGGCACGGTCGACGAATCGCGTGAAGTCATCGTGCGTCGAGGAGACGATGCTGCCGTGCTGTGGGATTTTGGGCGTGAGCCCTTTATCCTCGCGCCGGAAGGAGGCAGGCGATGAACCCCTGTTCGCTTCGCATTGCGTTGCTAACGCATTCAGTCAATCCGCGTGGCGGTGTTGTGCATACGCTGGAACTGGCGAACGCGCTGACGGCACAAGGCCACGACGTCACGGTATTCGCGCCCGCTGCAGCCGGAGAGATGTTGTTTCGTGAGCCTTCATGCCGCGTTGTTCTCGCGCGGATTACGGGCTCGCAGGCGAATACGGTCGAGATGGTCGATGCGCGCATTCGGGCCTTGAAGGCAGCGCTGCGCAATGCGTCGTCATTCGATGTGCTGCATGCGCAGGACAGTATCAGCGGCAACGCGCTCGCTGAGCTGAAAGAAGAGGGCGTGATCGAAGGTTTTGTGCGCACCGTTCACCACCTGGATCACTTCGACAATCCGCGTCTGGCCGCATGGCAGGGGCGCGCGTATCGCGATGCGGATAGCGTGCTGTGCGTGAGCGACACGTGGACTGGGGAAATGCAGCGCACGTATGGAATCGATGCGGTGACCGTGCCGAATGGTGTCGATACCGCGCGCTTTTGTCCGGACCTTTCCGGCGATGCAGACGACGCCACGTGCAAGCGCACAGGCATCGATGGTTCGCCGGTCGTTCTGGCAGTGGGCGGCATGGAAGCGCGCAAAAACACGCTTGGGCTGCTAGACGCATTTGCTCTTGTGCACAAGAGACTGCCGCGCGCACAACTCGTGATTGCAGGTGGCGCCAGTCTGCTCGATCACAACGCGTATGCCGAGCGCTTCTTCCAGCGAGCAGAGGAGCATCGGCTTTCGATCGGACCGTGCGAAAGCATCGTCGTGACAGGCCCGCTCAGCGACTTTGCAATACCCGCGCTTTTCAGAAGTGCGGATGTGCTGGCGATGGTGTCCCTGCGCGAAGGCTTCGGGTTGGTCGTGCTGGAAGCGCTTGCGTGCGGCACACCCGTGGTTGTATCGGACACCGCGCCGTTCAACGAATACCTCGACGACAGCACCGCCTGTTGGGCAACGCCGACCGACGCCCATTCGATTGCGTCGGCGCTGATGCGCACGATCGACGGCAGTTTCAAGGCCGATTTCGCTCGCGCCGTGCCTGCGTTGCTCGCGCGTTTCAGCTGGGACGCGAGCGCGCGCCGTCACGTCGACGTCTATCTCAACTATCTGTCGAAACGATCTCTGGCGATTCTTTAAGGAGCTCTCATGCCTGTCATGCACTTCCGGATTCAATGGCCCGATGGCAACGAGGCGAACTGCTATTCGCCGTCGCAAGTCATCAGCGATTTCTTCGTCCCCGGCACGGAGTACCCGCTCAACGATTTCGTCGACCGGTCGCGTCAGGCCTTGGGCATCGCGTCCGAACGCGTGCGGCAGAAGTACGGCTTTGCCTGCTCGGCGGCCATGGACCAGCTGGAGCAGATCGAACGCGATGCCGCGCGGTTCGACGACAGGCCCGACGCGACGGTCAAGGTCATCGAATTCAGTTGAAACGCTAAACCCGGCCCGCCGTGGCGGATGAATCGCACATGCGAGGCGGGCATTCCCGAATGCAAGGATGCATCATGTCAAAGACAAAACACCACCAGGCTTCTCAACCCGCCACCAACGGGCACTACAGCGTGATTGTCGTGGGCGGCGGGCAGGCGGGGCTGTCGGTCAGCTACTACCTGACGCAGCACGGCATCGATCATCTGGTCATCGAGAAGAACACGGTGACGCACACATGGCGCCACCAGCGTTGGGATGCGTTTTGTCTAGTGACACCGAACTGGCAATGCGCGTTGCCAGGCTATCCGTACCGCGGCGACGATCCGCATGGTTTCATGAAGAAGGATGAAATCATCGCGTATCTGGATGGCTTCATCGCAATGGTGAACGCGCCCGTGATCGAGAACACGGAAGTCAAACGCGTGAAGCGTCTGGAAGACGGCCGCTATGCCGTCTCGACGACGCAAGGCGATTTCACCGCCGATCAGGTGGTGGTGGCTTCGGGCGGCTACCACACGCCGATCGTGCCGCGTATGGCCGAGCGCCTGCCGTCGCATATCGTGCAGATGCAGTCGTCGGAATATCGCAATCCCGAGGCATTGCCCGATGGCGTGGTGCTGGTGGTCGGCTCCGGCCAGTCCGGTGCGCAGATCGCCGAGGACCTGCACGTCGCGGGGCGGAAGGTGATGCTCGCCGTTGGCGAAGCGCCGCGCTGTGCGCGCTTTTATCGAGGACGCGATGTGGTCGACTGGCTCGCGGACATGCAGTACTACGACATGCCGGTGGAAAGGCATCCCCTACGCGAAGGTGTGCGTGACAATACCAATCACTATGTCACCGGACGCGACGGCGGACGCGATATCGATCTGCGCAAATTCGCTTCCGAAGGTATGGAACTGTATGGACGCCTTGAAGACCTGCAGCGGGGCGTGCTGCATTTCGCACCGAATCTCGCAATCAATCTTGACGATGCGGACCGCACGTACAACAGTATCAACGCCAGTATCGACGCGTTCATCGAACGAAGCGGTATCGATGCGCCGGCTGGTAGCGCGTATGAAGCGATGTGGCGGCCCGCAGCCGAGCGCACGACGCTCGATATTGCCGCAAGCGGCATCGCCGCGATCATCTGGTGTATCGGCTTTACGCCGGACTTCAGCTGGATCGATGCGCCGGTCTTCAACGGGCGGGGCTATCCGGCGCACGTGCGGGGTGTGACACCGCTTGGCGGTCTCTATTTCGTCGGGCTGCCGTGGCTGCACACCTGGGGATCGGGGCGCTTTTCCGGCATTGCGCGCGATGCCGATCATGTCGTGCAGGCGGTGCTCTCGCATCGAAGCGAGCGGGCGATGTGCGCGGACACGGTCGCTGCCTGAACCGCGCATCGAGTCGTATCAATCGATCGGCAGGGGGTGTGCGTCCTGTTTACGTGCTTGCCGTCTTCGCTCCGCACGCGCGAATGACGAGCGCGACCACTTCTTCGGTCGCCACATCGAAGGCCTTTTTCGACAGCGCCCGCTTGCCCGCGAGCGCTTCGATCTGCGCGTCGAAGTCCGCGTAGTGCTGGGTCAGCGCCCAGATCATGAAGAGGAAAGTGCGGGCGTCGAGCGGGGCTAGCAAGCCTCGCGCAATCCAGTCGTTGATTACGACGACACGCGTTTCCATCCACGGCTTCACGCGTCCCGCCAGGATGTCCTGCATGTGCGTCGCGCCATGGATGATTTCGTTCGCCCATACCTTCGAGCCGAGCGGACGCCGGCGCGACAACTCCATCTTTGCGCGTACGTAGCCGCCGATCGCTTCGACGGGATCGTCGCTGCAATCGAACGTATCGGCGGCGCGATACCACTCCTCGAAGATATCGTCGAGCACGCGCCGGTAAAGATCGAGCTTTGTCGGGAAGTAGTAATGCAGGTTGGCTTTCGGCAAGCCTGCGCGTTCCGCGATCATCGCCGTGCTGGTGCCTTCGAGCCCGCGCTCCGCGAATACTGCCTCGGCGCACGCCAGCAGATGCGCCTCGTTCGTGTTGCGAATGTGGGCCTTGCGCCGCCGCATTGGCTTCGTCGTTTCTTCGTTTGCGCCGGTTACGACCGGCGTATCGTCGTCTTTCATGATCGGCCTCGCCTGGCTCAGGTGCCTTCAGTCGCCGCGTCGCGCCTCATTGTAGTCGTATTGCGGCAGGCAACGCACGGCCTGTCTCATCCACCGAATGCGGCGCACCGCACGCATGTTGCAGTGCAATGGCACGCTTTTCGCTCATACGGAAGTCATTGAAATATCTTTATTAATCGTCTACAACCTGTCCAATCGGACAGGATTGGTGAAGCAGGAAATTGAGCCGTATCGGCGACCGGGCGCCAGCGTAAGTTGTATGCACCGGCCGCGGGCGTTACGCCCCAAAACATGTCGTCCGTGCACCGCGTCTGCGCCAGCTCGTGCTGCGTGTGTGTACGGATAGCCCGATTCGCGTGAGGAGAGAGACTGATGAACGCAGTGACGGACAAAGGACTCGACGTGTCGATCAAGGTGAACGGTCAGCGTCTGTGGGACAGCCTGATGACGATGGCGAAGATCGGCGCGACGCCGAAAGGCGGTGTGTGCAGGCTTGCGCTGACCGATCTCGACCGCGAAGGGCGCGACCTGATCGTGAGCTGGGCGAAGGAAGCAGGGTGCACGGTCAGCGTCGATCAGATGGGCAATGTGTTCATGCGGCGCGCCGGCCGCAATGCGTCGGCGTTGCCGGTGATGACCGGCTCGCACGCCGATTCCCAACCGACGGGTGGCCGCTTCGACGGCATCTACGGCGTGCTGGGCGGGCTCGAAGTGATCCGCAGCCTGAACGATCACGGTATCGAAACCGAGCATCCGGTGGAAGTCGTGATCTGGACCAACGAGGAGGGCTCGCGTTTTGCTCCGGCGATGGTCGCCTCCGGTGTATTCGCAGGTGTGTTTACCCTGGAATATGGTTTGTCGCGCAAGGATGTCGACGGCAAGACGATCGGCGAGGAGTTGAGGCGCATCGGCTATGCGGGCGATGTCCCATGCGGCGGACGACCGATCCACGCGGCGTTCGAGCTGCACATCGAACAGGGGCCGATTCTCGAAGCGGAGCACAAGACGATCGGGGTGGTCACCGATGCGCAGGGTCAGCGCTGGTATGAAATCGTGCTGACGGGCCAGGAGGCTCATGCAGGGCCGACACCGATGCCGCGCCGGCGCGATGCCTTGCTCGGCGCGTCGCGTGTGGTCGATCTCGTCAACCGCATCGGCCTGAATCACGCGCCGTTCGGCTGCGCGACCGTCGGCATGATGCAGGTGCACCCGAACTCACGCAATGTGATTCCGGGGCGCGTGTTCTTCACGGTCGATTTCCGTCATCCGGACGATGCCGTGCTGAAGGAAATGGATGCGGAGTTGCGGGACGGTGTCGCGCGTATTGCAGGCGAAATCGGTCTTGAAACGCAGCTCGAGCAGATCTTTTACTACGCACCGGTCGCCTTCGACGCGGCCTGCGTCAAGTCGGTTCGTGCGGCGGCCGAGCGCTTTGGCTACCCGAGCCGCGACATCGTGTCGGGCGCCGGTCACGACGCCTGTTATCTGTCGCAGGTCGCGCCGACGTCGATGGTGTTCGTGCCATGCGTCGACGGGATCAGTCATAACGAAATCGAGGATGCCACGATCGAATGGATCGAGGCGGGCGCTAATGTCTTGCTGCACGCGATGCTCGAGCGAGCGTGCGAGCCTGCTTCATAGCCCCGGCATGCTGCGTTAAACGCTCTTCTGCAAGCTTTGTTGGACCCGCTGCTCCGGCTTCGCGAGATGCGATGCCGGCTGGATTCGTGCTGTCTCTCTTTTCGTGAAGGAACGCGCATGGCTACGAAAGAAACCGGCGATGTCGCCGCAGGCCGGCTGACGGCCGATCAGCTCGCGTGTCAGTTTGCCGACATCGCGCCGTTGCTCGATCCAGGCGCGGCGGCGGTGGCCGCGAGCCGCTGCCACTACTGCTATGACGCGCCCTGCGTCAAGGCGTGCCCGACGCAGATCGATATTCCGGGCTTCATCCGCAAGATCGGCAACGGCAATCTGAAAGGCGCGGCACACGACATCCTCTCGGCGAATCCGCTGGGCGGCATGTGTGCACGCGTCTGTCCGACCGAAATTCTTTGTGAAGGCGCGTGCGTGCGCAACCATCAGGATGAGAAGCCCGTTGCGATCGGTGCGTTGCAGCGTCATGCGACGGACTGGGCGATGGCGCGCGGCGAGACCCTGTTCAGGCGCGCGGCGGATTCGGGGCGTCATGTGGCTGTCGTCGGCGCGGGGCCGGCGGGGCTCGCGTGTGCGCATCGTCTTGCGCTGATGGGGCATCGGGTGACGCTCTTCGACGCGCATCCCAAGGCTGGCGGCCTCAACGAATACGGCATCGCCGCCTACAAGACCGTCGACGATTTCGCACAGCGCGAAGTGGACTGGCTGCTGTCCGTGGGCGGCATCGCGTTGAAGACAGGCGTCATGCTCGGGCGCGATGTGAGCCTCGACGAACTGCGTCAGCAACACGATGCGGTGTTTCTCGCGATTGGACTGGCCGGCGTGAAGGCGCTGCAGATCGAAGGCGAAGCGCTCGGGAACGTGCACAACGCGGTCGATTTCATCGCGCGCCTGCGCGCGGCGGACGATCTTTCGACGCTGCCTGTCGGGCGCCGCGTGGTGGTGATCGGCGGCGGCAACACCGCAATCGATGCTGCCGTGCAAAGCCGCAAGCTCGGCGCGCAAAGCGTGACGATGGTGTACCGGCGCGGCGTCGATGCGATGAGCGCGACGTGGGCGGAGCGCGAATTTGCGCAGACGCAGGGCGTTTCGATCGTGCTCTACGCGCAACCGCTCAAGCTGAATGGCGATGGCGCGTGCGTCACAGGCGTCGAGTTCGAGCGCACGAAAGAGGAGGCAGGACGTCTTGTCGGCACAGGCGAGCGCTTCACGGTGGAAGCCGACATGGTGCTCAAGGCAATCGGCCAGACACTCGTCGCGACAGGGCTCGATGCCGACATCCTGACGACGGATGGCTCGCGTATCGAGGTCGACGACGAGCGCCGGACGTCGTTGCAAGACGTCTGGGCAGGCGGCGACTGCGCGGCGACCGGCCTTGATCTGACCGTGCAGGCGGTGCAGGACGGCAAGCTTGCGGCGGCGTCGATCGATCGGGTTTTCGCACGTACGGCGGTGCGGGCCGCGTAGTGCGGCCAGGGGCAGCCCGGCGCGTCATGGCGCACCCCGGTACAGCGTCAATCAGGAAGCGCACCGCCCAGGAGCGGTACGCAGAGGTAAAAAAGCGACATTCCCACGGAGCCGATCATGGCCGATCTTCGTTGCACAATCGCCGGCATTACGTCGCCGAATCCTTTCTGGCTGGCGTCGGCGCCGCCTACCGACAAGGCCTACAACGTCAACCGCGCATTTGAAGCAGGCTGGGGCGGCGTCGTCTGGAAGACGCTCGGGCTCGATCCGCACGTCGTCAACGTGAGCTCCCGCTACGGCGCGGTGCAGTGGAACGGGCAGCGGATGGCGGGTCTGAACAACATCGAACTCATCACCGACCGCCCGCTCGACGTCAATCTGCGCGAGATCGCCCAGGTCAAGCGCGACTGGCCGGACCGCGCGATGATCGTGTCGCTGATGGTGCCGTGCAACGAGCGTGACTGGAAATGGATCCTGCCGCTCGTCGAAGACACCGGCGCGGATGCGGTCGAACTGAACTTCGGTTGCCCGCACGGCATGAGCGAGCGGGGCATGGGTTCGGCCGTCGGCCAGGTGCCGGAGTACATCGAGATGGTCACCCGCTGGGTCAAGGAAGGCTCGCGCCTGCCTTGCCTGGTCAAGCTGACACCCAACATCACCGACATCCGGCTCGGTTCGCGTGCCGCTTACAAGGGCGGTGCGGACGGCGTGTCGCTCATCAACACGATCAACTCCATCGTCGCGGTCGATCTCGACGATATGGCGCCCATGCCGACCGTCGATGGCAAGGGCACGCACGGCGGCTACTGCGGCCCGGCGGTCAAGCCGATTGCGCTCAACATGGTCGCGGAAATTGCCCGCGATGTGGAAACACCAGGCCTGCCGATCTCCGGTATCGGCGGCATCACGTCGTGGCGCGACGCCGCGGAGTTCATCGTGCTGGGCGCGGGCAGCGTGCAGGTGTGTACCGCGGCGATGCACTACGGCTTTCGCATCGTGTCCGACATGGCCGATGGCCTGTCGAACTGGATGGACGAAAAGGGCTACGCGACGCTCGACGATATCCGTGGCCGCGCCGTGCCGAACGTCACCGACTGGAAATTCCTGAATCTCAGCTACGACATCAAGGCGCGCATCGATCAGGATAAGTGCATCCAGTGCGGCCTGTGCCACATCGCGTGCGAAGACACGTCGCACCAGGCGATCACGCGCGAGAAGGACGGCGTGCGACATTTCGAAGTGATCGACGGGAGCTGCGTCGGGTGCAATTTATGCATGCACGTGTGCCCGGTCGATCAATGCATCACGATGGAGCGCGTCGATAGAGGCGCCTATTCGAACTGGACGACGCACCCCAACAATCCGATGGCCGCAGCGGCAACCACGGCAACCTCAGCCACGGCAGCACCCTCAACAGCCACTGCCGCCGCAACAGCGGCCGCGGAAACCGACGCACCCGCACGCGCCGCGTGACGGATGCGCATCTGGCACTGGACGCGTTGCGTTGACGACGCGCCAGTTTTTCGACAATGGGAGAATCTTCGATGAATCAGTCTGCGGGAACCAGCGATTCGCTACTGCAACCGGCGGTACAAGGCAGCGCGCTCTACAACGACGATCTTGCGCCGACCGGCAAGTCTCAACGCACGTGGAAGTGGTATCACTTCGCGGCGTTGTGGGTCGGCATGGTGATGAACATCGCGTCGTACATGCTGGCTGCCGGATTGACCGAGCAGGGGATGTCGCCGTGGCAGGCGGTGACGACGGTGCTGCTCGGCAACCTGATCGTGCTCGTGCCGATGCTGCTGATCGGCCACGCTGGCGCCAAACATGGCATTCCGTACGCGGTGCTGGTGCGCTCGTCGTTCGGCACGCAAGGGGCCAAGTTGCCGGCGCTGTTGCGGGCGATCGTCGCGTGCGGCTGGTACGGCATCCAGACATGGCTTGGCGGCAGCGCGATCTATACGCTGCTCAACATCCTCACGGGCAACGCACTGCAAGGCGCGCCGCTGCCGTTCATCGATATTTCGATTGGTCAGGCGGCGTGCTTTCTTGCGTTCTGGGCGCTGCAGATCTACTTCATCGTCAACGGAACGGATTCGATCCGCTGGCTCGAAAGCTGGTCCGCGCCGATCAAGGTGCTGATGTGCATCGTGCTGGTCTGGTGGGCGACATCGAAGGCAGGGGGCGTCGGGAGCATGCTGTCGACGCCGTCGCAGTTCGTCGCCGGTGGCAAGCGGGAGGGACTCTTCTGGGTCACGTTCTGGCCGAGCCTCACGGCAATGGTGGGCTTCTGGGCCACGCTCGCGCTGAACATTCCCGACTTCACGCGCTTTGCCCGAACCCAGCGCGACCAGATGGTCGGTCAGGCGGTCGGCCTGCCGGTGCCGATGGCACTGCTTTCGGTGATCTCGGTGGTGGTGACCTCGGCGACCGTGGTCATCTATGGCCAGGCGATCTGGGATCCGATCGATCTGACGAGCCGCATGACGGGCATCGGCGTGGGCATTGCGCTCATCATCCTGACGCTCGACACGATGTGCTGCAATCTCGCAGCGAACCTCGTCGGTCCGGCCTACGACTTTTCGAGCCTCTGGCCGAAGGGCATCTCATACAAGGCAGGCGGCATGATCACCGCGACCATTGCGATTGTGATGATGCCGTGGAAAATTCTTGCGACCACACACGGTTATATCTTTACGTGGCTCGTCGGCTATTCGGCTTTGCTTGGTCCGGTAGCCGGCATCATGATGGTCGATTACTTCCTGATTCGCGGGACGCGTCTCGATCATCGCGAACTGTTCGACGAGAACGGCGAGTATGCGTACACCGGGGGCTGGAATATCGCCGCGGTGGTCGCGCTCGCCATCGGCGTGCTGCCGAATCTGCCGGGCTTTCTGAATACGGCGTTTCCGGCGGCCTTTCCGAACGTGCCAGATGTGTTCAAGACCTTGTACACCTACGCGTGGTTTGTCGGCCTCGCGCTTGCGGCGGTTGTGTACGGCGTATGGATGAAGCTCGACAAGAGCGCGAGCCCGCGTATCGCGCGTGCCTGAACCGAAGCGGGAACGACAACGACAGCGGTCATCGAACGGCGTTTCGTTCGCACTTCGCGCTGAAATGAAGATTCAACAGAAGGAGGCAGCATGGCAACCCTGATTCGTGGCGGTACGGTGGTCGACGCCAACCAGACCTGGCGAGCCGACGTGTTGTGTCATGACAGCGCGGAAGGCGGCACGATTGCGCAGATCGGCATGGACCTCGAAGCACCGGTTGGCGCAACGGTGATCGATGCAGGCGGGCAATACGTGATGCCGGGCGGCATCGATCCGCATACGCACATGGAACTGCCGTTCATGGGCACGACCGCGAGCGACGACTTTTATAGCGGCACGGCGGCCGGCCTCGCGGGGGGCACGACGAGCATCATCGACTTCGTGATTCCGTCGCCGCGCCAGCCATTGATGGCCGCATTCAACGATTGGCGTGGCTGGGCGGAAAAGGCCGCGGCGGATTACGGTTTCCACGTCGCCGTGACGTGGTGGGACGAGACGGTGCATCGCGACATGGGCACGCTGGTCCATGAACACGGGGTGTCGAGCTTCAAGCACTTCATGGCGTACAAGAACGCGATCATGGCCGACGACGAGATCCTCGTGAACAGCTTTTCGCGCGCGCTCGAACTGGGTGCGTTGCCGACTGTCCACGCGGAAAACGGCGAACTGGTGTTTCAGCTGCAACGTAAGCTGCTGGCGCGCGGCTTCACGGGGCCGGAGGCGCATCCCTTGTCGCGGCCGCCGGAAGTGGAGGGGGAAGCGGCGAATCGCGCGATCCGTATTGCCCAGGTGCTCGGCGTACCCGTCTATATCGTGCACGTCTCGGCGAAGGACGCACTCGATGCCGTCATCCGCGCGCATGGCGAAGGCCAGCGTGTGTTTGCCGAGGTGCTGGCGGGGCACCTGGTGATCGACGAATCGGTGTATCGCGATACCGACTGGGGCCGCGCAGCGGCGCATGTGATGAGCCCGCCGTTCCGCACGAAGGAACACCGGGATGCGCTCTGGCGCGGCTTGCAGGGCGGCCATCTGCATACGACGGCCACCGATCACTGCGTGTTCTGCGCATCGCAGAAAGCGATGGGCCGCGAAGACTTCACGAAAATTCCCAACGGCTGCGGCGGCGTGGAAGACCGGATGTCGATCCTGTGGCATCACGGTGTGAACACAGGAAGGCTGACGCCGAACGAGTTCGTCCGCGTCACATCGACCAATGCCGCACAGATTTTCAACCTCTATCCGCGCAAGGGCGCGGTCGCAGTGGGCGCGGATGCGGATCTGGTGGTCTGGGATCCGCAGGCGTCGCGCACGATCTCCGTGAAGACGCATCATCAGAACGTCGACTTCAACGTGTTCGAAGGGATGACGGTGCAGGGCGTCGCAACGCACACGCTGTCGCGGGGGCATCTTGCGTGGGTCAATGGCGACCTGCGCGCGCAGCGCGGCGCCGGACGCTATCTGAAGCGGCCGCCCAATCCAGCGTATTTCGAAGCCGTGCGTGTCGCCAACCGGTTGAAGGCGGTGGAGCCCGTCGCGCGTTGAGCGTGCGCGGATTGCACGAAACACGGCAGGGGCACGCGGTACGACCGCGCGGCGCTGGCCACCGTGACTCACGATAAACAGGCAACCAGCGGCGGCGATTACGAAACGGTATCGGAAGAAGCGAGCGTCGCGACAAACACGGACGCGATCGCTTCGACGCCGTCGCGGTCTTCTTCGGTGAAGCGGGCGGGCAGCGGGCTATCGAGGTCGAGTACGCCAAGCAGGGTGCCATCGGGCATCAGCAGCGGCACGACCACTTCCGAGCGGGACGCAGCATCGCACGCGATGTGATCGGCAAACGCGTGAACGTCGGGCACGAGCTGGCTGCGGCGCGTCTGCGCGGCCAGGCCGCACACGCCGCGGCCCATTGCGATGCGCACGCAGGCAGGCTTGCCTTGAAACGGGCCGACCACCAGTTCGCCGTCGACGAGGAAATAGAATCCGGCCCAGTTCAGATCCGGCATCGTGTGATACAGCAGCGCCGAGAGATTCGCGGCATTGGCGACGAGATTGGTTTCGCCGGCGAGCAGCGCGCGCGCCTGAGCGGCCAGTTCGTCGTAGAAGTCGCGTTTGGGCAACGCGGTGGAGACAGTTCCCTGGAACATACCTGGACACCCTGCATGGTCATTTCATCGATGGCTCGCGCGAACTGCGTATGGGGCGGCGTCGGGCGCGAGCCCGGGTCGTGATTGTCCCACCTTTGCCGTTATCCTGTGCGCCTCCGGCCAGCTTCCGGGGTTCTGGTCTGACACCCGCCGTCAGGCTTCCTGCAATATTTTCGACAACAGTTGCGCGACGTGCGCCCGGGCAACCCGTTCGGCCCGCTCTTCGTCGCGTGCTTCGAAAAATCGCAAGAAAACGGGCTGTCCTGACAGGGACTTGTGTATGAGGCCCTTTATTACCTTGAGCAATATTCATCATCATCGAAATGCTTTGTAGAAATATAGGGTCTTTGCTACAGTCCGCTGCACTGTTCGGACCGGTAGCATTGCGGAGGCCGGACGCCATACCAAACACCACAACGGGAGCACCGAGATGAAATCGATTCGATCCATGCTGTTGATTGGCCTGCTGCAGGCTGCCTTCGCAACCTCGGCATTCGCCGCTGATGGCCTCGCGCAGATCAAGGCCGCCGGGGCCTTCAAGATCGGCACGGAAGGCACGTACGCGCCGTTCACGTTTCACGACGCATCGAACCAGCTGACCGGCTTCGACGTCGAGATCGGCCGCGAAATCGCGAAGCGTCTGGGCGTGAAGGCCGACTTCATCGAAGGCAAGTGGGACGGCCTGATTGCCGGCCTCGACGCGAACCGCTACGATGCCGTGATCAACGAAGTGGCGGTCACCGACGCACGCAAGGCCAAGTACGATTTCTCGGATCCGTACATCACGTCGCACGCGGCCTTGATCGTGCGTTCGGACAACAGCACGATCAAGGGCTTCGACGACCTGAAGGGCAAGAAATCGGCCAACACGCTGACGAGCAATTTCGGCAAGATCGCTACGGCGCATGGCGCGGAAGTCGTGCCGGTGCAGGGCTTCAACGAATCGATCGATTTGCTGACCTCGGGCCGCGTCGATGCGACGGTCAACGATTCGCTGTCGTTCCTCGATTTCAAGAAGCACAAGCCTGATGCGAAAGTGAAGATCGTCGCGCTTGACACCTCCAGCGACAGCGACAGGTCGGCGGTGCTCATTCGCAAGGGCAATCCGGAGTTGCAGGCTGCCATCAACAAGGCGCTCGCCGACATGAAGGCCGACGGCACCTACGACAAGATCTCGAACAAGTACTTCGGTAAAGACGTTTCGCAGTAAAACAACAAAAGGAGCGAGCCTGAATCATGCCGGCCTGGCTGCATCTGATGGGTGAGTCGCTGGGGCCCCTGCTGTACGCGGGGCTGGTTTTCACCGTCCCGCTCACGATCGTTTCATTCGTGCTGGGTCTCGCGCTGGCGTTCGTCGTCGCGTTGATCCGGCTGTTCGGGCCTGCGTGGTCCGTGGCGATCGTGCGCTTCTATGTCTGGCTGATTCGCGGCTCGCCGCTGCTCGTGCAGCTGTTCGTGATCTTCTATGGCTTGCCGAGTGTCGGGATCGTGCTCGACCCGTTGACGGCGGCCATCATCGGCTTTTCGCTGAACGTCGGCGCCTACAATTCCGAGGTGATCCGCGGCGTGATCGAATCGATCCCGAAGGGGCAGTGGGAAGCCGCCTATTCGATGGGGATGACGCGCGGCCAGGCGCTGCGTCGCGCGATCCTGCCGCAGGCGGCGCGCGTGGCCTTGCCGCCGCTCGCGAATTCGTTCATCGCGCTCGTGAAGGACACGTCGCTTGCCGCCGTGCTGACCGTGCCGGAAATCTTCCAGGCGGCGCAGCGCATCGCCTCGGTGACCTACGAGCCGTTGATCCTGTATACCGAAGCCGCGTTGATCTATCTGGTGTTCAGTTCGGTGCTGTCGTCGGCGCAGGTGCGGCTCGAGAAACGCTTTGGCCGCCACGCACTATTCACGGGCGGAAACTGATGATCAAGCTACAGAAAATCGAAAAGTACTTCGGCGATCATCGCGTGCTCGATTCGATCGATCTGTCGCTCGCGCCGGGCAATGTCACCGCGTTGATCGGTCCGTCGGGCAGCGGCAAGAGTACGCTGCTGCGCTGTGTGAATCTGCTGGAAATTCCCGAGGCGGGCGCACTCGAACTCGGCGACCAGCGGATCGAATTCAGTCGCACTGAAAAGCCCTCGCGCGACGCCGTGCTCGCTATCCGGCGCCGCACCGGGATGGTGTTCCAGAACTTCCAGCTGTTTCCGCATCGCACGGTGATCGAGAACGTGATGGAAGGGCTGATTACCGTGCTGAAGTGGGACCGGGAGCGGGCCCGTCAGCGCGCGCATGAGTTGCTGACCAAGGTCGGCATTGCGCACAAGGCAGACGCCTGGCCTTCGACGCTCTCCGGCGGCCAGCAGCAGCGCGTGGCGATCGCGCGGGCGCTGGCGCCCTCGCCGGAGGTGCTGTTGTGCGACGAGCCCACTTCGGCGCTCGATCCGGGGCTCGCGGCGGAAGTGGTCGATGTCCTGCGGCAACTCGCGAAGGAAGGCATGACGATGCTGATGGCCACGCATGATCTGCGGCTGGCGGCATCGATTGCGCGCGATGTGGTGTTGCTGAACAACGGCGCGGTGCTGGAGGCCGGTTCGGCGCGCGATATTTTCACCCGGCCGAAGCGGCCTGAGACGGCCGCCTTCGTTTCGACGCTCACGCAAACGCTGCCGGACGATTGGGAAGACTAACCGGACACGCACGATGCGCGGAGCGTGCCTGCATGCACCGTTCGTCGTAGTGGGGCGGTCGGGGCTGCATGACCGCTGACATGCCAGCGTCTCGTTTGCTAGTGGACTGACGAAGCCGCGACGCTCAATTCAACGGCTTCACGAACTTCAGCGTCATCCGGTCGGACTCGCCGATCGCGGCATAACGTGCGCGGTCCACGTCGCCGCCGCGGTACGTTGGCGGTAGCGACCAGACGCCGTTCGGGTAATCCTTGCTGTCGCGTGGATTGCTGTTCACCTCGCTGCGTCCAGCGAGCACGAAGCCGGCGGCCTGCACGCGTTCGATCACGTAGGCCTCGGTGACATAGCCGGTTTCGATCATCTTTTGCACCGGCGTGCCCGGCGGCGCGCGATGCTCCTCGACACCCAGCACACCGCCCGGTTTGAGCGCCGCGTAGAAGGCGCGCAGGTTGGCGTCGAGCTGGCCGTCCTTGATCCAGTTGTGGATGTTGCGGAACGTGAGCACGAGGTCGATGTTGCCATTCGACGGAAAGCCGCTGAACTGACCGGCATGCAGCGTGCCGTCGACCACGTTACCGAAGATCGCTGGCGTTGCCGCTAGCTTGCGTTCGAACGCCTCGCGATCGGCCTTTTCTTCTTCCGCGGCCGCCGGCGACGGGCTTTGATATTGCGCTTCGTACAGCGTGCCGTGGTCATGCAGGTAGGGCGCGAGGATGTCCGTGTACCAGCCGCCGCCCGGCGCGATTTCGAGCGCGGTTTGCGAAGGCTCGACTCCGAAAAACTGGAGCGTTTCCTGTGGATGGCGGTAGACGTCGCGCGCTTTCGCCTTGTCGGTTCGTTGGGGGCTCGCCACGGCGGTGGCCAGCGCGTTGATGTCTGGCGTGGGCGAGGCGCACGCGGCGAGCAGAACCGCGGTGCAAAGGGCTGCGATCGTGGACTGCATCGCGCGGAGCATAGGCGTGGAGTAGGTGGTCATGCTGGCTATTATGGAACGGGATCCGTTCGGGACAAAAACGGAAACCGCATAACGATATGTGCATCTCGATATGAAGGCGCATGTCCGGCGCCGCTGCGGGGAAGTGAGCGGCTCCTGAATGGCCGGGGCGGACCACCGTGATTCCGGTCGCATTACGTCGGCAAATATGAGCCCGTTCTCGTCGCCGCCGATACTTTTATCAGGCTGGAGTCCAATACGAAAACGCCTGCTTTTTGACCAGCTCACACGTTTCATAGCGCCAGTCGTTTCGTACATTTAAATGAATTCTGGTTATGCAGTCAGTGTTCGGTGCAGATTGCCGATATCACCGACCTGATCGAAGGCATCTGGCGAGCGAGGTAGCAGCGCGCCACGCGAGCGCTTGCAAGTGGCCTGCAGCAGGCCAGGCAGTCGGGACAGGGCGGATGATGCCGTTCGTCTCAATGCGAGGCCATGACCGCCGAAACCGATACCGCGACAGAACGCTGAGAATAGCCTTATTATGCTGAAAGCCCCTCCTTTTTTCCTCTGGATGCAAGGCAATCATGCCATCGCAGATCAGGAAATCCAATGAGCATGACGGTGCGCGTTGGGCGCCCGCAGGCGAGCCAGGAGATCACGAGCCCAGTGTTCTGAGTCGCTATCAGCGCCAGTTTCTCTACGGCGCTGGCTTTGCGATTTCGTTGATCATAGTGTTGCTTACCGGCGTTATGCTGTATTCGCTGGTCAACGATTACATCGTACACCGCTACACCGACTTCGCCGTCCGGAGGACGCATCTGCAACAGGAGATTCTCGAACGCGAAACCCTGTTGCGGTCCTTTGTTCTGCACGGAGAAGAGAGCTGGGACGTGCGTCCCGGCGCGCCAGACTGGCTTGTCGACAGGTTTGCCGCGCAACAAGGACGTATTGTTCTGCAGCAGAGCCGGAGGTTCGACGCGGTGATGCTATTGGGCGATATTACCCAGCAGCCGCCTGACCCGGAAGTTGCCCGGTATCTGGAGCTTGCGCGCGAGCTGAACTACCGCCTTGGCGCCTTCGCCAAGGTGCAGCCCGTTGGTGCGTCAGGATATGCATATGCACCTGATCATCGCCTCATCGTAATTTTTCCGGCCCCAAAGGTTGGCGACCCGCTCAAATCGAATGGCGTGGAAAATGTCGATGAACTCGTGCGCCGCATCGCGCCCGACATTGGCGATCTGACAGACCCGCTAGTTAAGGCCAGGTTGTTAGCGGATCGTGATCCAGTGTGGTTCCCGCCGGCGGCGGATCCGTTCGGCGGGGAACCCGCGTTCAGACTGGTGATGCCCGCGTTTGCGAAGGGAAGCCTATTTCTCGTCGTCGTTCGCAACGTTCCCGTGAGTTTGCTGCTCGAAGATCTTGCCACGGCACGCCATGACGAAGCCTCAATGATCATCGACTCCGCAGGCAAGGTGATCCTCCTTAACACGGGTCCGACGGGCGGTGGCCGCGGGCTGGCAGACCGGATTCTAAGTTCGGAACTGCCGGCCACGCCATCCACGAGAGTGACTCGCCAGTATCTGAGGGGTCTCTTCATTGCCAGTGGTCCAGTGACGAACTCTGGCTGGAAGCTCGTCTACGCCTTCACTTGGCGCACGATTATGGTCGAACTTTGGCCAGGCCTCGTAGGCTACGCGGCGGCGATGCTGCTCGTGACAGTTTTCTTGTGGACACTCCTGCTCCTGCTCGATCACCGGATATTCACCCCGGGCTATGTGCGCTCGCAGCGGGTTTTCGAAAGCGAGAACCTGAACCGCACCATGGTCGCCGCGGCGCCGTCCGGATTTGCACTGCTATCGTTCGAGCGCGGCGACGTGCTGCTGCAGAACGATTTGATGCGAACCTTCGAGTCGAACACACACCCGAATGAACCGCCATTGCATATCCAGTTGCATGGCCTGTACGACCGCGCCAAAGAGGCACCCGCGTGGCAGTCCGATTTCGAGATGTCTCTCAGACTGAAGGACGATCGCGTCGACGATCTGTTGGTCAGTCTGGTTCGGACGAAATACCAGGGGCGTGACGTGCTGCTATGCAGCTTCTCCGACATCACGTCCCTCAAGAACACCGAACGAAAGCTCAATGAAGCGCGTGCAGCAGCCGATGCGGCCAATCAGGCGAAGTCGGCATTCCTCGCCATGATGAGCCACGAAATACGCACGCCGCTCAATGCGATTCTGGGTAATCTCGAACTGCTTGGCCGTTCGCCGCTATCGTCGTCGCAGAGTGAGCGGTTGCAGGTCATCACGTCGTCGTCTACCGCGCTGCTTGGCATCATTAACGACATTCTCGACTTCTCGAAGGTCGAGTCCGGCCAGATGACCCTCGAGACAATCCGCTTTGATCTCGGTGACACCATCCGTCAGGTCGCTGCGATCTTCGCTCCGATGGCGCGTGAGAAGGGGCTCGAATTCGAGTGCTTCGTTGACGACTCGCTCGCGCCGCACTACCTCGGCGACCCGACGAAAATCAGGCAGATTGCGGTCAACCTGGTTAGCAACGCTATCAAGTTCACAAGCACCGGCGAAGTGCTGCTCGAGGTATACCTCAAAGACGATACTGCCGATGACTCGCCAGTCATGATCGGCGTGATCGACACCGGTATCGGGATGACGCCTGCCCAGCAGGAGACGCTGTTTCATGCGTTCACCCAGGCGGATTCGACGATCACCCGGCGCTATGGCGGAACCGGCCTTGGACTTGCGCTGTGCCGGCGTCTCACGGAGCTGATGGGTGGCACGATTCTGGTCAGGAGCGAGCCCGATGAGGGAAGCACTTTCGTCGTGACGCTGCCGATCCGGGCTGATACAGGCGCGCCGGCTGATCATGCCGACGAAGAGCCTGTCAGGCCGGAGCCTGTGCTGAGCGACGCACAAGCGGTTCGCGTCCTGATCGTCGACGACCAGGCTTCGAACCGCGAACTGATCGTGGCGCAACTCGCTACGCTTGGATACGAAGCAGATATGGCTGACAGCGGAAGCGCGGCGCTGCGGTGCTTTAACGAGCGGCACTATGACGCGGTCATGACCGATCTCAACATGCCAGGGATGGACGGCTACACCCTGGCGCAATGCCTGCGGGCCCAGAAGGCGAATGTGCCGATCATCGCGATTACCGCTCATGCCGCAGCGGAGGAGCGCGCGCGATGTGAGCGCGCTGGGATCGACACGGTCCTGCTCAAGCCGGTTCTGCTCGACACGATCGATCAGACGCTGCGTCGGCTGGTCAACGAGGCTGGCAGGCGTCCCGTTAGCAGCGTGTCGACGAGACAGGACATTGCCCAGGGTCCGTTGCCCGAGCGGGTGTATGTTGCGCTGAACCGCTCGCTCGGGGAATCGCTGGCGACGCTGCACGAGGCCCTCAATTCGGGCGACATGAAAACGATGCTTGATCACCTTCACTCGGTGCGTGGCTCATTCGCCATGATTCACGAGACGGAGATGGCGAGCGCCTGCGAGGAGATGGAGCAGCTCGCCAGAAGCAACGACATCGCCGGGTTGAGTGAGGCGTTGGCCCGCTTCGAACCGCTTGCCTGGATAGCGCTCGCGAGGCGGGCGACCGATGCGCAGATCGATACGTGACTGCGGTACTCGCGGACCGCCGCTGGCTGGTCGAAGACGTGTAGCCAGTCAGCACGGCAACGCCGTCAGGCGCGCTTTTCCTGGACGATTTTTCGTCCACTCTCACTCGAATGAAAACCATTCCTGAAAATAAGGCCTGGCCTATTTTTATAAAAAGAAAAATGAAAATAGGCAGGGTTCCTGACCGAGAAAGATAGGATTAGGCTTATTTGTCAATTTCTTATGATTTTATAGGACTGGGCCTATTATCGGGGGGATGCCGCATGAATAAAGTCTCTCTGGTGTCATCGATACAAGAGAGATACCTCAGGAGTGCGACACGAGAAGGCGTGGGTTTAACCCCATGTTGGCTACGCATTCCGCGAGCGATCGTATCAGGATCTGCCGTGAGGCGCAGCCAAGGCCGGCATTCCCGTCACGTACATCTCGATCATGGTTTCACGTACATGCCGCGCAGTGCGGTTTGAAGCGAGCGATTGCGTCGCATGAGCCGATGGCTCGCGATGCCGTCGGCGGGTACGAAAAGGGGCATCGCGCGGACGTTCGAACGGGACATCTGGTGCGGCCGATGTCGGCTCGGGCAAAAACGTGATCGCGTTTGCGATTCATCTACCTTGTGACTTGCGCCAGCTGTCTGGACGTGCCCCTGGTGATGATGCGTACTGCGGTGAGCTTCCAGTGAGGTGACGGAGGTGCGGCGACCCGTGGCCCTTAGCGCCCTTATCCTGACGCCGACGCACCGTCCGGCGCATGTCCATCCCGGAGCCGGTCGCGCATTTTGAAGGCGACCTTGATGGCTGGAGTGGCCCGCTGTTGATTAATTGGGCTCTCCGAATGATTCCAGCCGCATCCTGTCCAGCTGCATCCTTCAATGGAAATCAACCATGAACTCATTGACGATCCGCGTAGTTCTCGCTGACGATCATCCTG
The DNA here is from genome assembly GCF_050435685.1 of Paraburkholderia sp. GAS448. Lineage (NCBI taxonomy): Bacteria > Pseudomonadati > Pseudomonadota > Betaproteobacteria > Burkholderiales > Burkholderiaceae > Paraburkholderia > Paraburkholderia sp. GAS448. Next base: position 93,359 of record NZ_JBNDKT010000030.1, read on the forward strand.
TGATCCTCGAGGGCGTGCGTCATGGCCTGGAGAAGAGTCGCACGATCTCCGTTATCGACGCTGCGAAAAATTCGACAGCGCTTATTGCAACGCTGGACCGGCTCCCGTGCGACGTGCTGGTGTCAGACTATGTGATGCCCGGGGGCGACTATGGTGACGGCCTGGCGCTGTTCTCCCTGATTAGCCAGCGTTATCCGAATCTCAAAATCGTTGTGTTGAGCATGTTGGAGAGTCCAGCGGTCGTGCGCTCGCTATTGGATATGGGGATTCATTGCATTCTGAGCAAAGCTGATTCGGTTGACCATCTGACGACGGCCGTTCATACCGCATACTCGAATGGCCGTTATCTGTCACCGCGGATGGTGGCAATCGCCGCATCGATCAAACCCGGCGTCCGCGGCAGCGCGGCCGGTTCCCCGCTAACGAAGCGGGAACTTGACGTGGTGCGTTTTTTTGTGTCTGGAATGTCGGTTACGGAAATTGCCATGCTATTGCATCGCAGCAAAAAGACAATCAGTACGCAAAAGACCACGGCAATGGTCAAGCTGGGCATCGCGCGGGACGCTGATCTGGTGCGTTACGGGATCGAGAGCGGACTCGTGCCGTCCACTATATCCCCAAATAATTTAACGGTTGTGGAGGGAGACAAAATTGCGCCGCAGCAGTTTCACCGCGGCATTTTGCGTATTTAGGGCCGATGGCAAAAATTCGTGCTAAGGATCGACCATGAATACGGATGACATTGCGAGAATACGCGAACTGTTGATTAAGTTCGGGGCGCTGTCCAAACGCGAGCAAATGCGATTTCTGTCGAATATGAACGACTTCATGTATGCGTCTCCGCAGCGTAGAAAACAGATGTTACGCGAGTGGGAGGGGCATTACCTGCAAAGGAGTAACTGACACGGATATGACCGCCGTTACGGATCATATGCCGCGGTGGATTGCTGTCTTCTGGCCGACGCGCCCGGATTCGCTGCTGAACGTCTGCAGGGACCAAGCGATCATTCGCTTTCGGTCGCATAGCGCGGCCGATCGACTACCCGGTCGACGCGGAGTTTTCCATCGTCCAGGATTTTGCGCGCTGATCATCTTCTTGCTGCGACTAAGTCGTCGGACCTGAACAATTCGTTTCTCGTGTCGTGATCGACACTTTCACCCCGAATTCGCACGGCTCGCGGGCCTTGCCTTTGGCCAGGCACTCGACTTCCGGTGCGTGCAGCGCATAAAGCTTGTTCTTGTCCTTCGGCTTCTGTGCCAGGACGCGCTTCGTGCGGTAGATCAGATCCAGCAGGGCAGCACGGCCTGAGTCTGCCACCTGGGCGACCTGTCGCTCCACGTCGCGCACGCCCCGAAGGAAGTCCCCTTGGGGGATCACCCGTCCAACGCGCGAACGCAGCGTGCGCAATGCCTTCCTCATGCGCTTGTACTGCTTCGCGCGAACGTAGCGACCAATCTGCAGCCCCAGACGCGGCGCCTCGCGGTTGTAGTTCTGCCGCAGCTTCAGGCCATTGCGGGCCGCAGCCTTCACCAGATGTTCGCGACACCGCTCAGGCAAGCACGAATCGGTCGGATGGGCGATCGCTTTTTCCATCACCGTTGTGTCGACGATCACCCGCTTCACGCTCGCGGCCTTGATCACACCAGCACGTTTCGCTGCTTCGATGGACTTAATGAATATTCAAAAAACGTCAATTCCGGACCAGTCCGACGCAAATATAGGACGCGGACTACATTGCAATGAGATTGCAAGCATCAGAATTCGTTTACGTCCTAAGCGCCGATTAGCGCATAAATCACCAGCAACGTTCAGAGTTATAGCAACCGTTTCAGGCCAAATCGTTTCGAATATGGGAATGTGCTCCCGATGCGACCCTGTAAATGCGTCGAGAGAAATATATGAACTGACCTGGTATTGCTAAATGCATTTGTGAAATGGCAGGACGATTTCTTAGCGTTTTTACTCAACATAATTTACTGGGTTGGAAAGAGTCATGAACAAGATATTCAGGGTGGTCTGGAGCCGAGCAAGGTCCGCATACGTTGTCGTGGGAGAGGATGCGCAGTGCTCGCGCGGCGGCATGCGTTCGGAAAAAGTAGAGGCGAGGGAGGAGTCTCCCACATTCCGCCTGCGTGGCGGACGTTTGGCTCTCGAGTGCGGGCTGGCCTTCGCGCTTATCGGCGGAGGGGTGTCCTCGGCCATGGCCGCCGCGACGTATGTGGGGGGTATTTTTGTTACCACTGGAGAGGGGTCCGGAACTGGCACCGCGAAATGCACTGATCTAGGCTATGGAGTTTACAATGGCGCGAGTTCACTCACCGTGGGCTACGCGACCGACAAGGATGGCACGAATAATGACGCCAACTTTTTCAATCAGAGTAAAGGCAATAGCGACCCTGGCCCGATTTGTGGAGTCTCGGATGTGGCAACTCAGACGAACCGGATCCTCGCCTGGGCTAACGACGACAAGTCGAATGCTACAAACATGTCGATTGGCGGAGACCTCTATGTAAATGGCGAGACATATCTTAACCACGTCACGATCAATGACCTGACGATCACCGGAACGATCGAGACGGCACCCGGTGCGGTGGACGAAAAGAGCAATGACGCGGTGAACGGTTCGCAGATGTTCGGTCTGGCGCAGAGCGTGGCGGACAGCCTGGGTGGCGGTTCGACGGTCAACACGGATGGCACGATCACGGCACCGAGCTATTCGCTGGCAGGTGGCAGCACGACGGTGAACAACGTCGGCGATGCGGTCGCCAACATCGATGGCCGCGTGACGCAGAACGCTGGCGACATCAGCGACCTGAAGGACTCGCTGACGAACGGTGGCGTGATTGACCCGACGACCGGTCAGTCGCTGGCTGTGGTTTATGACAGCGCAGCGAAGAACACGGTCACGCTGGGTGGCACGGGTGCGAAGGCTCCGGTAACGCTCTCCAACGTGGCAGCCGGTGCGTTGAACGCATCGAGCACGGACGCGGTGAACGGTTCGCAGCTGTTCGCAACGAACCAGAACGTCTCGGACCTGAAGGACTCGCTGCAGAACGGTGGCTTGATTGACCCGACCACGGGCGCATCGCTGGCGGTGGTGTACGACGGCGCGGCGAAGAACAAGGTGACGCTGGGCGGCACGGGTGCGAGCTCGCCGGTGACGCTGAGCAATGTGGCGACGGGTACGGCAGGCACGGATGCGGTCAACGTGGACCAGCTGAACAAGGCAGTGGCCAATGCGGGCGGCGGCAGCAATCCGTATATCGGCGGTTTTGGTTCGGGTGCGGCGGCGAGCGCGACGGCGCTCAACTCGGTGGCAATCGGCCTTGGCTCGGTGGCGAACCAGGCTGGCACCGTGTCGGTGGGTAATGCCGGCCTGCAGCGCCGGATCACGAACGTCGCCGACGGCACGGCAGCTAGCGACGCCGCAACATTGGGCCAGGTGCAAACGATGGTTGGTGGCGCCTCGGCGAGCACGATGTCGGCTCTTAGCAGCATCGGCGACCAGGTGTCGGCGCTGAGCACGCGAATGGCTGCTCAGCCTCTCCAGGCTGCTCAACCTCTCGACAGCATTGGTCTCGAGTCGGTGGCAGGCAATGACCCGTACGTTCAAGTGGATGGCGCTGGCGACGGCAGCGACAACGCGTCGGTCCAGTCGGGCAATTACGGCATTGCCATTGGTGCGATGTCAAAATCAAGTGGCTTCGCCGCTACGGCGATTGGTGCGCAGTCAACCGCAGACGGCAGCGGCGCCATGGCGATCGGTATGGGCGCATCGGCGATTGGTCAGAACGCGCAGGCGGTCGGCAGCAACTCATCGGCAACTCAAACCAATGCGCTGGCTGTGGGTAACGGTTCGAACGCCACTGGCGCATCATCAACCGCACTGGGCTTCACTGCGCAGGCGACCGCCAGCAACGCGATTGCTATCGGCAATGGCGCGGGCGCTAAAGTTGCAGACGCTATCAGCGTGGGTACGCTCACCAGCGTCGCGACGCAGAATTCTGTAGCGATCGGCCGTTTGGCGAGTGTCGGTGCACTGGCGACGAACTCGGTGGCTTTGGGCGCAAATTCGACAACGAATCGTGCGAACACCGTGTCGGTCGGCGCAGTCGGGTCTGAGCGTCAGATCATCAACGTCGCAGCCGGTACGGGACTTACTGACGCGGTGAACGTAAGCCAACTGACGGATGTGACGACGGCACTGGGCGGTGGCGCAAGCGTTGGCGCGGATGGTTCGATCGTCGCGCCGTCGTATACGGTGAACGGCGAGACGTACCAGAACGTGGGTGACGCGATCGCGGCAGCGGCGTCCGGTAGCGGCGGTGGCACGGACCAGAACGCGGTGCAGTACGACACGTCGGCACACGACAGCGTGACGCTGGGCAACGCGGGTACGCCGGTGGCGATCCACAACGTGGCAGCCGGTGCGGTGAACGCCTCCAGCGTGGATGCGGTGAACGGCTCGCAGCTGTTCGACGTGAGCAGCTCGGTGGCTGATGCCCTGGGCGGTGGTTCGACGGTGAACGCGGACGGTACGGTCTCGGCGCCGAGCTACGTGGTGGGCGGCACGA